>CAZUCK010000032.1:2192-29177 GCA_964619505.1 uncultured Fimbriimonas sp. | reverse complement strand
GGTGGCGAATACAGAGTGCTGGACAGTGTCGCGGAACCAGCGTGTTGACGGATACTGCAGGTTGCTTTTGACAAGTGAGTCTATGTGGCGCTTGTTGCCGAGTACGTCTACCAGGCCCCCAAGATTCTTGAGGACAACGCCGGAAGTTGTGTTTTGACCGACGTCACTATGCCGGGCAAGAGCCGCTATCAGCTTGTACGTGATCTCAAAGAATCGAGCCCCGACATCGCCGTGATCGTTATGACTGCTTACGGCACGATTCCCCAGGCCATTCAGGCCATTCGTGACGGCGCATTCGAGTTCGTGACAAAGCCTTTCGATCTGGATTCGCTCAAGAAAGTCGTGGCGAACGCCGTCGTTCGAGCCCCCGTAGTGCGTCCGGCAAATCCAAAGAGTGAAAAGGCGCCATTCATCGCAGAATCTCCCGCCATGAAATCTGTGCTGGCGACGATCCAGCAAGTTGCAGCGTCACGCGCGACCGTGCTGATCACGGGAGAGAGCGGCGTGGGTAAGGAAGTTGTAGCCAAAGCGCTTCACACGCTGTCACCGAGGGCGAGAAAGGCCTTTGTGGCCGTTTCTTGCGCAGCCCTCCCCGAGACCCTTCTCGAAAGCGAGTTGTTCGGTTATGAGAAGGGTGCCTTCACCGGGGCCCAAGGAGCTAAAGCAGGACGCTTTGAATTGGCACACGAAGGCACGCTCTTCTTGGATGAGATCGGCGACATCCCACCCACCGTTCAAATCAAAATGCTGAGGGTGCTCCAAGAACGCGAGTTCGAGAGGTTGGGCGCAAGCAAGCCAACCAAGGTTGACGTGAGGCTGGTGACGGCAACAAATCGCAATCTTCACGAAATGGTTGAACTAGGAACTTTTCGGCTCGATCTCCTTTACCGGCTTCAAGTCGTCGAGATTGAAATCGAGCCCTTGCGGCGCAGGGTCGAAGACATCGTGCCCCTTGCCGAGCACTTCCTGACGAAGTTCGCGGCTGAGAACGGGCGCAAGGGACTCACATTGGGCGACGGGGCCAAAAAGGCGCTGATGGCTTACCAGTGGCCGGGCAACGTAAGAGAACTTGAGAACTCCATGGAACGCGCTGTAGTTCTAACTTCAGAAACGGATCGCGTGATTTCACAATCGCAATTGCCCGCTCTCATATCTAGAGCTGCCTAACCCAGACGGCGTACGTTTTTGAGAACCCTCTAAGCAGCCCAGGTGGGTTCCAAGACAGGAACGATTCGCCTCAGTAAGTTGTCTTTTGATTAGTGCGGCGTGCAAGAGGCATTGCACAAAATGATGAAACGCAATGTCATCACTCCGTGATTCATATGACAACCGCTAAGAAAAATAAAAGAGACCAGGCACGATTCAACGAGTTGATGCAGGAAAGCTATCGGAAGGTCTTCAACATGGCCTTTCGGCTTGCCGGCAACCGGCCGGATGCCGAGGATTTGACCCAAGAAGCCTTCTTTCGAGCTTATCGCAGCTTCGAGGACTACGAGGGTGATCGGCCCTTCGAGAATTGGATCTTCCGAATTGTCACCCGCTTATTCTTAGATTTGTTGCGAATGAGACGGCGTAGAGTCAAGGCGGTTTCATTCGACACACCGCTTCAGCGCGATGGCGCCGACGAGAATCTTTATTTCGACATGGCCGACAGTCGCCCTACTCCCGAACAAGAAGTACTCGGCGGTTCGTTCAGCGAGGATGTGCAGAAGACACTAAACTCGCTGACGCCGGAGCAAAGGCTCCTGATTACCCTGGCCGACATCGAAGGCATTCCATATAAAGAGATTGCCGATATGCTTGACAAGCCCATTGGCACGATTCGTTCTCGCCTGCACCGGACGCACAAATTGATAAGGGCGCGCCTCGAACAGATACGCCGTGAATCCGGCATTCAGTCGTCGGCAAAAAAGCTCGGACTGGCCGCCAGCTGACTCGACGATTGAGCCGAGGACGATGGGACGTTCAGATGTGCAGCGCTCTGAGAGACCGCTCCATCTGATCCGCCTCCCTCGAAAGCTTTGGAATCGGCGCCAGGTTCGAATCGCCGATCACCAGATCCCACTCCTCCGTGTCGTATCCAGCGGAAAGTCGGAACTGATAGTTTGGAGTCTTTAATGGAAGCATTGAAATCCTCTCCCAAACCCTCATCGAGACAAAATTGATCGCCGTTTCATCGAAGACCGACTGTTGCAGAGCGCCTCGCTTCTTGGCGTATTCAGCGTCCAATCGAGACACCATTGACCACTCCGCGAGGGCATCTTCGAGCCGGTTTGCAAAAAAGCAGGCCAGACCGCGGTTGGAGTGCAAAACCACATTTTGAGAATTGATCGCGATCGCCCGGTCGAACATTCCCACGGACTGGATGAATTTCTCGGCCGCTGCCTTGGCCTTATAGTCGGTCGGCCGTTTGCTGCTGGCCTTGAGCGCCACCCCTTGCTTGGCATAAGCCAGCGCGAGGTTGGAATAGTCCTCCATGCGATCTTGACGTAACGTCAATACGCGCCTAAACTCGCCGATGGCCTCCTCAAGCATTTCCTTCAGGTAGTACGCAACGCCGAGATTGGTGTGCACATTGGGGTCCTTGTTCTCATATTTCGCCGCGATTTCCCATTCGGGGATGGCTTCGGGAATCCTCTTTTTCATCGCCAGCACGTAGCCAATGTGGTAGTGGACTGAATGAAAATTTGGCTTCAATTGAAGGGCTCTTCGGAAATAGACCAATCCCGCCTCGGGGCTGGCCAAATCGATTTGCGATAGCCCGTAGTTGTCGTTGAGAACGGGGTTCTTCTCGTCTTTCCCGAGCGCAATGGAAAGTTCCTCGGATCCGAGGCTGACATTCTGCTGTTGGATGTGAAGCCACGCAAGCTGTCCGTACACATGCGCGCTCTCCTTATCCTGTGCCAGCGCCGCGCGTAAATACCTCTCACCCTCGTCGAAGTCATAGGTAAGGCCAAGCACGATGCCCATGACCGTAAGAACGTCAACGTCCTGTGGGGCCGTTCGGATCGCCTGATCCATGTTGTGGCGCGCCTCCACGTATTTTTCTTCCCCAACGTTGATGACAGCCATGGCGATCAATGCTTGCCACGAATTTGGATGCACCTGCAGAGCTCGGGCCATATAGCGGCCGGCAAGGTCGGTGATCCCGTTCTCCAAATAAACCTTCCCAATGTTGTACAAAGCCTCAAACATGGTTGGGTCCAGATGAATCGCTTGTCGGAGGGATAAGATCCCCTCGTTTGGCGCCTTGGCCAAGCACAGTGCGTACCCTAGGTTGCTGTGAATGCTCGCGCTCTTTGGGTCAAGCTCGGCAGCCTTTTGAAGGCGCTCAAGCCCTTCATTGACCGTCTTTCCTTGAATGAGCACGACTCCCTGATTCGCTAGGGCGCGGCCATGGCCCGGATTAAGCTTCACAGCCTGCTGAAAGTTCAGCATCGCGTTTTTCACGTCGCCTTTGGCGTAACACCCAATGCCCAGATCGTTGTGAGCGTCAGCCTGTAGAAACCTGTCCTTCCCGGCAATTTCAAGGGCTTTGTTGAAAGCTTTAAGGGCCTCCTCATAGCGACCGGCACGGCAGAGAATCAACCCCTGTCGATTGTGACGTTCAGAGCTGTTTCCGTCCAAATCCAGGCTGCGCTGCGATTCCTTGATTGCCCGATTCACAAGCTCAGCTTCCGGCCCGACATTTGCGATGCCGTACGCATGGGCAAGATTTGCGTGCGGCGCAATCGCGTTCTCGCTTTGTTTCTGGGCTTGTTCAAACATTTCGACCGCGTTCTGGAAGCGGCCACTCTTGGCCATCGCGACGCCCGCGTTATTGAAGGATTCCAAATCTTGGCGACCGTGGTCTCGAGCTTGTTGGTAGTTGTGGATGCTCTTATCTGTTTCGTTTTGAAGCAGGTAGGCGGTGGCCAGCGTCTCCGTGGCGCTGGGTGGAGGTTGCTCCGATTCAAGCTCCTTGTGAGCATGTTCCTCCGCCTTGGAGAGAATGCCCCTGATTTGGCGATTGAGCGCAGCCAAACGAACCTTGTACATGTTCGATTTGAGCAAGAGTCTTGCTCCGCTGATGACGTAGATCACCATGGCGCCTAGAATGCCGCCAGCTAATGCTCCAAAATCGGCTTGATCACGCCATTTTGGGTTCTGTTGCATCATCTGAAAACAGAGTGTTGCCCCGAGGCCAACACCCAGCAGTACGGCGAGAACTCGCATTGCCGCTCCCCGCTTCATTCTCGGCTTTGGAGCACGCTTGTTCAGTACGTCTTTGCGGAGAATCACGCCGCAGTTGTTGCAAAAGCGTGTCTCCGACGTGTCTCTATGGCAGTTCGGGCAGTTCATGAATGGTCAACTCAGCGTTGAATCCGTAGCATTACAAAAATTCTCCAGGCATGCGGTTAATCCCTTGTTGCGCACACTCTTGACTAAGACGATGGGCGAACCTGCATTGGCTCTCATCTTACGTGGTTTGGCGTAGCGGATTCGTTAGGCGCAGTATGCATTAACGAACTTAGACGCCCCACAACTCAACGTGTTCCGAGATCAAAAACACTTCACCTGCGCAAAAGCCGCAATCCCGAATAGTTCAGTTCTCTCCAGTCGCCCTTCAAAGGATGAAGAACTCCGAGGAACGTCTGAAACTTTGGGCATTCATCACGAGCCGTCGTGAAGATCGATTTGAAGTTGCCGGAGCAGGCGAACATCATCATCGCTCCAACGGAAGCGACCATTCCGGTGATATGTGCGATCCGCAATTCAGTCGAGCCCCGTCTGCTGAAGCAGCCGCGAAAATCACGGCCGGCAGCAACCTGCTTAAGGAGGATTTAGTGACCACGAGCGGGCCGCGCCAAAGAAGGAGCAATCCCGCAGCGGCAAACGAGTGCCGCCTAAAGCGTGAAGTTGATTCCCCACGAAGCACCCTCTAGGAGTGGGTCACCGACCAATCCGAGTGCAAGTGCGACTGCAAGTGTTTGAACCTCGAATGGAGATCGATCTTCAAAGGCATTCACTCCGCAACGATCAACCGATGCAACATTGGGAGTTTACGGCGTTCCGCGTGCTTGAAACTCAACCGCTTTGAAGATCAGGCGAATTCTATAAAGACGCCATAACGTCTTGGAGTCCAAATGACGCGATTACAACTCGGCGTACTCGTTTCAATGGTCTTAGGGGCGGCATGGTCTCCGCAAATTGTTCAAATGCCAGGGCCCAAAGTGGCCCACCCAAAGGGCCAAACCAACAAAATGACTGAGGACCGGCTGGACCAGTACTGGAAACGAGCCCAGCAAGAGGTCTATAAGTCTCCCGAAGAATTGACTGCACAACGAGCGCGAGAATTCCGTCGCGGGTACGCGGTCCCCACCTTGATGCGCGGCAATGTGAAGAACAAGTGGCTGGCACTCACGTTTGACGACGGGCCGCACCCAATCTACACAAACGCGTTGTTGAGCATTCTCAAGAAGGAGAAGATCTCCGCCACCTTCTTTGTCGTCGGCTTTATGGCTGAGAAGTACCCGGACCTCATCAAGGCGGAGGTCGTTGATGGCCACTTGGTGGCCAACCACACTTTCAGCCATGTGACTCTTACCCACCTTCCGCTTGACGAAGTGCTGACTGAGTACCGTGCATGTGACGATGTCATTGTCCGTATCACCGGCCGCAAGCCAACCTTTTGTCGTCCCCCCGGTGGCGACTATGATCGAAGCGTGGTGAAGGCTGCGACAGTCGACGGCCTTGTCACCGTCCTGTGGACTGACGACCCGGGTGACTACGCTCAGCCGGGAACAAACATCATAGAAAAGGACACCTTGAAAAGGCTCGAAAATGGCGGCATTATCTTGCTCCACGACGGGGTGCAACAGACACTCGATGTTCTTCCCCAGATCATCGAACATGCAAAGCGCAACGGATTCAAGTTCGTCACCGTCGATCAGATGTATCGCTCGCTTCTCTAGGGCCCGCGGCGCATCGAACTGAGATAGCGTCGTTCTCAATAGGGCAACGATGGCCATTTTCGGATACATTTTGGCAATCTATGTGTTGATTCACTTCGCAAGCGCATGGCGGAGATCAATGGCCCGTGGATCGGTCGATCGCGAACTCGGTTTGCTGCAGTACGCGAAGAGCATTGGCATGGAATTCTATGTCGCGTATCCGGGTCCTCATAAAGAGGCGCCCGCCATGAAAGATTCACCCTACGACGGAGTGAGTCCCCTGGCCGTGCAGACTGCCGCATCGTTGCTGGGGCCCGCCACATTTGCCAACGACATATTCGGGGCGATTACGGATCCTTTTACGCTCCAGTTCACACAATTTGAGCCCTTCAATGCGGACATTGGATATGGTCGAGAGTTGACTGAATTGATGGTTGCCTCTGACCCGCTGGGTGACCAATATATGTTTAGATACAGCTACTGGACTGGCGATTCCGACAGTCGGACAGTTCACGTCTGGTCCGTGGCCGCAGTCAGGGTGCCCCTTGATCTCCCTAAGTTGACGTTAAGAAACGAGACCTTCGTGAGCAAAATTGGTGAGCATTTAGGCTTGAAACAACTGCATTTTGAATCCAACGAGTTCAATGAGCGTTACTGCGTGCAGTGCGGCGATGAGAAAAAGGCTTACGCCATCATCGATCCGAAAATGATCGAATTTCTAATGGGCATCCCTCCGCACCGCTGGCAGATGCAGGGTCCGTGGATTCTTATCGCGAATCAAGTTGGCGAACACGATCCCGAAGAATGCCTCCAGCGGCTTCATGCAATTCAGGGATTCAACGAACGAATCCCTGCGTTCGTCAAAGAAGACATCCGCATGACGCCTTACTGGCACAACGCCCTCGACCTGGGATACGCGGGGAGCACGGAAGGGCAATGAATGATACGACGACGTTCCTTTACGCGGTTGCCGCTTTCACCTTCCTCATCATGGTCTTCCTGGTCACGACTTACAATAAAATCGCTCGGCTCAAGAACCTCGTGCGAGAGAGTTGGTCGGATGTGGACGTTGCCTTGAAGCGGCGTTATGACCTGATTCCCAACCTGGTTGATACCGCCAAGGCTTATGCCGCACATGAACAGAGCCTGTTCACAGAGATTGCGGTGGCTCGAGAGCATGCGTCGGTCGCAAGTGGCTCCATCGACGAGCGTGAAGCGCAAGAAAAAGTGTTGGTTTCGCGGGTGAATACGTTGTTGGGCCGCGTCGAGTCTTACCCACAGATCAAGTCGAATGAGCAGTTCCTCGCCATCCAGGTCGAACTGGTGAATACGGAGGACCGCATTGCAGCCGCGAGACGTTTCTACAACGCCAACGTGCGCGACTATAACACCCTACTTTGCCGGTTTCCGACTGGTGCGATCGCAAAAATG
Source organism: uncultured Fimbriimonas sp. (assembly GCA_964619505.1). Lineage (GTDB taxonomy): Bacteria > Armatimonadota > Fimbriimonadia > Fimbriimonadales > Fimbriimonadaceae > JBBQMJ01. The sequence continues at coordinate 21,813 of CAZUCK010000032.1, read as the reverse complement.
AATGGGTTTGTTGAGGCGCCGTATTTTGACGTCGAGGGTCTGAACGTCGACATCGCTCCTACGGTGTCCGCTTAGTGCATCACGTTCAGATGTGACCTTAAGAGCCGTGCCCGCGTTTGAACTCCAACGGCCAAGTCACCTTAAGCACCAAAGTCGTGCGAGTGGTCGTCGCATTTGGATCGCCGAGGATCAAAAAGTATTCCGCGCCAGCATTTCCGCTGCGTTGATAAGCCAAGTAGGCATTGACGCTGTCGCCCTGCTTCACGAGCCTTCCGTTTAAGGACTTGTTGTTGCCCATGTCCCAGTTGGCGCCAAAGATCAATTGGTCTTGCGTATCCTGATCCAACTGCAGGCGGCTGAGGCTTCCCGTGACCTGCAACTTGTTAATGGGCCTGTAGGCGAATGTAACCCTTTCTTCCTTGAGATCTTGACCCCCGAACTTTCCAAACTCGTACGCTGCCACAACATTGCGGTAGGGATTTCCAATGGGTCGCGCGACTTGGAGCGCGGTGATCACATCGTTGTTTCCTTGGAATCGGTCAAAGGTCTGGTCAAAGACCAGCTTGGTGCTGTCCTTTCGCATGGTCTGGGCGGCATAAAACTCATACCCGCGGCGATAGAAAGCATTCTCGAAGGTGCTGAAATCGTGTGCGTTCCACCCATATTGGTACTGGAGCACGGGTCCGTTCTTCACGTCGACCGTAACATCCGTGTTGCCGCTGAACCCCTTGTAGTCAACCTGGGGAGCAAATCCTAGTCTGGGAAGGAAGTTCGGCGAGACTTCAACATATTCATAGTCGTTCGACACCCCGTTGCCGTTCGAGAACACTCCGACGTTGTAACGGTGACCGGACCCAATTTGGGTGTCGCTGGTGGTCTCATGCTGCCCAAAGAAAGTGAGCGGCCCGACATCTTGACGCGCCTGCAAGAAGGTGCCCGTGTTGCGGAGGCCGTCTTGCTCCAAATTGGTGACGGCTCCCTCGACCCACGAGTGCGCGGAAAGTTGACGTCGGACCTTCGTGGCCAGATCGTTTTCCTTCCCGTAACTGATTGCGTCTAAGAAGCCGAGATCGGTGACCCGGTCGATCTTACCGACGCTCTTGAACCCCAAATCAAATCGAGAGACGTCCTGACTGGAAAAGAGCGGCTCATCAAACGAGGTCGTAAAGTATTGCTGGCCCTCCAGAAAGAACGGTCGAGTCTCGGCAACCTGACGGGCGAAATGGCTTGGATCAAGCGATAGGATCCCGTTCTCTACGTTTCGGAAGTCTGGATTGGCCGATCCAACGAAATCGAGAGTGTCGGTGATCGGCGTCCGGACGTCGATGCCAGCATTGGCAATGGTTCCCGTGTCCTTGTCGTACCCTCCAAAACCGTAGGGAAGCAGCTTCACAGTCTTTTCGACCTCTCGCGGAATCTCGGGGCTCTCCCATTTCCCGTAATTTTCAACGTGGCCCCCATTGACGTATTGCCACGCTTCCTTCTTCTGCAAGCGCCGGTGGTCTCGCTCGACGTTAAAGAGAACCTCATGCCTCCCGAAGTGAGGAAGTCTCATGATCTTCCAAGGAATCCTAGCCTCAACCTCCCAGCCAGACGGGGTGATCCGGCCCTTTGCCAGAATCTCGCCCAACCACTCTCGCTTTGCAGCTCTCCCGCCTGCGATCGCCACCGTCGTGGCACCCGAAGCGTTCATCGTGAATAGGTTCTCGTCGTTGTGGTGGCCGAACGGATCAACTTCCAGGGTGACAGTGTCGTTGCCGGTCAGGTCGACGTTTGTCCGATATTCCGTCGATTGGATGGATCCCGGCAAGCTGTCGTCTAGGCGAGCGGCGAAATAGATGAATTTCTTGTCGTAGCCGAGCCAGAAGGTGCCGCCTTCGCTGACAGGCTGACCCGTGTTTTGGTCGATCAAGCCGGTGAAACTTGGCACTTTGGCCCACTCATTTTTTTCATCCACTGTGCCGTCTAGCACTGGAGGTGTGGCCATGTAATAGGCCGACACGACGAGCGTGCGTTGCGCTGAGGCTAGGGTGGCAATGGCTCCGACGAAGAGAATGGTTGATAGGGGTCGCATGAAAGTTTTGAGTGTAATCCGGCGCATTTCAAAATGCGGACTCGTTTGTTTGAGTTGAATGCTGACTTTACGGGTTCGAGATCAGTTAAGGTTTCCCCGAGGGTCATTTGACCCAAGCCGAATGCCTCACGTCGTGTACTTCGGAGGGCCGAATTTGAACCTTCCTCCATTGCATAATGTCCTTATTAGGTGCATGCGATGCTAGGCCCTGAATTGGCAAAGGAGTACGAGGTTGTTCCATACAACCCTAAGCTCGGGTACCCGGGCCGTTGGGGCAGGTACTACCATTGTCCAATCTGTGGAGACATCATTCCCGCAACTCCCCTTGCCAGCATGGCCTGTACCTGCGGCAATCTGCTAATTGAAACCGGCACCATGAGGGTTAAGAACCACGAGTACGAGCCGGAGCTCCTCAAGAAGCGTGGTTTCTTTCAACGACTTAAGGAAAAGGCCTAGTCCAGTTTCAGGGTGGACGCGATTTTGTCCGCCAATTCCTCCAAGGCCGCGCGATCCGACGAAGAACCAGTCAGCTGGATGATGTAAAGCAGTCTTCCGCGAGCTGTGCGAACCTGCACGTTTGTGACATCGATGATCTTTCCGGCACCGGGCGCAGATTGGCCACTGTCACCGATCGTGCCCTCGTCCTTATATGATGCTTTAAGCGCCGGACCGGCTGGAATCATTTCCCGTTGGACTCGTGCGTCCCCACTTGGGTAACTCGCCTTTAGGTCGGCTAGACTCTCTGCCGCGTACTTGTCGTCGATGGTTTGCGGCTCAGCTTGAGCAACGATCACGGCCGTGAACGTGTCCGGAAAATTGGTGTGAGACGCCTTCACGGGGCTGACCGCGCTGATCGCCAATTGAACTTGCCCAACGCTTTTGTTTGCGTCCGGATCGCTCCTGTAAGGCTTGCCGCCGTTGGATTGACCTTCTTCTTTCCAACCTGGTGGAAGCCTCAGCGATAGTCCGAACGATTTTGCCTCGAAAGTTTTCCAATCCGACATTCCCGAAAGAGATGCCATGGGCTCAATCCTCGTGGAAGTCCCCGAATTGCAGCTAAGACATACGGAAGCCACCAGCATCATGACCGTGACCTTAGGCTTTTGCACTGAGAGCCTCTTCTGCGATTGCGGTGGCGTATTTGCGACTCGCACCGGCGCTGGCCCTGATTAATTCGGCCGCCCTCTTGCCCATCCCTGCCCTTTCCGAATCATCGTCCAAAAGGCTCGAGATTGCAACCGCCAATTCGCCGGAGGTCGCGCAAATCCTGCTTGCTCCCGCCTTCAACGCCGCATCGGCGACATCGCGAAAGTTTGCCATGTGCGGACCGTGCAGGACGGGCTTGCCCAAAGCCAGCGGTTGCAACAGGTTCTGGCCGCCGTAATCGCCGAAGCCGCCGCCGATCACAACGACGTCCGCCACTCCATAGACCCGAGCCAACTCTCCATAGGTGTCTAAGATCAAGTAGTTCCCGACTTGACCCATTGAACGCCTGGCTGGTGCACCAAACACCTGGGCAATCTCATCCGACAGGGCGTCGACCCGTTCCAAATGGCGCGGAGCATGGATCACTTTTAGGCGCTCCAAACCAATCTCCCGAATTGCATCTATAACCAGGCGCTCTTCATCCTCGCCCCTCGTGGATCCGACGACGAGCACCTTATCCTCCGGCTTGATGCCGAAATCGATCCGCATTTGCTCCGGATCCGAGCCCAAGGCCTCAAGAGCCTGATCGAACTTACAATTCCCAAGAACCTCGACCTTGCGGGCACCAAGAGCCATGAGTTTCTCCATATCTCCAGCGCTTTGTGCAAGAACACGGTCCACGTCCCTGAAGAGTGCTCGGTAGAAAATGGCTAATCGCCTTGAGCGTCCAAATGATCGGTCACTGATCCGTCCATTGACAAGCAGCGTCTTCGCACCCAGCGCTTTGGCGGCCCACAGGAAGTTCATCCACAACTCGGTTTCCATAATCGCGACCGCTGCCGGCCTGACTCTCGTCATGGCCGCCAACTGGAACCTCGCCACGTCGATGGGAAAATAGACGAGGTGATCGTATAAATTGGCAGGCAACTCACGTGCCGTCCTATGCCCACTCGAAGTCGTAACGCTTAAGACGATTTCACAGTCGGGCAGCATGCTTCGCAATTCTTTGAGGATTGGGCTCGCTGCAAGCACTTCGCCCACCGACACCGCATGGACCCAGATACGCATCGTCGTCTTCGAACTCTTGAAGGGATAATTGCCGCAACGCTCCTGCCAATTGGGTGGCTCCTTCCGACGTCTTGCCCGATACCAGATCCATGGAACCCAAATGGGAGCCAACAGGGTGAGCAGCAAGTTGTAGACGATGAACATTGGAATCAGCTTGAAGAGCTGCGCATGGAGTGGTTCCCCAGGAGTCAGTCTAACGCACCAGCCCACCTTCGGGAGCGTCTTTGTCCGGCTGCAGGAGTATCGCACCGCCGTCCGCGTCGACCGCTGCAAGCAACATGCCCTGGCTGTCAGCACCCCTGAGTTTTGCCGGCTTTAGATTCGCGACGACAATCACCTGGCGACCTATGAGATCAATGGGCGCGTAGTTCTTCCGAATACCAGCAACGATCTGCCGTTGCTCGGGTCCAATCATCACCTGGAGCTTCATCAATTTGTCGCTCCCTTCGAGAGGCTCGGCTTCTAGCACTCTCCCAACTTTGAGCTGAACCCTTGCAAATTCTTCTATCGTGATCTCGGCGACCGGCTTGGGCTGCTCCTTCGGTGTTTCGGGTTTCGGTGCGGTGGTTTCCATAGGTTTCTTTACCTTCGTGTCTATGCGCGGGAAGATCGGCTCGGGCTGCGCGAGTTGAACGTTTGCGGGCAGGAAAGCTTCGTCTCCGATTTCAATCCAAAGCTTCGTCGGAGGGAGGTTAAGTTGATGGGCTATGGCGTCGGCCGTTTTTGGCAAAACGGGTCGGATCAAGCCTTCAGTAGCTCTCAGGCACAGAAGCATCGACCGAACGACGCTCGGCAGTTTTGGGTCGTTACTTTTCGCGAGCGCCCAGGGAGCTCGCGTGTCGATGTATTTGTTCAAAAATCGCACCACTTCCCATGCGGCGTGTGTGGCATGGTCGACTCGGAATTCAGCCATCGCCAGGTCGACGGCGTCCTTCGCTATCTTGATCGAGCGGACCGCTTCCTCTTCGACCTCCGCCTCCGGGATCACACCGCCCGAGAATTTGTGGGCCATTGAGAGACTTCGATTGAGCGCATTGCCTAAGTCGTTCGCCAAGTCTGCGTTGTAGGTTCGGTCGAATTCCGATCTGCTGTATGTCGCGTCTGATTCAACAGGCAACGTGGCAGCCATGTAATAGCGGACAGCGTCAACTGCGATGTCGTGGGCGCACCCTGTTTCTGCGGCTAGTTCTGCCGCAAGCTCCAATGGCGCTACGACGTTGCCCTTGGACTTTGAAATCTTCTCAATGCCCATAAGGAGCCACGCATGGCCGATCAAGGTCTTCGGGAGAGGCAGGTCCACCCCCATTAACATCGCGGGCCAAAGCGTGGCGTGGAAGCGAGTCAGGATGTCCTTGCCCATCCATTGAACTTCCGGCGGCCATTTTGAATCCCAACCGGCAGCGGGCCAGCCCGTGGCACTGACGTAGTTGATCAAGGCGTCAAACCACACGTAGATGACCTTGCTCTCGTCCCCTGGGACCGTAATTCCCCAACCTTGATTCGTCCTTGTAATGCTCGCATCGCGAAGGCCCTGCCGAATGAAACTGAGGACCTCGTTTCTACGCGATTCCGGAAGGATGAACATCGGATTCTTCTCGATGTGGTCGATCAAACGGTCCTGAAAAGCGCTCAATCGAAAGAAGTAGTTCTCCTCTTCAACCCAACGAACTTCGTTTCCGTCCGGGCTCTTGCCATCCACAAGATCGGCTTCTTTGTAAAAGGTTTCGCTGCTGACGTCGTACCAGCCCTCGTATTTGCCTTTGTAGATGTGGCCGGCGGCCCGAAGACGCCTGAAGAACTCTTGGACACCCTCCTTATGACGATGTTCTGTCGTCCTGATGAAGTCGTCGTATTCGACAAAGATGCCTCCGAAGACCTTGCGGAACTCGTTGCTGATTCCGTCGACAAAAAGCTGAGGGTCTTTTCCAGCCTTTTCTGCAGCTTCCTTGACCTTGAGGCCGTTTTCATCGGTGCCTGTGAGAAAGAAGGTCTTCTTTCCCTGCATCTTCTGATACCGTGCGGTTACATCGCTGGCGAGTGTGGTCAACGCAGTCCCAATGTGGGGAACTGAGTTCACGTAGTAAATCGGCGTGGTGATGGTGTAACGCTTCTCCATCGGGGCAACCAGTCTACCGCCCAGAGTCGAAAGTCCTGGGTTGGCCCGAAATGAGGATCGACTAAACCCGAACAGCGCAGAAGGGAGCAATTTATCCCGTGTAACCCACCGGTTGGCAAGCCAACCATTATCTGGCTTTGATAGAACACTATGGATTGTGAGATCACAAGGAACAGCAAAGAACTACGCCGGTTGCAGGCGCTCTTTGCTCAAGAGGCGACCCTGCCGGTGCTCTCGGCTGCAGCGAAAGATCTGATTTCAGACGCAATTGCTGGAAATGATGCCGATTCCAATTTGACCGACATACTTGCTCGCGACAGGGTTCTCAGCTCCAGGACGCTACGGGTAATTGGTGACGCCCGATCCCAACCGTGTGCGAGCGTGGAAGAAGCTGTCGCGCTCGAAGGCGTCCGCTCCCTGCGTTCCGTGGCGCTTGCTCTTTCCATCAACGAGACGATTGCTGGGGCTGTCCAAGTCGCGAGCTTTGACAGAGAGCGCTATGTCAGGCACTCTCTCGCCGTCGGCATGACAGCGCAACACCTGTTTCGCAGGAAGTTGAGGCTTGAACAGATCAAATCTACTTGCTTCACGCATGGTGAAGTGTTCGCCGCAGGCTACTTGCATGACTTACCGACGGCATTGCTGGCATACATCTCACCCGGTGACTTCGCTCAAGTGTGCCTCCGTGCCCGACGTACCGGCACCCCGATTTCGGAAGCGTTCATAGGCCACTTTGGGGTTCAAGGCGGGAACTTGGGAGTCTTGGCTGCTAGGACCTGGAAACTGCCCTTGCTTTTCCAGTTGACGCTGGAACACCTTGCGACACCGTGGAACGTGCCCGACGAATTCGACGCGTTGTCATGTCTGTGCTACGCAAATTACGTTGCCATCAACCGATTCGGCTTCACCATCGCTGAGTTCACAGCCGCCAGCCAATTGCCCCCCGAGCTTTCGTTGGAATTCGACGTTCCCGTTGCCGACCTTGAAGCCTTGCTGTGCCGAATCAAACAGGGTCTTGAAGGCTCGGCGCAACCGATGCAACTCCAAGCGCAGGATTGAGCGGCGTCGAGGCTTCAAAAGTCGTCGCGTTCGCGGTGATTGACCCTGCAAAAGCACTGGCTACCAACCGATGTGTAATCGTAGGGTCCACGGATCCAGGGGAGTCTTTGAACGAGCATGTCGATTGAGCAACGAGCGAACAAGCCCACTCAAGCGGTTAGCATCAGCGCTGCCAGCCAGATCACGGGCGTCGAAATTCATACCCTCCGCTATTGGGAGCATGAATTTGCTGTGTTTTTGAACCCCGTTCGCACCGACGGCGGCCAGCGTCGTTACCGGCCAGAAGACATCCAAACCGTTTTCACCATCAAGCGGCTTCTCCGCGATGAGATGTTCAGCATCGCCGGGGCCCGAAGGATCCTTCAGAAATCTAACGAGCAAGCTGCATGAAGAAGCCCGCCGCTACAAATCGTGTCGCCGCACTCAAGCGCATTGTGCCGTTAATCAAAGATTTTGAATTTAAATCGGCTGAATTCTTGTTGCGAAAGGCACTTGCCGACTTGCCGACTGACCCTGACCTGAACGCGCTATACGGAACGGTACAGGCCTATGATCAACGGGAAATCGAGGCGTTGGAGCGTTTGGATTGGGGTCAGGAATCCAAGTATGCAAGCAAGTTGGGCGGAGTTTTGGTCGACCATTTTCATTGCCGTCAACTGATGGCAATCAAGACAAACAGACCCGACCCTGAAGGCTTTCAACACCTGGAGACAGCACAACTGCTTCATGGCGATCCGGGTGACGTGGGTATCACGCTTTCCGCATGCCTCATCGTGAAGAATGAGGAAGCCGTGCTTGAGAAATGCTTAGCCAGCATCCGTGATCTAGTGGACGAGATCATCGTCATTGACACGGGCTCAACGGACGGGACGCTAAAGATCGCGGAGAGATTCGGCGCCAAGATCGGCTCCTTTGAATGGTGCGACGATTTCTCAGCAGCTCGAAATGCAGCTCTAAAAATGGCTTCTTCGCGGTGGGCGCTGTGGATTGACGCCGACGAATCGTTGCCACCCGAGCACCACGACCTCATAAGAAGCGCCCTGGTTCGACCGCACTATTCGGGATTCAATATCCCCATCGTCAACTTTATGTCGGACGATAACGACGCCGAGCAATATGTCCACGCTCCCACGCGACTCTTTCAGTTGCGACCTGGAGTGCAGTTTACTGGCCGAATCCACGAACAAATAACACCAAGTCTCGAAGGCTTAGGTCTTCCCTGGGCGACCATCGAAGGGGCGCGAATTTACCACGAAGGCTACAGGCCTACCAAAATGGTCGAAAAGGATAAGTTGAATAGAGCGTTGTTCCTTCTCGAAACAGAAGTCCGCGAGAACCCTGACGATTCCTTTCAATGGTTCAATCTTGCGAACGCGTTTGCCGTTGCCGGTCGGATGACCGAGGCCGAGCACGCATGCAAAGCGTCCATCCGAACACTGCATCTCCAGCAACCGCACGGTGCGACGGTCTACCAAATCTTATCTGAAGCATTGGAAGGTGAAGGGCGACTAGCCGAAGCGTACGAAATCACCGAAGAAGCAAAGTCCCGCAAGCTCGGTACGCTGGCCACGGAATTCACTCAGGCAAGTGTGCTCATGAAGATGGGTCGCTACGACGACGCTCTCAGGGCCATTGACCGTTGCTTAGCTGGGGAATGGATTCCCGGACAACAGGGCGACTATTCGGTTTACACGTACAAACGTTATGTGCTCCGTGGGCAAATTCTCACTGTCTTGAAGCGCTTCGAAGAAGCACTGGAGATGTTTGAGATGGCGTTGAATGTCAATCCGGATTGCGCGGCGGCAAGCTACAGCGTCGCCACCGTGCACGAACAGATGGGCAATCATGCGGCAGCGCGGGCGGAATTCCAGGTCCTGATGGCAAGACCTGGTCTCCAGACTCTTGCACTCCACGGCGCTGGACGATGTTGTCTCGCCCTTGGTAAGACAAGGGACGCGTTGAAACTCTACGAAAGGGCGTGGCGAGACGAGCCCGCGAACCTCGACGCTTGGGTCGGGTGGGTCAACGCGGCGGAAACAGTCGGCGACTCGAGCCTGGTGCTGGCCGCGTTCGAGAGTTACGCGAAAGAGCGGGAGCCAAACGCAGAATTGCTCATCAACTGGGGGCGCGCTCTTGAAGAAAGTGGTGACCAAGAGAAGGCGCTCAATTGTTACTCCGAGGCCATCAAGAGAGATGCGTCCAACGCGAACGCCTATTTCAATTGCGGGGACTTGCTTTACCGGATGCAGCAGTATGCCGATGCCGCTCACCTCTACGAGTCGGGCCTGCGTCAGACACCTATGAACCCGCAAGGGTGGTTTGTTTTAGGCAACGCACTCGCGCAGATGAATCTCGCGGATGGCGCAAGGCTGGCCTTTCGACAGTGCCTGGCCCTCGATCCCAACCACGCAGCCGCCAGGAATAACTTGGAATACGTTGCCGAATCATTCCCCCATGCCGTGTGATGAACCCCGTGATGCGGTCGCCTGTCTTTTGCTTGCGACGGATACGGTCCGCTGTGTCAGCCCGGTTTGAAGATTTGTAGGCAAAGTGCCCATTCGCCTGCGTTCGAAATCCGTGCTGATTTCTAGGCAATTGACACGTCTCAACTTGGAAGGAGAAGCGCGCAAGAGCGGTCTCGCTGTAGAGTGATTTATGCACCCTAGGCCACGCTCAATGGCGTCGTTCGAAAGTCCAGAGACCGTTGCCCTGCGTGCGAGCGAGGAGCGTTATCGATTCTTCGTTGAGTCAATTCCGCAACTCGTTTGGTCTTGCGACCCAGATGGCTTCACTACGGACTTCAGCCAGCGTTGCCTCGATTACATGGGCCTCACCCTTGACGAGGCGCGCAATTCAGGGTGGCTTTCGTCCGTCCACCCCGACGATATTCAATTCGCCCAGCAACGTTGGGAAACCGCCATAAAGTCAGGGGCGGACTACGTTGGAGAGTACCGAGTAAGAAGGGCGCTCGATGGCAAGTACCGATGGTTTAAGGCCACTGCGAGGCCGATGCGCGACCCAGCAGGCAAGATCATGGCCTGGTTTGGTACTTCGACCGACATCGACACGGAGAAGCGTGTACAAGAAGCCCTCGCGATCAACGAAGAACGGCTGCGTTTCTATTTGGAAACCACCCGTGACGGAGTGTGGGATTGGGACATTGCCACGGACAAAAGGAACTGGTCTGATCGCAATTTTGAACTCCTGGGCCTTCCTTTGGGCGACGTCGAGCCGAGCATCGAAGTGTTCAATGAACAATGCCACCCCGACGACCGCGCTCGCATCGAGTCGGGTCTCAAGGAAGTCCTGAGTCAAGGGGATTTCGGCCGCTTCCAATGCAGGGTCAAAAGCTTAGGTGGTGAGTATCATTGGATTCAAATCGATTGCAAGGTCTTTCGGGATTCGGAAGGCAAGCCGGTTCGAATGGTTGGAGCAAACACCGACATCCACGAGCAAAAGGTTGCTGAAGAAAAGATCAAGGCACTCAACGAAACCTTAGAGGAGCGTGTGCGCGAGCGCACGCGCGAACTGGAAGCCACGACTGGAGAACTGCAGGACTTCTGCCACTCAGTGTCTCACGATCTGCGCGGTCCACTGAGGAGCATCAACGGTTTCAGTCAGGCCCTGGAGGAGGATTACGCGGAAAAGCTCGATGACGAGGGTCGAGATCACCTCGCCAGAATTAGGAATGCGACGATCAAACTGGCAGACCTCATCGATGGCCTTCTCAGCATGTCACGCATCACTCGCGCCGATATGGCGCGCAGAAAGGTGGATGTCTCGGCGATCGCCGAGTCCATTATTGACGACCTTCGAGCATCGGACCCGGGCCGAAACGTCAAGGCTGTTATTGCTCCCAACTTGGAAACCTATGGGGATGTCTCACTCATTCAGGTTGCGCTCACAAACCTCATTGAAAACGCCTGGAAATTCACATCCAAGACCGAGAACGCGGTCATTGAGTTGGATTCGCAAGGGAAGGGCACATTTTTTGTGAAGGACAACGGCGCTGGGTTCGATATGGCCTATGTCGACAAGATCTTTGCACCCTTCCAACGCCTCCATTCGCGCGACGAATACCCCGGTGACGGCATTGGACTTGCCATCGTAAGCAGAGTCATCCAGCGTCACGGGGGGACGGTGTCCGCCGAAGGCACCGTCAATGAGGGCGCACGGATCAAATTCACCCTCCCGTCACGCGGCGATGACCAGGCGGACGACGAACGGGATCGCGAAGCCTGATTTAGGCGTATCTTTCTGAAATGCTGCTCGCTCTAGTCGCCGCTTTTGTTGTCCAGACTCCCTCAGCGGACGACTACGCTCGGACGTGGTCAGACGTCCAGTCGGCGATCAGGCGCAGCTACTACGCTCGCAATGAGCGGAAAATCGAAATGGAGGATCACCTCGCGGCTTATGCGGAGGCGGCGAAGGCTGCCAAGTCAAGGCTGGAATTTCGCGACATCGTCAATAGAATGATTTCAGAATTCCATGACTCACATTTTGAACTCGACATTGAAGGCGACCAGGCATTTTATTTGAATGACTCTTTTGGCCGTGCCCCGGCTGCAAAGATGGCGAATATAGGTGCCTGGTTCAAGCGCATGCCCGATGGCTATACGGTCCAAATGGTCCTTGAGGGCTCTTCCGCAGAAAGAGCTGGGTTGCACAAGGGCGACCTGATGGTCAGCGTTGATGGCAAGCCGTTCACGCCGGTTCAAGGATTTGAATCAGACGTGGGAAGCATGGCCTCGATCCGATTCAAGCGTGGAGCGCAGGAAGTGGAGCGCCGGGTTGAGGTGTCTCAGGAAACCGCATTGGACATGTTTCTGAGAGGAACCAACGACAGCGTTCGCGTCATCGAAACGCCGGATGGAAGGCACTTCGGCTATATCCATCCCTGGGCTTTGGTCAACAACGATTTCCGGCGCGCAGTAAGGCAGGCCGCGTCCGAGAAACTTGCCAATACGGATGGATTCATTCTTGATCTCAGAGATGGTTTCGGTGGCCGTCCAGAAGGTTTCGATGAGGCTTTTCAATCCTACGATGGTCCCAATGGGGGTCCTTCCGTCGGCTACACCAAGCCGCTCGTGGTCCTTATCAACGATGGCTCACGGAGCGCACGAGAGGTTCTGAGTTACGAACTCCGTAAGAGTGGCCGGGCCACTCTCGTGGGGCGTAGAACCGCAGGCCAGGTGCTCGGCACCATGCCCTTCAGGGTCAGCGATTGGGCGACCCTGGAGATACCGATGATGAACATCAAGATCGAAGGCGTGCGGCTTGAAGGAGTCGGCGTAGAACCCGACATTACCGTTCCACAGGAACGTGATGTAGAAGGGAAGGATTTAGACGTCGACGCCGCTGTCCGTTACTTAAAATTCCACACACTCTCGCCCGAAATGAAGCGGGTTGCGACCACGACCTGAGTGCCGCAAACCTGAATTCTAAGGTTCCTTTAAACACATATAGTGCACCCTATCGCTGCGCGCCCGGATGGGATTCAACGTGTAGCTCGTGAACCCGCGAACGTCATAGAATCCGGCCTCGCCCAGCATGCACCGGACTTCGTCGTCGGAGTAAGCGCGTTGGACATGGATTTCCTTGAACTCCCGGTCCCCTTGCCAGAAGGTCATGTCGACCTTGATGATCTTGGTCTCAGGGTCGTACTCCCCCTCCCACTTGTAACGCAACTTGGCATTTGCCCGCAGGTTTTGTTGATCAAAGAGCTTGGCCTCGAATGCAAATGCAGTATTGAGGTCGAAAATGAACGACCCTCCGGGTTCCAAATGCATTGCCACATGATTCAGCGCCGATTGGAGCCGTGAGGGTTCGGTGATATTGTTCAGGCTGTCGAAGAACGAGAAGGCGGCGTCGAATTTCTGCCCCAGGTCGAAGTCACATGCGTCTGCCATGAAGTACTGAATGTCCTGCCGCGCCTTTTCGGCCTTCTTGCGGGCCACTTCGATCATGCCCCCCGAGATGTCGAAACCAGTCATCTGCATCCCTTCCCGAGTCAGCAAATCGCACATGGAGCCAGTTCCGCAGCAGACGTCCAGCACGCGCTTCGGGTGAACGTCTTGGTGAGCCAGCAACAACATGTAGTAGCCCACCCACATTCGGTAGGGGACGGTCTTCATCAACTCGTCGTAATGGGGTGCTACCGGGCCAAAGCTCTGCACGGCGCTAAAGGTACTTCAAGGGAAGAACTTTCTGCTCATGCTTAGAAGCCCCCAACTTGCGTAAACTCAGCAACTCCCGGGTCATGTTGGCGGTTGGCTGGCGTCCTCAGAAGGTAGGATACGGTTCGTCCGACCTTCATTTTTGAACGTGGCAATGGCATCTGCGATCCCCTATATTTCGTACGAAAACGTCGAAGTCCGGTACACCGATCTGGTGCGGGGCCTGCGGGGTGTCACACTGTCGATCCAACGCGGCGAGTTCGTCTTCTTCGTGGGCAAGACGGGCGCCGGCAAAAGTACGATGCTCAAGTTGCTCAGTAGGGAAGTGGTACACACGTCCGGGCGGGTAACGCTCCTGGGACGCGAACTCGGTTCTGTACGAGAACGTGAAATCCCCGCCCTTCGCCGCCAAATGGGCATCGTTCCCCAGGATTTCGCTCTCCTCCCTCGGAAGCGGGTGTGGGAGAACGTGGCCTACGCCATGCGTGCCGTTGGCGCAACCCGAAGAGAAGTCAGAAGAGGAGTCCCTGAAATCCTCGAACGGGTCAACATCGGCCACCGCGCCGACGCGTTCCCCCACGAACTAAGCGGAGGCGAGCAACAACGCGTCGCCATTGGCCGCGCGCTCATCAACAACCCTCCCCTGCTTCTTGCCGACGAGCCCACCGGGAATCTCGACCCCGAACACTCGCTCGAGATCATGGAAATCCTACGGTCTCTCAACCTGAGGGGAACCACCGTCCTCGTCGCCAGCCATGACATGGTGGTCGTAGAGAAGATGGCGAAGCGCATCGTCACATTGGAAGAAGGGAAGATCATCGGGGACACGGGCGAAGTGGCTGGCCTTCCCGGTTTCGCCCACCAACCCGAGCTCGAGCTCAGGCACGACGTCGAAGGGGCGCTGTCCACCGCGCCGAACGGGCAGGCTGACAATGCTTGATCGCATCGAATTCCTCATTGGCGAAGCGTTCGCCGCACTCCGTCGCAACGGACTCATGACCTTTGCCGCCATAAGCACTGTCGCAGTCTCTCTTTTCCTACTTGGTGGCCTCGGCTACATCTATTTGAGGGTCAGTGAATACGCGAACACGATCCCTGGAAAGTTTGAGATGAGGGTGTTTTTACGCGACGGCGCAACGATGGCCGACATCCAAACGACCGCCCAGGAAATTCGGGCCATGACGGGCGTTGGGAGCGTCAATTGGATTCCGAAAGATAAGGCTTGGGAGAAAGAACAAAAGCAGGCGCCGGATTTGACGGAGGGCCTCGAAAACCCATTCCCTGACGCTTTCAAGGTGAGAGTTACGGACCTTTCTCTTTCCGACGGAATCGCAGAGCAAATCAGAGCCCTCCATGCTGTTCAGCCCGAAAGAGGCGTCAGCTATCTCAAAGAGGAGGAGAATTTTGTCGACCAAGGTCTAAAGTTGATTCGGTGGCTTGGCGCCGTATTTGGGGGGCTCCTCTTCCTCACCGGCGGTGTGTTGATCTATAACGCCATCCGGTTAACCGTGATCTCGCGTCGCCTTGAGATCCGCACGATGCAGCTTGTAGGCGCATCCCGCTATATGATTCGGGTGCCATTTCTCATCGAAGGCATCGTACAAGGGGCGTTGGGCGGCTTGGTCGCCACCCTCTTAGTGCTCGCCAGTAACCAAGTCGTCATCGGATTCCTTTCAAGCCTGAAAAGCGATACATCGTTTCCTAATTTCCCATTGACAAGTGTTCTTGCCATTCTCAGTTGCATCGGGGCATTCTACGGCCTCCTATGCTCAACCCTTGCCGTTCAATCTCCTCTAAAGTTTCGATGAGGTACGTCGCGATGCTCATCGTGTTGATCCTGGTCGCTGGGACCGCCTCGTCGCCCGCCCAGCAGCGAAAAAAACTGAGGCATCCAAAGAAACACCCAACCAGCACTCGTAAGCACAAAGGGTCGGTCAACGAACTCAAGACGGATCTGGCAAGGCTCAGGGAAAGGAAGATTCGCCTTAAAGCTGAGCTGCGCCAAACGAAAAGAAAAGCCAGCGTCGTCCTAAGCGACATCCACGCCGTTGATTCGAGGCTCAGCGACATCGGCGATAAGCTCGCTGAGACGGGCGAACGGCTAAGCGACAGCCGCAAGGAACAGGTGGAGACGACTGAGGAACTCGCCGCAGCCACTCAACGACTTGATGAAACCCGTGAGCGCGTTCGTCAAAGGTTGAAACGTATGTATATGCAAGGTGACTCAACCTTGCTCACCGCGCTGGTGGGTTCTGAAAGCGTCGGCGACATCGCCTCACGACAGGTTCTGTTTCAGCGAATCGCGGACAAGGATCGCGAAATGTTCAATGACTATCGCCGCCTTAAGCTTCAGGTCGCTGAGCACAAGACTAAAATTGACGCCCTCGTTCATCGTGTGACTCAACTCCAAGAAAGCCAGCGTCAGCAAGAGTCCTCCCTCGAAGATGCGCGCCACGAAAAGGCCGGTTACCTCAGGGAACTTCAGGGCCGTGTCGGCGAACTCCAAGAACTAGTCGCTCAATTCGAAGAAGATGAACGGTCGATCACTGCCCAGATTCAGGCTTACGACGCCACGTCGGGGGGCCGAAAGCCTCTGCCATCCTTCACTGGACGGTTCTCAAGGCCCGTCAATGCACCCCTCACGAGCGGTTTTGGGATGCGATATCACCCCATTCTCCACATCACCCGACTTCACGCAGGCGTGGATTTTGGAGCCCACTTCGGAGCGACGATCCACGCCGCTGCCGACGGCGTCGTCGTCGCCGCCCAACAAATGCGCGGGTACGGAAATGTCGTCATAATCGACCACGGTGGAGGCATCTCAACCGTCTACGCCCACTGCTCGCGCATCATGATTCGCAGCGGCCAGTCCGTCAAACGAGGGGAACCGATCGCAGCGGTTGGTGCGACTGGACTGGCCACCGCTCCACATCTTCATTTCGAAGTTCGCGTGAACGGCCACCCGGTGAACCCGATCGGCAGGTTGTAATCGCAATCTAATCCGCATCCGGGCACCCCCTAAAGTCCTATTTGTGCAAATTGGCTGCAAGCTAACTTGTGAACACCCCAAAAAATGCCGATAAAAGCACAATGGATCGGGCACTGCACACATGCTGAGCGACAAAGACATTCTGGATCGGTTGAAGCTGCGCTTTAAAAGGGCGTCGTCTTTGCCTGAACTGTCGCTGACGGCAACGAGGCTCATTGAGGCGATTGATTCTGGGGAGGCGTCGGCAGCGGACCTCGAACGAATCATCATGGGCGACCCACTCGTAGCCGCCACGTTCCTGCGAATAACCAGTCAAAGTGAGGTGCGCTCAAGGGGGAATCAGGCTTCCATTCGTGCAGTCGTAATGAGGCTTGGTCAAAAGTCAGTCAGGTCACTTGCCGTTTCTCTGGCGCTGAAGAACCTTCTCGCGCACGATGAAGTCACCAGCTCGTTCAATCGCGCCCTTTTCGTTAAGCACTCTCTAGCCGTAGGGTTCTTGGCTCGGTACCTGTTTGCGCGCCGTCGTCGGTTGGGGCAGCCCGTCGTGTCGTCTTGGACCTCCGATGAACTGTTTGCCGCTGGTGTCCTCCACGATCTATGCATAGCACTTCTTGCCCAAGTGTCTCCCGACGTCTTTGATCGAGTCAACACCTACGCGGAAGAGCGGCAGATCACCTTGAATCAAGGTTTCGTAGAGATCTTTGACTGCCCTTCAAGGGAACTGGGAGCCCTCGCAGCTGAAGCTTGGGGTTTACCTCCCATATTCGTCCGTTCCATGCGGTTTTTTGACAATCCAATGGGCTTAGAATCCGAATATGATGCCCTTTGTTGTCTCCATATGGCGGACTATCTGGCCAACACGCAATTCGGCCTAGGCGCCGTGCCTTGGACGGTCGACCTCGTCTTGCCAACCGACATATCCGAGGAATTTCAGATTCCCGAGGAAGAGATGATGCAACTCAAGGAGTTGCTGCAGCTATCCCTCGAGCACTTCCTCGCCCCATCCAATATCGCAGCCTAGAGTTCTATGATGGTCGGCAACACCAAGGGCCTAAGCGAAGCTCGCTTCTGAATAAATCGGCGGACAACATCTGTGGCGTCATGCCGAACTCGGCTTACATCTTTCAATTCTTCGCGACTGAGGGACCTCATTCCATCGATCAACACGTCCAGCGCCTTGTCCAGAATTCCCTCCGGCCCATGGAAACCGCGCGCCTGAAGGGTCGGATCACCGACTAATTCACCTTGCTCCAAGTCCAACACGATCGTGATGATGACGATGCCGTCATTCGATACGTTGTTACGGTCTCGAAGGACCTCGTCGGGGATGCCGGGCGTGCCGCTGTTGTCCACAAGGACGCGACCGCATGCGACCTGATCACCTAAGTATGCGTTGGTCTCATCCATGCATAGGGGAACGCCGTCCGTCAGTGTAAACATACGGTGCTCTGGATAACCCATTCCCTCGGCGATCTTGTTATAGATGAACTGGTGCCGCGGCTCTCCGTGGACAGGAGCGATGTAAAAGGGCCGCGTGAGATTGATCATCATCTTCAGCTCCTCTTGATATGCGTGTCCACTTACGTGGATGGGTGTGGGTGAATCGTAAATCACGTTGCAGCCCTGGCGGAATAACCGGTTGATCGTTCGCCAAATCGCCGATTCATTGCCCGGGATCGGTCTTGCCGAGTAAATCAAAGTGTCGCCCTGCTTAATTTGCAGGCGCCCGTACTCACCCTTTGACATTTGCACAAGGGCGCTCATGGGCTCGCCCTGGCTTCCCGTCGTCAAGATCGCAACTTTGTCGTCCGGATACATCTTCATTTCGTCGAGGCGGATGTAGGTGTTCTTCGGCATCTTGATGTAGCCCATGCGAGAGCAGATGTCCATGTTCTGCTCCATCCTGCGCCCCACGACCGCAACCTTGCGTCCCGTTTCCGCCGCCACGTCCAACAATTGCTGCAGCCGGTGGATGTTGCTGGCGAAGGTCGTCAGGAGCACGCGACCGGGAGCCTCCAGGAGGGTCTTGCGTAACCCTTCGGATACACGACGCTCGCTGGGTCCCCAGCCTGGGCGTTCCACGTTCGTCGAGTCGCTGAGCAAAACGATGACGCCTTCACGACCGATCTCGCCGATGCGGGTGATGTCGGCAAGTTTGTTATCGACAGGGGTGAAATCAAACTTGAAGTCCGCCGTGAAAAACACGATGCCGTGCATCGTGCGAACCGCCATACAGCAGGTGTCGGGGATCGAGTGGGTGATTCGAACCGGCTCCACTGACATCGCGCCCGCCTGGATGATGTCACCCGGCTTGAACTCGCGAAGATCGAGGTCCTTCGCTGGACACTTTTCCTCCAGCTTATGCTTGATCAAGGCGTGGGTGAATTCGGTCGCATAAAGCGGGACATTGACTTGCGCCAGCAGGTAGGGAAGCGAGCCCACATGGTCTTCATGGGCGTGCGTGATGAACACGCCGCGAATCTTTTCCTTGTTTTCGACAAGGTACGTGAAGTCTGGGATGACGATGTCGACGCCGGGCATTTCCTCATTGGGAAAGGCCAGTCCGCAATCGATCACAACGATGTCATCCCCTTGCTGAACGACGGTGCAGTTCTTTCCAATTTCGCCCACACCACCGAGGGGGATCACCTGTACGATTGCCATATTTGACCTCTAGGGTACCTCTCAACGGGAATCCTCTCCCGTTTGGAGCGGGAGGAGACACCGGGTTTCGAATGCACCGAACTGCGCCCGCCTTCCTGGACACCGCCCCAACACACCTCAATGCCGCCCACCTGAAAAGGGCCGTCAAGCCTGCGCACTCCAAAGGAAGCCACAATCTACAGGTACACCCCAATACCCCCCATGCCCCTTTCAGCTATCTTCTTCGATTTCGACGGTCTCATCCTTGACACCGAATACCCCGCCGTCGTCCCCTGGCCAGAAACCTTCCCCCCCCGCGGCCCTGCATTCCCCGACTCCCTCGGGATCCA
>CAZUCK010000032.1:0-2182 GCA_964619505.1 uncultured Fimbriimonas sp. | reverse complement strand
CCCGTCGTTCTCTGCCACGGCCGCACAACCGCTCAATGCCGCCCAACTGAAAAGGGCCGTCAAGCCTGGTCGCTCCAAAGGACGCCACAATCTACAGTGACACCCCACTACCCCCCCATACCCCTTGCAGCCATCTTCTTCGATTTCGAAGATCTCGTCCTTGACACCGAGTACCCCGCCGTCGTCGCCTGGCAAGAAACCTTCTCCGCCCGCGGCCTCGAATTCCCCGACTCCCTCTGGATCGAGATGATCGGGCGCAGCATCGAAACCGTCTCCATCCACCCCGCGGACCTCGCCGCTAAAACCCTCGGCCAACCCGATATCCGGGAGGAGATCCTCGAAGACTTCCGCAAACGGCGAACACACCTCATCGGCCTCGAACGCGTCCTCCCTGGCGTTCACGAAAGGATCGAAGAAGCTGTGAGCATGGGCCTGCACATGGCTGTTGTCTCCAGCTCCAGTCGCAAATGGGTGGAAGACCACCTCGCCATGATCGGCCTGCTTGGGCGGTTCGAAATCCACTTCTGCGGATATGAAGGCATCCCCGCCAAACCGGATCCCGCCCTCTACCGGACGGCTCTGGATCATTACAAGATCGAAGGCTCGCAAGTTATCGTTTTCGAGGACTCACCCAATGGAACCACCGCCGCCAAGGCCGCCGGCGCATGGTGCCTCGCCGTCCCCAACGAGCTCACTTCACAACTGGATTTAAGCCACGCCGACTGGCAAGCCGAATCCCTCAACCACATCACCATCGCCGAAATCGCAAAGCGGATATCAAAATCCTCTGCCGCTCCGCGGGAGAGGGTCGGTGAGCTCTAACTCATCCGGGCAATAGTGTTTCGATATGGAGTATCGGGCGCCTGACGCCGCTTTCATTTCGCCTCCCTGACGGCTGTTTCTGAAGACATTCATAAACCGCTGACAGCGAATTTTGGGGGTGTCCGGCCAATCCGACCTACCCCTTCATCGTTGCCGACAGCAGTCGGTGGAAGTGGTGCGTTCCCACCTCGCGCTTAGGCGAGTACCGCCCCCTGTCGTAGAACCGCGACTGAACCCCCTTCTGCACGAGTTCGATGATCGCCTCGTCTTCGCGCTCCACCCTGTCCAGAGCCGCTCCCGCCCCCTGCCCGATGCGGCTCTCATCCCAAACGTAGCAGATGAACGAGACCCTCGTCAGGTCGTGGGCGAGCGGTTTCACGACGTTGACACTCAGCCCCCACGGATAGAAATTCAGCATCGTGTTGGGGAACAGCCAGTAGTAATACGCCGCGATCCGCTTCCCGAAATCGGGCGACGACGACGGCAAGTCGAAACAGTCGTCCCCGTCCTTCGCTCCCGCCAGCTGCAGGTTCAAATGGTCGTGCAGCTCGTAGGTGTAGTTTTCGTAATCGATCACCTGGTTTAGTGCCGCGTGGATGAACGGGATGTGGAAGCCCTCGAGGTAGTTGTCCACGTAAAGCGCCCAATTCGCACGCACCAGGTAATCCTTCGACCGCTGCGGGTCATGCCGGAACTCGCTCAACGGCAGCCAGCCCACCCGATCCGCCACCGGCTTCAAAGTCTCTTCCAACGAGGCACGGGGGGAAGGACAGGCAAAGAGAAATGGCCCCAAATTTCCTAACGGCACCTTAGCCAAGTGGTCGGCCCCAGAAGGGAAGCCGCTCACCCCATCGAACTCGGGCATCGACTGAAAGCACCCATCCAAACCAAACCGCCGCCCATGGTAGCGGCACCGCAAGAACCGCTCGTTCCCATCTCCCTCGACGACCAAATTGCCGCGATGGGTACACACGTTGCTCACCAGATGGATCCTGTCTTCCGTGTCCCGCGTCACCACCAACGGCTCATCCAAGCAGCCTTCCAGCAGCGTGAAAGGATGCACCGCCCCCGAGCACGTCACCAAGCTGGGACGCTCGACGAACGGCCAACTTCGGGGGAAAACGGAAGCCTTCGTCGCATCGTAAACGGCCGGGTCCTTGTAGAACCGGGAAGGTGGAGTTGAAGCCTTCTCAATCGCCTCATCGATTTCGAATTCAAACACGGAATCAGTCTAATCCAAACTGCCAGGTAGGGAAGGGAGCAAAGCCTCAAGTTCGTTGCCGAGCCGGAGCGTGACGAAACGTAGCGAACACCAAGTCGGTGTATTACGGCACAGAGTTGGCACCTTGAAGCGAAACCC
>CAZUCK010000031.1:0-30188 GCA_964619505.1 uncultured Fimbriimonas sp. | reverse complement strand
GGCGTTGGGGGTGGATATGGCAACGAGGGGGGCAGGCTGGCGGTTGGTACACTCGTTGGGATGTCCTTACGAGTTCGATTTGCACCCAGCCCCACGGGCATGCTCCACGTAGGCGCGCTTCGCGATGCTTTGTTCAAATGTCTGTTTGCCCGGCATGAAGGGGGAACGAACATCTTCCGAATCGAAGACACGGACAGGACCCGCTTCAACCCTGATTCAGAGGCAGAGTTCGTCGAGAGTTTGGAGTGGGTGGGCATCGATTTCCAGGAGGGGTTTCACATTGGGGGTGTTCACGATCCTTATCGTCAGAGCGAGCGAAAGGAAGCGGGCATTTATGACGAGTGGATTCAGAAGTTACTGGCGGCAGGCCACGCGTACAAGGCTTTCGACACCCCTGAAGAACTTGACGAGATGCGCGAGTTCCAGCAGATCAACAAGCAGCAGGTGGGCTACTTTGGCGGTTTATGGCGGGATGCCAACCCTGAGCAGGTGGCCGAGGCTGAGGCGAAAGGGAAGCCGTTCGTAATTCGGCAGAGGATTCCACGCGGGCAGACGGTGGTGATCGAGGATGTCATTCGGGGGCGGATCGAGTGGGATTCCGATACGGTGGATGATCCGGTGCTGATCAAGGGCGACGGGATGCCCACCTACCATTTTGCGGCGATGGTGGACGACCACTTGATGGGCATCACGCACATCATCCGTGGGGAGGAGTGGATTTCTTCGGCGCCCAAGCACGCGTGTCTTTTTGACGCGTTTAGGTGGGAGAGGCCGATCTTCGTGCATTGCCCGGTCATCAAGGGCAAAGACGGCAAGAAGTTGAGCAAGCGACACGGGGCGACTCGGGTCTTGGACTATCGATCCGAGGGGTACTTGCCTGAGGCGTTGATCAACTTCGTGGCGTTGATCGGTTGGTCTCCCGGTGGTGATCGAGAGTTGATGAAGATGGAAGACCTCGTTGCGGCGTTCACGCTTGACGGCCTTCAGCCTTCACCGGGGGTTTTCGACATTGACAAGCTTCGGTGGATGAACGGGCACTACATCCGGTCGATGGCGCCGGACGAGTTATTCGACGTTTTGATCGCCTACTCCCAAGATCCAGAGACGGATCGTTATTGGCAGGAATTTGTGCCTGAAGAGGGCCAGAATGTCGATTCAGCGCCTATCCGCGCCGCCCTCAAAACCCTGGCCCAGGCCGCGTTGATGGATGCGCTTTACGCGATGGAAGCTGTGAAGTTGGAGCAGGAGAGGGTGACCACCTTGGCCGATTTCGGGCTCGCGACAGAGTTCTTCTTTGTGGAGGAGCCTTCGATGGATGAGAAAGCGGTCGACAAGTGGTTCCGTGCGGAACACGTTAGAGAGCTGTTCACAACTCTGATCTCCAAGCTTGGGGACGAATTGGAAGTTTCGGTGGACGAATGTGAGAAGGTCGTTCGTTGGTACGCGGAGTCCAAGAGTTTTGAGAAGTTAGGTCCTGTGGTGCATCCGATTCGGGTCGCGTTGACGGGGAAAACCTTTGGGCCGGGGCTGTTCGAGTTGATGTCGCTGTTGGGACCGGAGCGGATGGTAAAGCGGCTTAAGCGGGCCCTGACGCTCCTTTGATATGGAGAGCATGAGCCGCATCTAGGGCCTCCGCATTGAGATCAAGGCGGTAGGCTCTGACCTATGTCGGAACGATTGGGGTTTGTTGGTTTAGGGGTTATGGGAGGGCCGATGGCGGGCCACTTGGTGGCAGCAGGGCGCGACGTAACGGTCTGGAACCGGACGGTGGCAAAGACGCATCCGCTCGCCGCGAAAGGCGCTATGGTTGCTTCAACGCTTGCCGAATTGGCGTCTTTGTGTAGCGTCGTCTTCATTTGTGTCAATCGCTCGGAAGACGTGGAAGCTGTCATACACGCTTGTCTCGCCTCTGCGAAGCCCAACACGCTCTTCGTGGACCATTCCACGATTGCACCGGCGGCAGCGACGTCCCTTGAAAGTGACTTGAGGGGAAGGCGGTTTGGGTTTGTCGACGCCCCGATCACGGGTGGGAGCATGGGCGCGCAGAAGGGGCAGCTAACCGTGTTTTGCGGCGGTTCCCCTGAGAATGTGGATCGGGCGATTCCCTTTATCGACGCTTATGCGAAACGTGCTGAGCGGGTGGGCGGGCCCGGAGCCGGTCAGATGATGAAATTGGCCAACCAGATAGCGGTCGCCGGAGCGCTGCTTGGGCTTTGCGAAACGATGGGATTCGTCAAGAAATCGGGCTTGGACATGGCGCAGGCAATGGATATGATCGGCGGCGGGGCCGGGGGGAGTTGGGCGTTCGCTAACTATGGCCCCAAGGTGCTTGATCGCGACTGGTCCCCTGGGTTTAGCGTCAAGAATCAGCGCAAAGACTTTGGATATTGCAAGGCGGCGGCCCGCGAGATCCACGCTGCGATTCCGGGAACCGATCTGGTGGACAGCTTGCTGGCGCGGCTCGATGCGGAAGGGCACTCGGAATGGGCGACCGCGGCACTCTATGACGTGATGGTGCGCATGGGCGGTAACTCGTAATGTTGGCTTACGCTTTGCTCCTGACATCGGTTACCCCTGCCCAGGCGATTGATGACTGTGTGGCGGCGCACCGTCGACTCGATGCCGCGAGCATCGTGATCGACGCAACTGCCAACGCGCAAGGGAAGCAATTCCACAATCGATTTACGCTGAGTTATCAGCGTCCGGGAACTCTGCTCCTGCGAATTCGCGCTGGCGCCTCGAGAGACCAGGTAGCTTCAGACCGAACGTTTCTCATCAAGGGTACCAAGCTGGTGGCGCTGCAGCCAGCGACAAATGAGTACCTGACGAGGACTATCCCAGACAAGAAGAACAGCCTGGCGGAGAGGGCGATCCTGATTCTCGAATCGGTGGACGACAGCGTCAAGTTCATGCTTGATCCAGATGCTCTGCAGAAATTCCTGGGCACTTTCCGAAAACTGAATGGGTGGACGTCGCAGGCACGGAAATCAGGGACGGTTCTCACTCGTTCACAAGCGGGCAAGTCGAACGTAAGGTTCGAGTTCGGAAAGGACAGTCTTCTCAGAATTGCACGAATTTCAGCGCCGGGGTCACTCCTTTCTTGGCGTTATGAATACGGCCACAAGCCCTCCTCGTTGACGCTGACGATTCCAAGAGGATCCAGGAAGGTCGAGTCATTCCTTGCGGTTGGCGGTACGCGTTTGAAATTTTCCGACAAGTCAGCTTCAACGATTTGGGATGCCTCGACGAGGGCCTATGGATCCTTGCGATCAGCATCGATCCTGATCAGGAGTGGAGAGCGTTCGACAAGGGTGCTCTTCAGTGGGCACCGGTCGGCCCAGATTGAAACGGGGCTGTCGTGGTCGTACGACGGACATCTGCTTTCCATCAGTCGAGGTGGAAGGTTTCGGCGCGGGGCCATCGCCGCGAGTGACATCCCCGGCGTTGTGGGCGACCAAATTGAGCCGTTTCTACGTTCGTGGGCCCTGCACAAAAACCCGGCCCGTGTGTTGGCTGGCGAGGAGATGTCGGGTCGTTTGGCAGGGTCGGTGAAAGTTGGCGCAGTGCCTTGTGATCTCATCGAATTTCAACGGGAGGGGCTCAAGGTTTCAGTCCTCGTACGCAGGAAAGATCACTTGTTTGCAAGGGTTTCGAGCGAGGGTCGAGACGCTTCGTCGCAGCGGCTTTCCAGTTTGGACAGGGAGTTCACCTACAGTTCGATCAACAAGCCACTACCTTCAAGCGTATTCACGCTTAAGCCTCGCTCGGGACAGAAAATCGAGAAGCTGCCCTAGTTGCCGAAGCGCTCCTGACGAATTTGCTCTCGGTGCAAGAGGGCAGCAGCCTTATCGACGGGTTCATCGGCGACGCCCGCTTTCATCACTCTCGGATCTTTTGCTGTCAAGTCCGGAGTGATGCCAGTGCCCTCGAGCCTAATGCCTTTGGGAGACACAAAGTCCGTGATGGGATATTGCAACTGATAGCCGTGGGGCAGTTGAGCGAGGACAGAAACCAGGACCTTGCCCGCCGATTTTTCACCCACGATCGGTGTTCCGAGCGATTCCTTAAGCGCCTCCGCGGCAATCTCAGATGCGCTTCCCGAATTTGCATTGACGAGCACAGCCAAGTGACCCGCATAGGGTGCTATGTCGTTTCGTTGCGGGGTGATTTTGTGTGGCGCCCACCTGGCGATGCTCCTCAGATCGGTGGGGTCGCCGTGGGTTTGATCGACAAATTGCTGCACGACTTTCTTGGAGACAAAGGTGCCTACGGGCTCGTTGGAAGGCATGAAAAAGCCGAGCAAATGGCACATGCTGGTCACCGTTCCGCCTCCATTGTTTCGGAGGTCGAGCACGAGGTTCTTAGACTTGCTGGCTTGTTCGGCCAATTTGTTGACTCTCTCACGGTCGTAACTTAGGTCGAAGGTGGGAATTCGCAACACTGCGGTGTCCTTGTCCGCCCATGTGAGCGTTGGGGGTACGACGGTTGAGAATTTGCGCCGGGTGAGTGTGGCTTCCTTCTCACCACCCTCGAATTTTGTAAATTTGATTTGAACTTTGGCGCCTTCGTCGCCGGCCATGGCGCCGACGAATTCCGGCTTTTTGCCATCGACTTCGGTGATGACATCTCCCGGTTCCAATCCTGCTTCTTGGGCAGGGGTGTCGTTGAAAACGGTGTGGACGAGGAGCGAATGGTCCTTGTACATCGCCATGATGCCGATGCCGATGGCGGCGTTGTTGCGGCGCTGGTCCACCATGGCCGGCGTGAAGAGTACGATGTGGCTGTAGCCAAGTTTTTCGAGCGCCTCGCTCACTGCGTTTCTGAAGGCTTCATCGGTACTCGCTTGGTCGATCTTGGGTTTTTCCGACGCCAGATAGCCGTCGACCTTGCTGAAATCCGCGCCAGGAACGAATGCGAACTGCTCCAAGGTCTGCTCGACGCTGCGCAACACTTCGTCCTTAGAAGACCTGTCAATGTCTTGCGTGAATGCGGCGCCGGCAAGGATGATCGCAATGCCTAGGATCGCCGCGCCGCCGAAGTTGAAGACCCTTTTCACACTCATAGCTTTCCATCCATACGTCAATTAGACGGGCAACGACTCCTTGGGTTTGATGAGAAAGCCCTAAAAGGGTTACTCCTGCGACACTTCCACATGGATGCCTATCGTCGAGATGATCTCGCTGGCTCGCTTACATTCTTTTTCGCAAGCTTGGTGCACCACCGACTTGCCGAGGTGGTCGATTTCCCATGCCTCCAGGTACGCTTCCTCGGCCGTGCAGGCGGTGGCGATGGCAAGGATGGTCATCACCTCTTCGTACGTGTTGTGCTCGTTGTTGAAGACGGTGACTATCCAACCTTCGCTCTTCGTGCTGTGAGGCGATGACTCGACGTCTGGCCTTTCGATGGTTCCGGGTAGGTTGGACATCAGTCAAGCTCCCATTCTTTCGTGACCTCTGTGCGCACGCCGATCGAGGAGATTATAGCGGCGGCACCCTCGCAAGTCTCACGCGTGTCGAAATGGACGTTTGCTTGCCCGTAAGTGTGCGCTTCCCAGGTCTCGATGGCGGCTTCTTCAAGATCGCAGTGGGTCGCTTTGACGAGGATGTAAACCACCTCATCCATGGAATTCGAATCGTTGTTATAAATGACGACCTTCCAACGGCCGTTTGTTTGGCCGGCTCCGGACGTTTTTGGTTCAAGAACTGTTTGGCTCATTGGTGAGTCAGCGGTGGCAGTGACGGGGGGCGATAGGCAAGCGGTCAGCCCTTAACGTTTACCATTTTATCCCGTTCCACGACAAAAGCCAAATTCCTTAGGCTTGTTGACTGGCTGGCCGTTATACCAGGAAACAGCCAAACATGGCAACGGGGATTACTGAAATGGGCCAGAGGTTGACGCCCCGAGGGCGGTATTTGAACGCGACGGTGTGTTCTCCGGCTGGCACGTCAACCACGCGCCAGAAGCCTTCTTTGATCGGTGCAGCGTTGCCATCCAGTTCCGCCGTCCACCCCGGCATGTTGCGATCTCGAAGGGTGAGCGGTCCAGGCCCTGTGGCCCTGACGGTGATGCCCTCGCAGCTTTCCTCAACGATTTCGGCGATAGCTTGGGGGGTTGAGGCGCGTCCGGGGCCTTGGAGGGGAAACTTTTGAATATCGCCTCTTGGTCCCATCTGCCAGACCTCGGTGACACCCGCCGCTGCAAGTATGCCCGGGTCTGCGGACGGCTTGATGAGCATCATGTTGCCGTTCTCAGGAGGGGCGGGGTCCTGTCCGTCGACGCCTTTCAGAAAGCGGACGGTGTCGACGTGGAGGAGCGAATCGTAACCGCCCAGTTCGTGGACGCGATTGAGGCTGGCCGTGTTGGGTGGCAATGTCGCTCTAGGGGTCTGGAAGATATTCCAGTGGGTGTTGATGACGGCGATACGGGCATGAGGGTCTGCCTGGATCTGGCCCAGAGGTTGGCCGGTTGGAATGAGGTCGAAGCAAAATCCGGCGGCAGCCACAATCGGTGCGATGAGGCACAACTTGGTGAAAATCTGGTGGTTGCTACGCAACCAAAGTGCCGCTGCGGCAAAAGCGCCCAATCCCGCCGACGGTACGCAAGACAACCCGGCAAACTGAATGGGGAAAGCGAGCCCAACATTGCTTGCTAAGTTGAACGGAGCTCCTGCCAGCCACACGGCGATACCAAGCAAGGGCAATAAGACGGCCAAGCCAACGATGACCCTTTTCGGTCCACTGATGACCTCACGTCGAAACGGAAGGCTAAGTCCAGCCAAAGAGCACGCAGCCAGGACAAATAGCACCTCAATCCGAGCGGGCGATCCAGAAGCAGACCAACCTGGTAGACCGAAGTATAGGAGCCGGTTCAGCGGAGTCCCAGCGGCAATGAGCAAAGCAAACAAACCCAAGCAAGCCAATGCGCCTACGCCCTGCCGCCTGAACGGAACGAGGACGAGCAGAAAGACGACGACGGGGCCCAAGGAGAACGCCGATTCGGCAAAATTCGCTCCGGGCTTTACAAATTGGGGCCAGTATGCCGAAACGGGGACCTTTGCCCCAACGGCTTTCATCCTGGGGTTTCCCAGAAGCGTCGGTGTGGCGACGGTGGTGAGTTCGAACGGCTCGAGCGCCCCAGCCACGTAAGCTCGATAGCCTTCTTCGGTTGCCATTCCCTTTCTGTGTGAAAACTTGCTGTAGTCCAGCACGGGGATGAGCTGAGGACTGGCGATGAGACCGCCTAAACCCATAGCCGCAAGGCCAACGGTTCCCGTGAAGCGTTGCACCTTAAGGTTGGCGATGCCTAGCCAGAGGAGGACGAGGACGGTCGCCATCGTGCCATAAGCCGAGAACTGAAGATGGCCGCCGAGGAACATCATGCCCGTCGCAAGAGCAAGGAGGGCGAACGGTTTTGCTGACTCCAAACTTACCAATCGTGAATTTTGGAACAGCCAGAAGACGGCAGCGAGCATCCAGGGGATCCAGCTGACGGTTTCGACGACGCTGGGCAAGGCGGTCCAAGCGAGCATAAAGGCGCTGAGGGTGAAACTCGCTCCTCCCATGGCCGCTCCAATACGTGAACCTCCCAGGCGCCGGGTCAGTAAGAACACGCCGAGCCCCGCCCAGGCGAGGTGGAACCAGGCCAGCAGGGTCATGCCTGCGGAAGTGGGGACGTGGAGGACGCCGATCAGAATGTGAGGCGGATAGAGACCGGCGGACTGGGAATTCGCAAGAAGCGGCGCGCCCGCCAGTTCGTAGGGATTCCAAAGAGGCAGATGGCCGGAGCGCCAGCTCTCGAACACCAAATCACGCCAGGGGTGGAACTGTAGGACGGCATCGGCCTGTAGCGCATCCCAAGGTAGATCGGCGACGGGGCCCTTCCAGGGCGACATTTGGCGAATCTGGTCGAAGGGGCCGATCGACTCACCGAAAAAGACGGCGCGCCATAATGGAAACAACGGTAGGAGGGCAAAGAAAAGGATGGGCCAGAGGCGCCGCAGCCGGTGCATGGGGAATCATAGCTCACTTCGAGTGCTTCATTTGGCCCAACAAAAAGAAAAGCCCGCTTCGAATGAGCGAGCTTCGGCCTAAAACTATGGTGCCGGCGGCGGACATCAATTTGTATTGCATTTACATGTCAAAGTATACGATTTGCTGTTTGGCCTTTTCGTGATTGGGATTCTGTTCTAGAATCGCTCGGAAATTGGCTTCGGCTTCATCAAGCATGCCGAGCATCATCTGGGTCATAGCAAGGTCATATCGAACACTTTGGTGATCTGGAAAACGATCACTCAAGACTCTAAGAGCACCTTCGGAACCTTCGAAGTCCCCTTCGAACCCTTGTATCAGTCCAATCTGCCATAGTGCGTTGCAGTGGGTCGGATCGACTGCGAGTACCTTCTGAAGCTCGGCTCGAGCTTCAGAATAGCGGCCCTCACATCTGAGTTCGAAGCCTCGTTGATAAGCGACTTCAATGTCCATACTTTGTGCTGTATCAGCCATATCAGTTCCAGACCAATATAGCACAAGACCTGGTTTGGCTCATGTTTGTTAACATACTCGAAGACTAGGCTGGACCTGGCTCCAGCCTAGGTGGGGAGACCGCAGGCTTTTGCTTCTTTTCCTTCTCTCCCTTCTCGGGGGTTTGGCTGCCTGGCGTGTTGGACTCAGGTTCCTTCAAAGGCGCTATCTCGCGACCTTCCATAATGGCTAGAAATTCTTCACGGCTCAACGTTTCGTGTTCGAGCAATGCTTGTACTACAGCGTCGAGCTTATCTCGATTCTCAGTCAACAATTCAACTGCTCGGCTATGGCACTTGTCCACGATGTAGCGAACTTCTTCGTCAATCATCCTAGCTACGTCTTCGCTGTAATTTCGCTCGTCGTTGTAATCGCGGCCAAGGAATGGATTGTGGCTTCTGCGACCGAGGGCAAGAGTGCCCAATTTCTCGCTCATTCCGTATTCACAAACCATGGCGCGCGAGATTCTCGTAACGCGCTCTAAGTCGTTACTTGCGCCGGTAGTCACGCGGTTGTAGACCAACTCTTCCGCCACGCGGCCGCCGAGGAGCGCCGTAATATCATCCTGCAATTCTTCACGAGTGACGAGGTACTTATCTGTTTCCGGGATGTGCCAAGTTGAGCCAAGAGACATACCTCTTGGCAAAATGGTCACCTTGTGAACTGGATCGCAGTTTTCAAGGGTTTCTCCGATCACGGCGTGGCCGGCTTCGTGATAGGCGATCACTTCACGCTCTTTGGCATCCATTACGCGGCTCTTTCTTTGGGGTCCCGCGATGACGCGGTCAAGCGCCTCATCGAGGTCGTCCTGTTGAATTCGAACATGTCCGCGTCTTGCGGCGAGAAGGGCACCTTCGTTGAGCATGTTCGCAAGATCCGCTCCGGTGAAGCCGGGCGTGCGTTTGCCGAAGATGGCCAAATCGATGTTTGTTTCCAGGGGCTTGCCCTTGGCGTGGATCTTGAGGATTTGTTCACGGCCAAATGCGTCGGGGACGTCAACCACGATCTGGCGATCGAATCGACCCGGTCGAAGCAGAGCTGGGTCGAGAACGTCGGGGCGGTTTGTGGCGGCGATCATGATGACGCCGCTGTTCGGGTCAAATCCGTCCATTTCGACGAGCATTTGATTAAGGGTTTGTTCTCTCTCGTCGTGGCCACCGCCCAGGCCCGCGCCGCGCTGGCGTCCGACGGCGTCGATTTCGTCGATGAAGATGAGGCTGGGTCGATGGGCTTTCGCGGTTTCAAACAGGTCCCGCACGCGGGCGGCGCCGACGCCGACAAACATCTCGACAAAGTCTGAGCCACTTATGTGAAAGAATGGAACGCCTGCTTCGCCGGCAATTGCTCGAGCAAGGTGAGTTTTACCGACGCCGGGGGGGCCGGTCAACAGAATGCCTTTTGGAATCTTGGCGCCGAGAGCGGCATACTTCTTGGTGTTTTTGAGAAAGTCGACGATTTCAGAGAGTTCTTGTTTGGCTTCGTCAATTCCTGCCACGTCGTCAAAGGTGATCTTGATCGAAGACTCCCCGACCCTTTTCGCTTTGCTTCTGCCGAAGTTCATGGCCTGATTTCCGCCCATCTGTGCGGGGCGCAGGACCAAGAAGTAGAAGAGCAGAAAGAGCATCAGCGGGAAAGCCAAGAACGACAGCGCGGCGGCGATTCCATTGCTCAGCGGAGCTTGCTCAAATTTGTAGTTGACATTGTTTTGTCGAAGCAGCGATTGGAGATCTTCGGAGCCGCTCTTTTCCTGATCTGGTACGCGGGCCTCAAACTTCTGACCGTTCCTGAGTTCGCCGGTCATCGTTGACTGTTGCCAGGTGGCTTCCTTTATCTGGTCGCTCTCGTTCTTCGAGGTGATGGCGTTCGTCAATTGGGCCATCGTCAGGGTTGTGACCTTCTGCGAAGGGTTTAGGAGGCCCGCCTGTCCGGTAACCAGGTTGGCGACGACGACCACCGCAATCACGGTGACCACCAGTAAAACGAGAGTCTTAGCAGTCTTGTTCAATACAACTCCAGAGCGGGCCTTGCGGGGTCCGTTCTTATCGGTACGTCTATGGATCAGACGTCGTTACTTCTATTATGGCTCCCTCAACGACAAGAGGAGGTTTGAACCCGGCAAGATGTCCTACGTCACGTGGCACAGGACCGTTTGGCCCATAGGGGTTATTCCACTTTGGGCAAGGGGCCGAATTTTAGAACGACAACCGGCACACTTGCGGACGCAGGGCGCGCCCTTTCGTCGAGGCAAACGCCGGGTGCCCATAGCGGACCGATCATGTCACAGACAACGGGAAGTCGGGACCTTGCCGCCTGAGTGAGCTTCGCTTCCGACAGCAGATCGGAAAGTTTCCTGCGACCTTTGAAACCCATTGGGCGCATGTGATCGCCTGCCTGAGGAGTACGGAAAAACAGGGGTCCGCTAATTGCGGCTCTACTGAAGGCGGTTTCCAAGGAAGCCCTTGTAGGTTGTTTGGGGTTATTCCCAGCCTCAAAGGCGGTGAATTGCCAGCCGAATTCGTCGCTGGACGTCTCGCCCGGCAGCGTCAGTGGGTACCTGAATGGAGTGGTCGGTTTCACGTGCCTTACGATGATGAGGTCATCGTCAAATTCGACAACAACCTCGCCACCTTCGGCAGTAACGGAACCGTGGCCGGCCGCGGCAATGCTATTGACCAGAACGTTGATCTGTTCAAAGCTGAGGGAGCCGCCGAGGGCGCTTGCGGCGAGTCGCAGTGCACGCCTGAAGAGGACTGCAGGCAACATCGACATCTTTGCACGATCAAATGCCGCTTCGACGTCTATGGTGAGGAAGCGCAGGGGGCCGTTCAACTGCACCTCACTTTGTTCAAGTGCCGCCGCCGCCATCCCGTTCAGGAAGCGATCTTCTTCGCCAGCCGTTTCGGCCAGCCGGGAGATCGCGTCCTCGCTTCTTGGATTGATGGATTGAAGTTCGGGTAACACACGGTGTCGAATTCTGGCGCGGGAGAACGAAAGGTCTTCGTTCGCGGGGTCGTCATGGGTCCACAAGCCGTGTTTGGCGCAATAGGCTTGGGTTTCGCGTCTTGTGAAGGGAAGCAGTGGTCGCACGATCAGGTCCCGCTTTTGGGGAATTCCTGCGATTCCAGAAAGTCCGGTTCCACGGGCAACGTTGAGGAGGACGGTTTCGGCGAGGTCGGTTCGGGTGTGAGCGGTAGCCACGAGGGAGCAACGAGCAGACGCGGCGGCTTGTTCAAAAAATTGGTAGCGGGCAATGCGCCCAGCCTCTTCCAAACCGACGCTTAGATCGGCGGAAAGTAGAGGGACGTCCGCACGTCCGGCCAGGAACACGATTCCGAGCTCCTTGCAAAACGCTTCACACAGCTTCAATTCAATGTCTGCTTCGGGCCGCTGGCCGTGATGGAGGTGACCCGCAACGACGTCGACGCCATATCGGTGGAGCATGTGGAGTAGACAGGTTGAATCAGCGCCCCCGCTGTAACCCACCAAGACGGTGGATCTTGGGGGGATGAGGTTTGACTTCTCGAGGTGCGCTTGAAAGCGCTCGAACATGGGGTGGATGATACCGGTCTACAACCGTTTCGGCTAAGCCGCTTTCTGCAGGTTCCGGCGCATGAGGCGCCCGAATGCGAGGGCGAGTTCTGAGTCGAACTGCTTGCCGGCATTGCGTTCAATTTCATCGATGGCTACTTCCGGAGCCATACCCTTACGATAGGGTCGATCGCTTGTCATCGCATCGAACGTGTCCGCGATTGCCAGGAAACGTGCAACCCTCGGGATGGCTTCGCCGCGCAGGCGATCAGGATAGCCTTTACCGTCCCATCTTTCGTGGTGATGCCTCACGCCGGGCAAGGTGTCTGCCAGTTGAGGAACTTTTCGCACGATGACCTCTCCCAAGGCGGGGTGCGTCTGCATAACCGCCTCCTCCTCGCGGGTGAGTCTCCCGGTCTTTTTGAGAATCGCGTCGGGCACGCCGATCTTGCCGAGATCGTGGAGTGTTCCTGTTCGGTAGATGAGCTTTGCTTCTTCCTCGCAAACGCCCACGTAGCGGGCTAAGTCGTAGGCGTATTGGGCCACGCGCTCCGAGTGGCCATGGGTGTAAGGGTCTTTGGCGTCAACGGCGGCGGCGAGGGCTTGGATCGTAGCAAGGTTTCCGCTTGCGAGATCGTTCAATTGCACGGGAGTGTCGGGAGCCTCCATGCTCGTGCTCACCTGGTCTTTGCCGAGTTGCTTCGCCGTGCTGAGTGCAAGTTCAGCGGAGAGCACGATGCCGGAAGCCGAGTGCTTGCCTCGATCCAGCTGGACGCAACCGACGCTTGCTGTGATTCCATCCTCGGCGAAATCATCCCTGATTTTGACTCGGATCGACTCGGCGATTTCACAGGCTTTGTCGAGTGCGAACTCTGGGAGCACGATGGCAAACTCTTCGCCACCGTACCGTGCCAGGACTGCGAATTCAGGAGTGGTGCGCTTTATGATTTCGGCGACTCGTTGAAGCACCTGGTCGCCTGCCGCATGGCCGGCCGCAGCGTTGTAATCGCTGAAATTGTCGAGGTCGAGAAGGAGCACAGACATGTCGTCTCTGCTTGCAAGGCTGCGTTTGAGTTCAATGTCCAGTCGCTCGAGAAACTTTCGGTGGTTGCAGAGATCTGTGAGTGGGTCGATGTCGAGGACGGCCAGGAGTTTTGCGCGGCTCTCCTTTAGAGCGCCGATCATATCGTTGAACACGCTTTGAAGGAAGCCAATTTCGTCGTTACGTTTGACGGCCATTTGCTCGGGCCATTCGCCTTGCTTGATCGTGCCGACGGCGGAAATGACTTCGGCGAGGGGCTGGGTGATCGCATTGGCGACGCGTCTCGACAGAAGACCGGCGATGACCAGAGCGCCGATCATGACGACGATGAAGGCGGCGTTCAGCTTCCGATAAGGCCCGGCGACCTCGTTGTAGTTTTGCAAGGTGACAAAGCCCATACCTTGAACAATTGAAGTCCTTGGGAGTGGGGCGTAGAGGGCCACGTAGTCGGTGCCGTTAAGGTTCAATCGCGTCTCTTCGGTAGGGAGACGGTCAAGTTTGGTCGGGACTGTCAGCGAGGAGCCAACGATGTTTTTGTTGGAGACGATCAGCAGGCTGGTGCCAAGCACTTCGTGGAGCTCAGAGGCTGTCTTTGAATCGATCGCTCGCAGGGCGGTTATGGTGCCCTCAACATAGCCTGCGTTAAGGATCGGAATGGTGACGCACTGCATCGGGCAGGGATGGTGATCGATGACCCCGGTCCAGGGGTGGCCCTTGAGGGCATCTTTCAAACCTTCGAGATCTTTGGCTTCAAAGTGATCTGAGTATCGAGATCCTTGCCCCAGCAGTCTCCCGTCACCGCCGGTGAGTATGAGATCATCGGCGCCGGTCTCTTTGACGCATTCCACAGCCCAATCGTTGACGGTTCTGTCGTCAACCTTTTGCATGACGAGGCTCTTTAGTGTGGGAAGCTGAGCGACAAGGGTGACCTGGGCTTTCAACTGGGCCGCTCGCTCGCCCATTTCGTTGGAAAGGAGAACTTGCGCTGAATTGGATTGCCGATGGAGTTGCCTTGTGATTTCCGAGTTGCTCAGGATCGAGAATACGGTGGCGACGAGGAGCCCGGCTCCCATGATGAGAGCCGCGAACATCAGGTGAATCTTTGATTTCAGCGAGACATTCATGGATTAAGAGCGCTTCGTGCGAATGAAGATGGGCTTGCCGTTGTCCTCGACGGTGACGGTTTGAAGACTGAGTTCCCCGCTTTCGTGCCAAACCTTCAACTTGTAGGTGCCCGAAGGGACGTCCTTGATGCTGAAAACCCCTTTCGAATCGGCGACCGTGTAGTAGGGCGTGTCGACCACCATCACGAAGGCGCTCATGTCCGAATGGATGCTGCAGAACAGAGCGACAAGTCCGGGCCTCTCAAATTTCTGCTTGCGGCTGCTGCCCCTGGGATACATCCCTAGGTCAAAGCGTTTCGCTTGGTATTCGGCAAACACGTTGTGAAAGACGGTGTCGCTGTTGGGAAACTCCACGGTCGTTCCGACAGGCACAGCGAGCACGTGGGGTAGAAACTTTTTGCCCTTTTGGTCAATGAGTGCATGGGCGAGCGGGCGCGGTTTCTTCTCCCCTCCCTCCAGAAACACGACGGCCAGCTTCGCTGGACGACCATCGGAGAGGCTCACGCTGCCGGTGACATCGGCGGACGCGAGGCCGGCGAGAAGCAAGAGCAGAGTAGAAAGGGTGGTTTTCATTAGAAGTGAACCGACGACATGAGTTGAGCTGACCAACCCGTATTTGAGCTTGCGGGAGAAATGTGGTTGCCCCAGCCGTAGTTGACGCTGACGGTGAAGTAGTCATTGAGCACTTGCCGGACGCCCGTGATGTATCGGATCGCGGTGGCACCCTTGTAAGGAGCCTCGAATGATTCCGCCCGTGCGACAAATCGCATTTTTGTTTCGTGGCCAGGTCGGTAAAAGGCGTCGATGTAATAGCCCTTGCTCGTGGAATCGTCCGAATCGACCTTATCGGCCTCTGCGCGGAGCTGGATTTGGGGGGCGGTCCACCTTACGTCGAGGCCGTATGCTCGTAGCCGGTTGGGGTCTGCACCGTTCGCTTTGGCAAGGCCGCTCAGCCCGATGATCAATGGGCCCGTGGATGTTTGCAGTCTGGCAACTGCGTGATCCATCTGGTTTGGAAAGAACTGGCGGGCTTCTCGTTCAATGTCGACGAGGCCGACCTGGTATTGCAGCGTCGGAGAACCGCCGCTGACTTGGACTCCTGAGTCGAGTCTGAGCAGGCTGAATTCGTCCGCGACATACGAGCTCCTCACCATGGGGAATGCAATGATTCCGGTGTAATATTGCTCAGCCCAGTCGCTGAAACCGAAGGCGCTACGCATGACGCCCGCTCGATAGATGGTCCCTTTGGACTCGTATTGCGCGTAGGTCTCGTCCAGCGCGTTGGCATTGATGCGCTGCTGGTTGGAGGCGACCAGTCGCAGGTTTGCGTTCAGGTCGGCGGTGACTTGCATCCAAGTGATGCGGTGTTGGGCGCCGCGCGATTGTCCGTTGGCAACATAGTAGTTTTCGAATGTGCCACCCAGGATCACACCGGGACTCTGCGCTTTGGCAAAAGCGGCAAAGAAAAGTACAAGTCCCAGGCAGGCGCACTTGTGCGCATGAAACGTCATATGGATTCGCCCTGTGGAAATTGTCGGCAGGTGAGAGCCGACTTCTTATTTCTTTTCCAAGGCGAGCCTGAGAACCTGGTCCGCACGCTCCACGAAATGGACGCTGAGTTTCTCTCTGATCTCGGGCGGTACGTCTTCCAGGTAGTCCTTTTCGTTTTGCTCGGGCAGGATCAGGGTCTCGACGCCAGCGCGGTGAGCTGCGAGGACCTTTTCCTTGATGCCGCCGACGGGGAGCACTTGTCCGCTCAAGGTGATTTCACCGGTCATTGCGAGGCGTGGTTTGACGCGTCGACCAGTGAGCAGGGAACCGATCGCAGTCAGCATTGTCACGCCGGCACTTGGCCCATCCTTCGGGACAGCTCCGGCTGGAACGTGTACGTGAAGCTCTGATTTTTCGTAGAAATCGGGGGCGATTTTGAGGTCCGAGGCATGGCTGCGGATATAGCTTAGGGCTGCGGTCACGCTTTCCTTCATCACGTCTCCCAGTTGGC
Organism: uncultured Fimbriimonas sp.; assembly: GCA_964619505.1. Taxonomy (GTDB): domain Bacteria; phylum Armatimonadota; class Fimbriimonadia; order Fimbriimonadales; family Fimbriimonadaceae; genus JBBQMJ01. The sequence goes on along the minus strand of CAZUCK010000031.1, from coordinate 13,973 downwards.
CGGTAACGATCAGCCCCTTGCTGCCCTCCATCTTTGCCGTTTCGATGAAAAGGACGTCTCCACCAACGGGGGTCCAGGCAAGGCCAACGGCGGTGCCGGGGGTCATTTTACGTTCCAGGACCTCTTCGACCATGAATCGAGGGGCTCCGAGAGCCGACTCGATAAACTTCTGGGTGACGACCAGTTTTTCGGTGCGCCCCTCAGCGAAGAGGCGTGTGGCCTTGCGGATTACATTTGCGATTTCACGCTCAAGATTTCGGACTCCAGCTTCGCGGGTGTAGAAGCGAATCAGTCTTCTGATCGGTTCGCGACCGAAAGTGATTTGTGCAGGTTTTAGGCCATGTTCCTCTATTTGTTTGGGTACGAGGTGTCGGACGGCGATCTCAAGTTTCTCTTGTTCTGTATAACCCCCAAGTTCAATGACTTCCATTCTGTCCCTCAAGGGCGGCGGAATGGTGTCAAGACGGTTTGCGGTGGTTATGAAAAAGGCCTTGCTCAGGTCGAAAGGCGCATCAATATAGTGGTCACGGAACGTCGAGTTTTGTTCTGGGTCTAGCACCTCGAGAAGTGCCGAAGAAGGGTCGCCGCGAAAGTCGTTCCCCAGCTTGTCGATTTCATCGAGCATGAAGACGGGGTTGTTGGTTTCTGCCCTTCTGAGGCTCTGAATGACTTGGCCGGGAAGCGCGCCGATGTAAGTTCTGCGGTGCCCCCTGATTTCGGCCTCATCTCGCATGCCACCCAAGGAGATACGGCCGAACTTACGACCCATGGCGTGGGCAATCGAGCGGCCGAGGGACGTCTTACCAACGCCGGGAGGGCCCACGAAACAGAGGATCGGTTGGCGAACGCGGCCGTCCTTCTTGAACTTACGGACAGCGAGGAATTCAATGATGCGTTCCTTGATCTTCTCCAGGCCGGCATGATCTTGATCGAGGATGCGTTTGACTTCTTTGAGGTCTAGATTGTCCTCCGTGGAGACATTCCAAGGGAGCGATACCACCCAGTCAATGTAAGTTCTGGCGACGGTGTATTCGGGTGCGCCGGGTGACATGCGCCTCAACCTGTCGAACTCACGGTTGACCTCTCGGAGGGCTTCTTGAGGAATGCCCGCTGCGTCGATTTTTTCCCGGAGTTCGTCGATTTCTTCAGCTCGATCTTCGGATTCGCCAAGCTCTCGTTGGATCGCCTTCAATTGTTCGCGGAGATAGTATTCGCGCTGCGTCTTGCTTAACTCTGTGTTGACTTCGCTTTGCACCTTAGAAGTGAGTTCGAGGACGCGCACTTCTTTGCTCATCATTTCGAGCAACATATGCAAGCGGTTTGACAAGTCCACAGTTTCCAATATCTTCTGTTTGTCCTCAACGCTCAGGGTCATGTGCGCGGCGACAAGATCGCTCATGACGTTTGTTTCTTGGACTGCCTGGGTCAGAGTTCGCAACTCGTCGGGCAATTGAGGCGAAAGCCGTATTGCTTGTTCGAACAGTGCTGCGACGGATCTTCGCAAAGCCTCGATCTCTTCGACCTTGTCGCCCGGGATATCGGTTTCCTCAATGACTTCGATCTTTGCCCTTAAGTAGGGTGTTTCGTGGATGTGTTCTACGATCTTGAATCGCGTGACGCCCTGTACGATTAGCCTCACGGCATCCGGCATTTTTACGAGCGTTCGGATGATGACGGCGCAACCGTACTGATAGACATCGTCAAAGCCGGGTGATTCTTCTTGCGGGTGCCTTTGAGCGACCACCCCGATCACTCTGTTGTTGCCTACGATGCTCTCGTCAATGAGTTGGACGCTTGACTCACGCGCGACGCTGAGGGGCGCGATCAACATTGGATAGATCACGGAATCGCGAAGGGGCAGAATGTTGATTTCGGTCGGGATGTCGGGTTTGTGCTCCTCGTCAGGCAAGCCTTCCAGGCGCGGCTCACCAGAGTCCGCCTCGATCCAATCTTGGTCTTCAATGGGGAGTTTCAGGTCGGACATCATAAATCGGTAATGGTCACTCTGGTTTGGACGATGATTCGCTCCGCCTTGGGAATCATCACGATGAGAAAGCCGTTTCGGTACTGGGCTCTAATGGCCTTTTCTTGAATTGGTATGTCGGGCAGGGCGATTTCCCTGGAGAATTCCCCGTATGGAATTTCGAGTTGGTAGAAACCGAGGCGATCGTTCTCGCTTCCGTCTTCCGTTCGTAGGCCCCTAATTAGGATGCAATTTCTCTCGTGGTTGTACAGGAGGCCAATGTCTTCACCTCGGACACCGGCAAGTTCCATACGGATGACGATCTTGTCGCCGAGATCCATCACATCGGCTCTTGGCTCCCAATACTTGCCTGTCGCCAGGGCGGGGCGTGAGCGAGTCAACTCGTCACCGATCCTTTGCAGATCGGTTCCCACCTGCCAATACCACTCATCGACTTTGCGGCGGGCCATGATTGGATTGTACCGTCGGTTCCGCGGCGAGCGACCTCGCCGCCGTGGGGCTTTGTGCTCCTCGTTTTAGTGATTTGACTTTTTGACTCACTTCTTTGCATTTTTGATTGAAATTTCGACGGGTTCGTCCAATTCAAAGGAACGAGCACCGGATGTGGTTCTCAGGATTGAGTCGAGAACTAATCACTCAGGGCAAACGGTCTCCAACATGAGGGTCGACGGTGGTCGCAAGAGGTTCGCATTGGGATCTCGGTGCGGCCAGAGCCTTCGGCAGAGATGACGGTGATCATCGCAAAAGTCAGTCCCTTAAGAAACTCCGGCCTGCCTGCAAAAAGCACGGGCAGGCCTTTTTTCTTGATTTCCACTCAAGCAAGGCATGCCCGGTCAAACCAAGTGATCGTCACGGTTAAGCTCCGTGCCATCACCGGAAAGTTGGGTTTGAAAATGTTGTTGCCAGAAGCTGGCTGATTGTTGCTAAGGGAGGAATTTTGCTTCATGGATAGACGATTTTTGATTGGCCCAGTCTTAGCCTTTGCGGCGATGAGCATGGGTTGCGGCGGGGGCGGAGCCTCGGCCACGGGTGCGGTGCGCTCCACCGGGTTGTTTGTAACCGACAGCCTGAACACATCCTTCGATCACGTCTGGGTGACCATCGAGAAGGTCACCTTCGACGGCACGAAGGGAGCGGTTGTGGCCTACGACAATCCGGCGGGAGCCGTTGTAGACCTGAAAACTTTGAGAGACGCGAGCGGAGCAAAGTTCTCGATGTTGGGGACTCTTGCCCTACCCGCGGACACTTACGGCGACGTAAAAGTGGTTCTCGACAAGACCCTAACCCTTGTGCCCACGGGCAGCACCACGGGTGTCACGCGAACCTTTGCAGGGTTCGATGCCGCCACCGGCACGATGACCTTGACTTTCAATTTCAGTCCGCCGAAGGCGATCACGGCAGACTTTGCCATCGATTTCGATCTTGCCAACTGGGTTGACGATGGCACAAGCGTCACTGCAGTCATCAAGGAAGCTGACCCGAGCGGCATTGGAACGTCCGACCGAAACGTTCCCGACGACTATCGTGGAGTGCTGAGTGGCTTGGGAGGGACGATTCCAAACCAAACATTCACGTTCACAAGTCACGAAGGGTTCATCGTCAGCGTAGCGACTTCCGCGACGACATCGATCTTCAACAGCGACGGATCCTTGAATCCGGCCCTCGCAGAAGGACAACACATCGTGTTGAGAGGCATCCTGGACCCGACAACTCACACTTTCGACGCAGCATCGATCATGATCTTGATCGGCAATCCGTCCGAAACACATGCCTCCGGCGCCCCTTCGGCCGGCAACGCGACGGCGGGAACATTCACCTTGGCGGTCTCGGACGTGGAGGGGTTTGTGCCGACTGGCGTCAACATTACGGTTCAGACGACGTCGACGACCAAGTTCTTCAATTCCGCCGGCACGAGCATTGGTCTCACCGACTTCTTCACCTCTCTGGCGACCGCGATGAACGTGCACGTCAATGGCTCTTTTGACGCAGCTTCACAGACGATGACGGCCCTCTCGATAAGACTCGAGGGCGGTTCCGATTCCAACGAGGCGGAAGTCCAAGGTGCCGTTTCGAATGGGAACGGTGCGTCACAAACTTTCGACATCGTGGCTACGGAGTTCGAAGGCTGCAATGTGGCCCCGGGCGCGACGATTCACGCACTGGTCACGGGAACCACTCAGTTGATCGGACCAGATCGCTCGGCGCTGAGCAACGATGCGTTCTTCCTTGCTCTTGCCGCGGCCACAGGGGCGGAGGTCGAAGGAGCTTATGATTCGACGAGCCAAACCCTGACGGCTTCACGCGTCCAGTTGCATTCACAGTCGACCGCTTCACAGTCGTCGGTCGACGGTTCAGTAAGCAATGTGGACGGAACGGGCCACACCTTCTCGTTGACGGCTCAGCAATGGGAAGACGCACAGCTTTCGGTGGGTCAGGTGCTAAACATCACAACCGATGCCAACACGGTCTATCGAGATTCTGTTGGAAACACCATGACTCAAGACGCCTTCTTTACCGCTCTGGCGAACGCACCCAAGGTCAGGGTCGAGGGACCGCTCAACGGCTCATCGATCAACGCCCACCTAGCGCGGATTCTTCAGTAAGTCCAGCGCGCACTCATGGCCCGTTCGGTGGAGACGCCGGGCGGGCTTTTTTCGGGCCGACACCACGTGTGTTTCGGGCAAGGCCGGTCATCTCCTGCTTGAGGGCCCTCATCATGCCAATCCCAACGGCGCAAAACGGGTTTCTGGCCGTGAAAGCGCCCGCCACCGCGTATAGTGTGTTGAACGAGATCGACTCTTCTTTGGAGACGACGAAGACGGGCTCCCAGAACGAGGGACGAAACTTTGCTTTGAACGCTTCCAATCCGTCGAAATTGTAGAAACGTCGAGCGTGTGCCCGCATCCAAGATTCGATGAAATTCAGCCACCGGGGATTCGAGATTCCTTCGACCGTCCCGAGCTCAGACAGGGGCACGATGCCCATCGTAACGTAATCGTAACCCTCCGATGCCGTCGCTTGCACGGCGGAGTGCAAGCAGAGTTCGATGCCTCCATTGGGGCACTGCGCCCCGCGAACGAATTGCTCGGTCAGCCATCCGCGACGTTGCGGAATCGGCGCCATAACCACGAAGCCCACCGGCTGCCCGGTCAGTTCGACGACAAAGATGCGTCGTCCGTCCAAGGTGCCCAACGTATCCGCTTCGACAAGGAAATGCAATGGCGGCAGGCCCCGAGTTGACAGCCACTCATCCAGGCACCCTTGCAAACCGGGATCATTGGTTGCTCGACTCACGGACCACTCTGAAACGGTGGCGCCTTTGTTGCTTGCTCGTCTGAGCTGCGCCCTCTGCGAGGGAACTTCCCAAAAGCGCTCTACGAATTCATGGGGGCTCCAAACGGGTTGTGCGCCCAGCACGGAGGTCGAATATCCGGAGCGACGGCCCAACAAACTCTGAATGCGGTCTTCCGCCCCGAAGTAGCAAACCATCGTTTCAGCTGCAGCTTCCCAGTCTGAGATCACATGTGGCAGATCTTCCTCGGACGATATGGGCGCACCAGCCACCACACGAACGCCGGAATATTCCACATACGCTACGAAAGCCTGATGGCGCAGAGAGAACCACCACTTGATGCCAGGGTTCAGTGTTTGGAAGCAGGTCGTGTTCCAGCCGTACTTTGCGACAAGTTCAAAGGCGGCCTTTCGCTGTTCGGGTGTTGGGCGGGTTACGCAATCCATGCGATGCCCCTATTGGACGCCTTCCAGACCACGTCGGAAAGCCCAAGCCCAAGCGGCGAACAGGAGGATGACTCCGCCGCCAATTTTGAGTGTGATTGGGATGCCCACTTGTCTTGCAAGGACGCCGGCGCCAAGAGTGCCGATGGGGCCTAAGCCGGACAGTGCCCAAATGTGCATGGAAAGCACGCGGCCACGAAGTCTGTCCGGCGACAAAGTTTGAAACAACGTGTTGGTCACATTGAATTGGGATATGGTCGCCATCCCAATGATTCCCAAGAGAATGAAGGCGACGGGCGGGGAAATGGTTGACCCTAAGCCGAACAATGCGAGTCCGATGAGGACCATCGAAGCTTTGATGATCGGTCCTTTGATGGGAAGGTGTGAGTATTTGGAAACGGGAAGGTAACCCGCTATCCCCCCGATACCGACGGACGTGAAACAGGGTCCCAAACCTTCGCCCCGTATTCCAAGACGCAAAAGGTCTTGCGCGATGGCGGGCATCATCGCAATGTAGATGAGTGCGAAGATGGAAGTGCTGGCTTCAAGGACGAAAAGTGTTCTCAGGCGGATATCGCGGTACAGGTAGAGCATGCCTTCGAACAGGAGGTCCTTCATAGGTTGGACTCGCGTTTCGCTGGGGTCCATGTTCGCTTTCATGGCCACAACGGCATAGATCAGGGCCAAATAACTGACGGCGTTTGCCAAGTAACAAAAGGTGGGCCCGGTTCTGACCAGAAGGAGGGTTCCCAAAGCGGGCCCGAAGACGCGGGCAAGATTGAAAGTCATCCCGTTAATTGGAATGGCGGCGGCGAGCTCTTCGGGTGGAACAACACGGCTGACAAGGGATTGGCGCGTTGGCATTTCAACGCAACCAACGAGTCCGAATAGAAGGGCCACAGCGATGAAGTGCCAATATTGGATGAAACCTAGGAATGAAGAAATGGCGAGGAACGCGGCACCCAGGCCGAACATGCTTTGAGCGGCGATAAGGATGGCTTTCTTGTTGTAGGTGTCGGTAAGGCTCCCTGCGAAAATGCCGAAGATGGCGACAGGGGCGCTTCCGCAGAAGGAAACAATGCCGAGCAACGCGGTGTCATGGGTCAGATAGTAAACGTGCCATCCCTGAGCCACGATTTGGATCCAACTGCCGATGAATGATAGGAACGCGCCGGTCCAGAGTAGGCGGAAATCGCGATACCGAAAGGCTCGCATCACCTCAAGTATGCTCAGTGAACGCTCTTGCTTGCTCGCACAATGGGCTCGAAATGCCCGGAAGCCACGGGTTTCGGACTCTTTGCGGGTTTTCTGTTCGTCTTTAGCAAGTTGGGGTTCTTCCGAAGGTTGCCTTGTGGCGACCAAGGTAAAGTTTTGCGATTAGAGGGTGCATCGGGCAGAGGCAAGGATTGGCAAAAAATCGCTTAAGGATTCTCCAGGTGATCTCAAGTTCGGCGACATCGGGCGCGGAACGTCACGTGGTGTCTTTGTCCCAACAGCTTTCCGGCAGGGGGCACTACGTCGAGGTGATTTGCCCTGAGGACGGTTGGTTGCCAAAGGTTCTTTCGGACAGCGGCATCAAGGTGCACACCAGCAACATGCGGGGGAAGGGTTGGGCCCAAACGCTTAATCTCTTGGTTCAAGAAAAGCGCCGCAGCAAGATTGACGTCATCCATACCCACCTGACACGGGCGACCTACATCGGATATTGTGCGGGGCGGTTCAGTGGGCTTCCGGTTGTGACGAGTGTCCACATTGCAAACAACGATCAGATCTACAAACGTCTTGCTCGCAAGCACAATAGGCTCGTCGCGGTGAGCAGTTTCGTTCGTGGGATGCTGCGTGGCAGAGGCATTGCAGATCACTACATTGACACCGTCTACAACGGGACCGACTTCGTTGATTTCGCCCAGCACGATCCGATTGAAGTCAAGGACGAGTTTTCGATTCCCCGCGATCGCAAAGTCGTGGGTTTGGTGGGTCGAGTTTGCCGCGAAAAGGGTCATTTGGAGATGATCACGGCCATGAAATCGATTCGGCGAGATCACCCGAACGCCCACGTGATGTTTGTTGGCCGCGTTGAGGAATCCTTTGAGGGTGAGCTCAATGAAGCGATTGACGGGGCGGGGGTTCGCGATAGTGTGACCTTGGCGGGGATTCGTCATGATGTGCCCAGACTCTTGGATTCTTTCACGCTCAGTACGATGCCCTCACACATCGAAACGTTCGGAGTCGCCGCAATTGAAGCCATGGCGCGTGGCAAGGCGGTCGTTGCCTCGCGGGTTGGTGGGTTGCCTGAGGTTGTTCGTCACCGGCAGACAGGACTTTTGATCGATTTGAGGCCTGAGGCTCTTGCCGAAGCGGTCAGCTATTTGCTGACGCACGAGGATGAGCGGGAGTGGATGGGCGCACAGGGTAAGCGAATTGTCGAGGAGAAGTTCTCCTTGGGTGAGATGGTGCGTCGATTTGAAGGCGTTTACTCTCGAGCGCTGGGCTTACCCTACGATCTTCCTTCGTTGGAAGATGAAGAGTCCGAACTCATCAACGCGTAGAAGACATTGTGAGCGCCTGGAAACTGTTCTACGACGGAGGATGCAACCTTTGCCATTCGTCACAGTTGCGGGTTGAGCGCTGGGCTAAGGCGGCCGGGCAATCCCTGGAAGTTGACGTCCTGCAAAGTGAAGAGGCCGTGGCAAAAGGGTACGGGAAGCTCATGGTTCTTGAAGCCGACGGGAAGACTTATGAGGGTGCCGACGCCTGGCTGCATTTGATGAGAATCGCGCCTCGGCGCCTAAGATGGGCGGCCGCTTTCGCGCTTACGCGACCGACGCGATGGCTCGCCGGTCAATTTTATTGGCTCGTGGCGAGGCTTCGATACCGGATTTGGGGACGACGGGCTTGTCCGTTGCCTTCGGGAAAGCTACGCTAGCTGGTAGAATCTCCCGAGTCTGGCGCCGTACCCAAGTGGTTAAGGGGAAGGTCTGCAAAACCTTTATCCAGCGGTTCGAATCCGCTCGGCGCCTCCAAATTTTGTGTGTTGAGGCTGGTTCGGGCCGGCACCGTGGGTGACCGAACAAAGGGGGCTTGCCTTCCAACGTTTCTTGCCCCAAAATGAATGTCGGACGCGTTCGTTTGGTCTTTGTGGGCCGTCCTTAACATCACCCTTATGGCGCCCCGCCGCGAACTTGTCGATAACAACACCGTCACAGCGCTCGGCGTCATCGCTCCGTTGCCGATTCACGTTGAATCGCCAAAGTTCGAAGGTTCGCTCGCCACACTTTTTCGATGCGTTAAGGATCACAAGGTACATCTTCTCGATGTGCCACTTTCGCCCGTCTGCGAAGCTTATTTCACCTATTTGATCCAAGCTACGATCGACAATTTGGACGAAGCGGCGGCTGCACTGACGGTCTTGGCATACCTACTGGAACGCAAAGCGTGGGCGTTGTTGCCAAGCGCGGAGCCTGAGCCCGAGGCTGAAGAACCGTTGGAGCTGCCTGCGTCCGGCGCCCACGAATATGGCCTTGCGATCGAAGCGCTGACCATGTGGCAAGAAGAAAGATCGAAAGCGTACTTCCGGTCCCCGGAGAGCGGCCCGGACGTGTACGAGTTGCCCTACTCCTTGGGCGATGTAAAGCCGGAAGACTTGGTAAGGGCATTCACTCGACTTTTGGAGAAAGCAACGCTTCATCCCGAGGCAAACGTAGCCAAATCTCGCCGGTCCCTGAGCGATCAGATGGTCGTCGTCCTGAAGGCGGTTACGGCGGCCTGGACGTACCTTGAGGACTTAATCGAGCCGCCCTTTTCAAGGGAGGACGCGGTGTATTTCTTTCTTGCGTTGCTGGAGCTCGTCAGGCTGGGTCAGGTTGGCATTAGGACCAACGAGGAATCGGTGCAGTTTGCGAGGGCGCGGCGATGAACGTTTTGGATGGATTGGAAGCGCTGTTGTTTGTGGCGGACGCACCCACCCCAGTAGAGGCGTTGGCGCTGGCACTAGGCCTAACGGAGGGCCAAGTGGCGCAGGGACTCGAGGTATTGGAAGCGAAATTGGAGGACAAGGGGAGCCTTCGTCTGATAAAGATCGCAGGCGGCTATCAGCTTTGCACAAAACCGGAGTATGCAGAGTTGGTCGCCCGTTTTTTGAAGCCTCAGGGGCACAAGCTTGGAAAGAGTCTCATGGAAGTTCTTGCCATCGTCGCCTATCGTCAACCGGTTACGGTGGCCGAGATTGAGCACATCCGTGGGGTTCAAAGCGATTACAGCTTGCGCGCGCTGGTTGAGCGTCGTTTGCTTCAAGAAGTGGGTCGAAAGCAGACCCCTGGACGTCCTGTGCTCTACGGAACGACCCAGCAGTTTCTGCATCAATTCAAGTTGAACGACCTTACGGAACTCCCCAAAATGGAAACCGAGGGCGAAACGCAGGTTGGCCCGTCGAGTCTTTTTGATGGGAGCGAAGCATGAGCATCAGGGAAGAACCTTCCATGAGGTTGTCCTTTGGTCGTTCGAAGTCAGAGCCGGTACAATACACCACCTCGCCCCAACACTGATCTCATGAAACTTCGCCGCTTTGCCGCCGCCCTGACGCTCGTTGCGATGACTTATCTTGCAACGGCTCAGCAGGTCAGCGCCTTAAGTGGGATTGCAATCGACGCTGACAGTGGGAAGGTGCTTTGGTCGAAGGACGCTGAGACGCCCCGATATCCGGCGAGCACCACGAAAATCATGACGGCCTTGTTGCTCATCGAGCAGTGTGCGCCGGAGGATGTGATCACGGCGCCTTTTGACATCGAAGATACGAAGGAGTCGAGCATGCACTTGAAGCCCGGCGAGCAGGTGTCGGCGCACGACATGTTGTATGCCTTGATGCTTCGGAGTGCCAATGACGGGTGCGTTGCGGTTGCCGATCGAATCAGCGGTTCGGTCTCAGAGTTCGCCAAGTTGATGAACGAGCGGGCGAAGGAGATCGGCTGCACTCACACCCACTTCGACAATCCGAACGGTTTGAACGACAAGAACCACACGATTTCTGCCCACGATTTGGCATTGATCGCCAGGGAGGCGATGCGATATCCCGAGTTCCGCGAAGTCGTTAGGACGCACAAATATACGATCAAGCGCAGCATCAACCAGGATGACTGTGTGATGGTCAGCAAGAACAAATGGCTGTTAAAGGACCCCAGTGCAGACGGCATCAAAACTGGCTATACGGTTCCTGCGGGGCACTGCTACGTTGGAAGTGCAACGCGCAACAGCTTTCGTGTGATCACGGTGGTGCTGAAGAGTAAGAACTGGCAACAAGACCACAAGAGCCTCTTGGATTTTTCGTTCGCCAAGTATCGAACGATGCCGGTCGCCGAGGCCAAAGAGGCCTTGGCGACGGGAAAGGTGCGGAATGGGATCTTGGCCTCTGTTCCGGTCGGCGTCGAGGAGCCTGTAAGGGAGGTTGTTCGCAAAGACGCGGCGAAAATCAGCGTACGCGCGGAAGCGAAGGCGTTGGTCGCCCCGGTGAAGAAGGGTCAGGAGGCGGGGAGCCTCGTGATAACGGATTCAGACGGATATTCGAGGACCGTGCCATTGGTAGCTTTGGAGGACGTTCCCGCCCAGACCTTCGTGGGTGGTGTGGCGAAGATGACTGGGACCGGCGGCGGAACAAGTTTCGCTCTGCTTGGAGGCACGTTGTTCGTAGGTGCCGCCATGATGCGGCGCAAAGCTCGCCGAATGAGGTTTTATGGCAGGTCGACGCCGCGCCCCCCAGCAGGTTGAGGCCGATCGACTTCACGTGCGAATTGCGCATTCCGGGCTTTGCAGCCGACGCGCCGCCGAGAAGTTGATCCAGGAGGGGCGGGTCGAAGTCAATGGCAGCATCGTGCGAGAGATGGGCGTGAAAGTCACCGCCGATGACAGCATTCGCGTCGACGGGCAACTGATTTACGAGGCCAAGCACTATACCGTGGTTTTGAACAAACCACTCGGCGTCGTCACGACGCTTTACGACCCGCAGCGGCGGCCGACGATCGTGCGGCATTTGCCCGACCTGGGTGTTCAGTTGAAGCCGGTTGGCCGGTTGGACATGGATACAGAGGGGCTGCTGATTTGCACAAACGATGGCGATTTGGCTCAACGTTTGGCTCATCCTCGATACGGCATCGAGAAGGAATACCAAGCCATGGTCGAGGGTGTGCCGGACGAAAGGGCATTGAAGGCGTTGCGCGACGGTGTTTTCATTGAGGGGCGAAGGACGGCGCCGGCGAAGGTCGAACTGCTTCACGCCGAGCCAAAGGCGAACAAGTCGAGTTTGAGGCTGACTTTACATGAAGGGAGAAAGCGTCAGGTGCGTCTCATGTTCGAAGTGGTGGGGCATCACGTCATCACGTTGAAGCGGACGCGACTAGGTCCGTTCTATTTGAAGGGCATGCGTCCCGGCGAATGCAAGATGTTGGGCAAGAAGGAAGTTGAAGAATTGCGCAAGCTTGTCGGCTTGGCTCCCGAAGACGGTAAGTGATCTTTGAGTGCGGTTAAATGGGGTGAAGCCATGAAAGTTGCGCCGAATGTCCGTCCAGTCATCGTTGTTCTCGCGCTTTCTCTAGGAGCTCTGGGTTTCGCTCAGAACGACGTGGAGGCGGCACGAAAGGCGATCGAGGCTCAAACCGCAAGATTCACAAATGGATTTCGCGCGCGCAATCTAAAGGCAATCGACGCTTTGATGTCGTCGGATTGCGTCACGGAGACGGCGAAAGGGAAGATGCTTTCGCGGGCCGAGGAGTTGGATTCCCTGAAACAATTGTTCGCGGCGATCCAGAAAGTGTCGGTGGCTCAATCAAAGATCACAAGCGCCAAGCTTGTGAAAGGCGTTGCCATCGTACATAGCGAAAACCTGGTTAAGGCGACCATGCGGTTGCCGGACGGAAAATCGAGGCAGTTGGTGAGCCGCACCAAGTCTCTGGAGCAATGGACCTTAAAGAACGGCGTGTGGCTGTTGCACTACGCGAGGGAATTGCCGGGCGGCAAGACAACTTTGGACGGCAAAGTCGTGGCCGAGGATTGAGAGAGGAGGAGCGTTGCCTTGAATTGGGCATCGCTATGGGGCAATTTCGTTCCTAAGCCTCTGCGGTCGTAGGATCGATGATCCTCTTGACTTCGGCTACAGAATTGGCGGGGAAGCCGCCCATGCTCGCGTGTTGTCGGACCATTTCTTCGTCGGGAGCAATGTACACGCAGTAGATCTTGTCCGCAGTCACGTAACTGTGAACCCATTGGATTTCCGTGCCCAGCTCATTGAGGACTCCGCAAGACTTTTGCGAAATGGCGGTTATGTCGCTGTCGGAAAACTGTCCGGCGCCTGGGATCTCGCGTTCAATGACATACTTCGGCATACGGTCTCCTTGCCCGAGCCTTAACCCAAGCAGAAGACCATTATACGCAGGTTTTCGATCGCACGGCAATGTGCTAGGACACGGGTTGGATGACGACGGCGGTCCCGTAGGCAAGGACCTCAGTGACGCCTTGGGCAATTTCGGTGGCGTCGTAGCGGACGGCAAGGATTGCGTTAGCCCCCATTGCAGCGGCGTGCTGGATCATCAGTTCATAGGCTTCCGCCCGGGATTGCTCAGCCAATTCCGTGTAGAGGCTGATGTTTCCTCCGGCCAGTTGTTGCAGGCTCGCCCCCAAGGTTCCAAAAACGGAGCGGCTGCGGACCGTCAATCCGCGCACGATTCCGAAGCCGCGCACGACCTTGTAGCCGTCGAAATGGTTTGCCGTGGTGACCCACTCATGCATGTCCGTCATCAATCAAGGGACGAACCAGCGTTGGAAAAGCAGCAGGCAAATAATTCCAAAGGGGATCAGAAACGCAACTGGAGGTTGCAAGATCAGAAAGGTAAATCCTACGAAGGCTGCGGCGAGTACGATCGCGATGACCGCCTGGAAAGCGAGTCTGTTTTTCAATCCGCCCCATTTGTTATCGGAGGCGGTGACCCAGTAGTGAGCGGTCAATGCCAGCAGCCCCTGTCCAAGGCTGAACATTGCGTTGAAGATCACCCAAGTTCGGCCGAATGCCGCTTGGGTGATGGCAATTCTCGATATGAGCTGGCAAGCTCCTAGACTGGCTGCTGCCACGATCACCAGCCATGCAAGCGCGGCGAGATTCCTCACAACCGCATCTTGACACGCTACTCCCCGTAGCCTCGGGCCGCCTTGGGATGTCATAATCGATTAAAAGCCAAGGAGCACAAATGCCCGCTTTGCGCGAAGGTCTCAG
>CAZUCK010000030.1:0-30310 GCA_964619505.1 uncultured Fimbriimonas sp. | reverse complement strand
CCAGGTATCCGTGCCGATTTCCCTGCCGACTGTCGTGAACTTGCCTTTGGCATCTGATCCGGGCAGGGAATAGCGCCAGTCGTAACCTACGGCGACGTTACCTTTCGTCTCTTTGATGGACGTCACCTTGACCGTGCACTTAAACCACTTCGCGGACGCAATCGGGTCACACTCGGCTTTGATAAATGCCTCGCGATCCATCTTCTTGCCGTCTTCGCCCAGGTAGACGAAGTCTTTATCAAGGGTCTTCTGGAAGGTCGCCATGTCTCGCTTGTTGAACATGCCTCCAATTCCCGCATAGGTCTTGGTCCACTGTTTGTGCAACGAATCTGCGGCGAATGCTGAGATGGCGAAAGTCAAGGCGAGTAACAAGGTGGTACGTTTCATTCAGGCAAGTATGCGGAGAGAATCCGGCTCTGTCAAGACGGAAGAGATAGTCAGCGAATTTTTGAGAAGATCAAAATGTCCCTAAGCTGGCTGTCGTCATCGTAGGCGCGGAAGTGGTTCCTCAATTCGCCATCCAATTGAAATCCCAGGGCCCTTGGAATGGCAATGCTTCGCACGTTTGTCGAGTCGCATCGTATCTCCACCCTACGGCCCCCCAAGCCCTCAAGGGCCAAGTCCGTCATGGCCGCGGCCGCCTCCCTCGCATAGCCTCGTCCCGTGTGGCGTGAGTCGATCCAGTAACCGGTCTCAAAACGTGGGACTGACCAGTTGATCCTGTGCAATCCGGTTCCACCGATGACCGCGTCACTTCCCTTGAGAAAGATGTGAAACCTCAGATCCTCGCGGGTTATGAAGCGGGCATAAGCCTGGCGAGCTTCGGCTTCAACGGTCTCTGGCGTCAACCCATCATGCGCCCACGGCATCCATTGCTTCAAGTCGGCCATGGAGGCGTTGATGGCCTCGAAGAGGGCTGGACCGATGCCAGGCAGCGGCGCACGCAAAACCAATCGTTCGGTTTCGAATTCGAGAGGCACATCGCGCAATTCTCTGGGAAGCACGCGTTTACTTTACTTCGGCGCTTTGCCCCAGGTCCAACTTGTCGATTTCAGTCTTCGCGCGTTTGGCGTAATCTGTGTTTGGATCCAGTTGAACCACTTTGGCAAAAGCTTCGCGGGCCTTGGCCGTTTCACCCAGCTTGACATACGCTATGCCCAATTCTCCATACGTTTCACCTCGCACGTGAACGGACACATGCGGCAGCTTCGGTCCCAGGTACGTGATGAACTTGAGACAATCGTCGCGCAGCTCAGCCCATGCCGTTTTCGGCACCAATGCGTCGGGCCAGTATTCACCCTGTATGTAGAGCGTTGCCGCCCTCATCATATAGATGTTGGGATCCTTCGGCCTCAACGAAACCGCCCTGTCCATTCTTTTTCGAGAGAGCTTGAGCAATCCTTCCGCTTCTTTTTGCCGATGCTTCACTCGAAGAATTCCCGCTTCAACGGTGTCTCCGTTGCCTAGCCATATCAGCGCTCTAGCGTCACGAGGATTCTTGGCGACCATAGCCTTGATCTCGGCGTACGCCTTCTCAAAGCGGACAAAATCGCCGCTGAAGACAGCAAAAAACTCTTTGCGGTAGTGGACGATGAATGGGTCTTCGGTGTAGAGCCCTGGTTCATGTGCATGGTATTCCTGGCGCGGATACACGAATTGCGCGTGTGCGATACCGAGACTCAGCAAGAAAAATCCGATCCACCTAAGCGATTTCATTTTCACATCCGTCTACGCCTATTGGCAATGGATCATGTCCCGCCGGCAAAAGGGTGTGTCCAAATTGCTGAAATGGGGAGGGAAATCCGCCTGGTTGAGGCTTGGGTTGCAGACGGGTGCAATAATGAAAGTTCGATTTTCCCAAGGAGATGTTGAGCATTGGCGGTAGACACCAGCGATTTTAGGAACGGCATGCACTTTTACCTCGATGGCGAGGTTTACACCATCGTTGAATTCCAGCACGTAAAGCCAGGCAAGGGCGGCGCGTTTGTACGGACCAGGCTTCGCAAAATAAAGACCGGGGCGACCTTGGAAAAGACCTTTCGTGCAGGCGAACGCGTCGAGCCCGCCTTCGTGGAAAAAGCGAAGATGCAGTTTCTGTATCGTCAAAACGGTGAGATGATCCTCATGGACATGGACACCTATGAGCAAATGCACATTCCAGAATCTCAATTGGGCGACCAAGCGAAGTATCTGCGTGAGGACATGGAGATCGTTGCCCTCGTAGCCGGCGAAGAGGTCTTAGGATACGAATTGCCGAATTTCGTTGAGCTCAAGGTGGTTGAGACGGATCCGGGCTATAAGGGTGATACGGTGAGTGGCAGCGGGTCCAAGATGGCGAAGCTGGAGACGGGAGCGATGTTGCAGGTGCCTTTGCACATCAACGAAAACGATTACATCAAGATCGACACTCGAACGGACAGCTATTTGGAGCGAGTCAAGAAATAAGTCGCGAGGGAAAATGAGAAAGCCAAGCAGCAGTGGTGGCGTGAAGTTAAAGAGCGAAGCTTCTGAACGGCTGGTTGACTTCATCGAAATGCTCTCCGGAAAGCTCCTGCCCCTCGCTGGCGGAGTCGCGGTTGTGGCCTTTGGCTTACTCATCGCCTTGGCCAATTCGTTCACCACAGGGGGAAATCCCGATGAGGCTGCTCGCCTACAAACGGCCCTCGGGAATGTGGGATTGCTCCAAAACGGCCTTGTGTTGAGCCTTCTGGTGTTCGGCGTTACTTCTGCAGTCGTGTGGTGGCGAGAACCGCAGCTGCCAGTCATTCAAGTGATCGTCGCTTTGGTGGTCGTCCTGGCACCCATGTATCTGCCCATGATTCCCGGGTTCGATGACCCTGAACACCATCCGGCGATGCTGGCAGTGTTTAAGGCCTTCCAAGATTCCGGGACTGTCTTCTCAGTCATTGCGGCGATCGTCTTGGTGATCGACATAGCCATCAGGGTCAGAGAGCGAATGAGCTACGGCATGCGTGCCGACCAACTCCGCTTTGGCAAGGGGATAAAAGAAGAGGCCAGTTCGCAAAACAGGTTCATGGGCAAATGCTGGCAGCTCCCGTACTGCCGCAAGTTCGTCCGTGAGCGTTGTCCCATCTACCACGCGAAAAGAAGCTGCTGGAAGGAGAAAGTTGGCTGTATGTGCGAGGAAGCGGTCATCCGAAACGCAATGGAAAACCGTGCCATTCCCAAGGACGCCTTGGCGGCCGCCAAGTACATACCGCAAAACAAGACTCTTACCCTGACCCAGAAGATAGGTCGTTGCCGACAGTGCGTGATTTACAACGAACACCAGAAGCACAAATATCGGCTCTGGCTTTTCGTAATCAATGTATCTTTCCTTGGATTCTCCGTCATGTTCTGGGCCCCAATGAATGACGTCATGAACATGCTTGTGAAGGACACGGAAAGCATTTACAAGCACATGACCTTCAAGGACATTGGCCTTGAGCAAATGGTTACGAAATCCACCATTCCCTTTACAGGCATTCTCCTGGCGGCGATTTTATTGGTGATCTTCACCAACCTTTTGAAGATGCTTGAGTGGATGATCTTCAAACTGAAAATCTAATGAGGTCCCCTGGTTCGCTCGTCACCATCGACGGTTCCTACGGGGAAGGCGGGGGAGGCACGGTAAGGACGGCGCTGGCCATGTCCGCGCTAACCCAACAATCAGTCAAAATCGCTTCGGTCCGATCGGGAACGCCTTACCCGGGCCTGGACGTTGAGGACTTAGCCATTGCTAAGGCCATAGCGCAGTCCTGCCAGGCCGAATGTACGGGATTAGAGATCGGCGGCGACACGCTGGTATTCCATCCGACTGCGCGGCCGCGCAGCCTAACCGGCATTCTTGAAGTGCCAGATTCCAATCGTACGCCAAACACCTTGGTCGTATTGTCCAGCCTATTGCCAGTGCTCGCACGCTCGCATGGCTACTCAGCGATAACGTGCGAAGGTGAGACCTATGGCTCGAACGTTTTGACCTACGACTACTTCGCAAACGTCGCGCTGTACGCTTACCGCAAGTTGGGGCTTTATGCGTTTCCAGATCAGCGTCTATCTGGATTCGGCCGCGAATCCAGGGGCGAAGTGTCGTTGGACATCGAGCCCAGCGCCATCACCGGCATCAACTGGGCCACGCGGGGCCGGCTTGTCCAGTGCCGAGCCGCCGTGACAACCGCCGAACTGCCCTCTGCGGTCGGCATGCGGGGCGTTTCCCATTTGGAGTTGATGGGCAAGACGATTGGCATTCCTATCGAAGCGGAGGCAATCCGAACCCATGGCGACAGACAAGGTGCATACGTGACGGTGTGGGCACAATTCGAAGCCGCAGCCGCTGGGTTCACGGCTATGGGGCAGAAAGGCGTCAGGATCGAATCCTTGGCGCAACACGCCTTCGATGCTCTGATGACTTGGATGGAAGGTGATGCCACGGTGGACCCTTACCTTGCTGATCTCTTGCTGATCCCCGCGATCCTTGCGGACGGGGACACAACCTTTAAGACCTCGCGGCTCACAGGACGCTTTCTGACGAGTGTTTGGGTGGCAAAGCAATTCGTCCCAATCCACGTGACGGTCAGGGGCAAGGAAGATTCCCCTGGCACCGTCACCGTCAAGCATGCTTGAACGTCCCTACTGAGGGCTGTATTTCGGCATGCCGAATTTTCCTTTGCCCTTGGTCACTTCTTTGAACCCACCGCCGTCTTTGTCCACGACGCAAATTTCGCGATCACCGGCTTTGTCGATCACTCCAAACGCTACGTGGCGGCCATCTGGGCTCCAGCTTAGGTTTGTGATCTGCAGGTTTTTGGGAGCGTTCGCAGTCGGAAAAATGGTGGCAGATTGCTGGACACCCGAAGGCTGAGCTGGCATCGCAAGGATCGCCCGCGCAACGAACTCGCCCCCACCCTTGTAGGCTCCGACAGTACAGGCCAACGTCGCACCGTCGGGAGAAAGGGCGATGTTCGAAAAACAAGCGTCGTCCTTTTGCGTCGCAATCACGGGCAGATTGTTTGCGTCCGGCGTAACTGGGTCAAAGATGGAGACGTAGTGGACAAATGGCTTCTTTGCAGCTCCATTGATCACGAACTGAGGTGGGATGTTGTTTGGATCCGGCCATTGGAACGCAATGCTCGAGTAGAACAGCTTTCCGCTTTTTGGATCAACGTCGATGAACACTTTGTCACCGGCCGTCAGCGCCAGGTGCCTCTGCGGATCGAGCATGCTCTGGACGATCAACCTGTCTCCCTCATCGGTCCGGCGGATGACGGCGACCCAGTCCTTACCGGCAAAATAGCGAGCTTCCCGCACTTTGTAGGCGGCCCCTTCCCCAAAGCCGCCGACCTTCTCGCTGCTGCTTTCGTCACGAGTGTCAACCTGGGCGGAGTCCTTCCCCTCCTTTGGAGGCACCAATTGAATAGCCTTGCCCTCGCCGGGATCGAGTTCCCAGGCCATTCCACTGTAAACCATGAGCGGATTTTTGGCTCCAACAGCTGCGGCGGCGCTCGGAAACGATGGATTGGATTTTGATAGCTTGCCCAAGGTGCGTTTCTCAACGACTCCCGTCGCCAAATTCCAGCGGTAGATGTTGAAACCCTCATCTGATCGGTCGCTGCTGAAGAAGATCCGATTGCCGTCGGGACGCCAGACGACATCCCTATCGTGAGCTCCCGGCTTGTAGCCCGGACTCCTCAATACGGTTCCATCGGGCTTGATCACGACAGCTTGCGATCCCGAACCCTGCGTGTATTCCAGGGCTGCAAACCAATACTTGGTGTCCGCGGCGCCCAAGTCAATGTCTGCACCCCTATTCCTAAGCCACGCGTAACCAAAGAACAGGACCAGTAGAGCGATCATGAGGATTCCAGACCGGACGACCAGTTTGTGGTTGATGAGAGGTTGTTTTGGTTCCATTGAGGTTCGAGCGTATTATCGCAGACTTGCGCCTGGACGCAACCTGAAGCCATTCATGAAGTCGCGGCCCGACATGCGCCGTTTGCCTTCGGGTTGAACTTCCAGCAAATCCAAACTGCCATCCACAAAGGCAACGAGACATCCCGCACCGCCGGTCAAAACGGATCCGGGTGTACCTCCGACTTGAGCCCTATGAGCCTTCGACAGTTTCACGATTCCAAGGCTCGTGCGAAGAAATGCGCCTGGGCTCGGAGTGAAGGCCCTGAACCGATCGTATTCACCGGCGGCTGGTTTGTCCCAGACCAAAAGAGCTTCAGACTTTTCCACTTTTCGGGCGATCGTGGCCAAGGAAGCGTCTTGCGCCTCTCGGGGGTAGTCGCCCGCATCGATCCGGGGCATCCATAAGCGGATCATCTCTGAGGCCATATTCGCGAGTCGAATCTGCAATTCGCCGTACGTTTCATCAGGGTCTATGTCCGTCCTACCGATCGCTATGACATCTCCCGTATCCATTCCCTTATCCATTTGCATCAGCGTCACGCCGGTCTTATGGTCTCCATCTTGTATGCAGCGCTGGATTGGCGCCGCACCGCGATACTTAGGCAACAAAGACCCGTGCAGGTTGATTGCGCCGCACCTGGCCGAATCCAGGAGAGCCTGCGGCAGTATTTGGCCGTAGCTCGCAACGACGAGTGCGTCAGCATTGATCGATCTGATCTTCTCGACGAAATCAGGATCCTTCGCATTTTCTGGAGCGGCGACTGGAAGACCAAGATCGAGTGCTGCAAGTCTCACCTCAGACGGTTTGGAATGAAAGCCTCGACCAGATGGCCTATCCGGTTGAGTCACCACCAGGGCAACATCCTTCGCCACGGCCCTCATTGCAGGGACCGCAAACGAACCGGTGCCGAAAAAGACGATCTTCATCTCTGCGTGAACAATTAAGCAATCAATGGCAAGCGATCGCCGGAGGTGTTGAATCCAGGCTACTCGTTTTCATCAAGGTGCCGGTCGGGGTTTGCCCAGTGAAGTGTGGCAGGGGCCGCCTTATCGATGAAAAGGATGCCGTTCAAGTGGTCGATTTCGTGTTGGACCACCCGGGCTGGCATTCCTTCCAATTCATAGGTGAACTCCCGGCCGCGGCGATCCATCGCTTCGACCACCACGGATTCGGGTCGCGTAACATTGCCGTACAGTCCAGGGATGCTTAAGCATCCCTCTTCCATCTCGACTTCCCCCGCCGATTCAACAATGACCGGGTTGATGAGAGCTTGGGGCTTCACACCGTGCGGAGCGATGACGATGATCCGTTGCAACACGCCGATCTGGGGCGCCGCAAGCCCGACTCCGTTCGCCTGTTTCATAATGCGAAGCATCCCATCGACGAGTAGCCCTGTCTTCTTGGTCATCTTTTCAACCTCCAGGGCCTTCTGCCGCAACACAGCGGCAGGTATCTTGACAACCGGCCGTTGATCGTTCTGGACGTAAAGGTACTTCCACTCGTCCGGAACCACAATTTCCATAGGGCTTCATTATGGCTCAGCGTCCTCAAACCTTCGGCAAGCGCACTTCATGGTACGTGGAGTGGGCCTCGAACAGAGTGCGAAGATTCGACGCCGGCGGCGTCCCCGAGGTTTGGCAAGAACTTGCTTGAGCCCAAGTGAGTGCTCGATTCCGACCGGGCGCGACTGGGTTCAACGCTGACGGAGCAACTCTGTGATTACCGTTGTCCCGCCGTTGATGATGAATTGCACGCCAATGACTGCCGTGAGCAAGCCCATAATCTTCGCCATCACCTCTTGACCTGAAGAGCCGATTTTGGCCACGATGCGCGGAGCAGCAAGCAAAATGACGAGCGTGAGGATGACGTTGAGCAGGATTGCGGCGCCGAGCGCGGCCGAGTAGAGCTGTCCCCGCGCTTGGCCAGCAAGAACCATGACGGTCGAGATTGAACCCGCGCCGGCGATAAGTGGGATGCCTATGGGAACGACGCTTGGATCCGCGCTGTCCGTCATCGACTCCTCGCTGTGCTCGGGAATTCCCTGTAGAACGCGAAGGGAAGAAATCGTGAACAGCAGGCCGCCGACGATTTGGAAGGCTGGCACGGTGATGCCGAAAAATCCGAAAATCGCGCCGCCCGCGCTTGCGAACAGGGCCAAGGCAACCAGAGCTGTGAACGACGCTCTGACGGCCGTTTGCTTCCGTTTTTCGATGCGGTTGCGCGTGAGTTGCACAAAAATCGGGGCGGCGGAAACCGGGTTCACCATCGCGAACAGCGAAGAAAATGCAAGGACGCCGAACTGCACTGGTGCTTCGACCGTCATATCGCCACCTTCAATTCAGGTCTGATAGGCACAGCCGTCTGGATCTTGGGGGATGAGAGTACGATTGTGGTCTTGATGCGTTGCACATCCGAAATCTCCATAAGCTTGTTCAGCACGAAAGATTCGTAGTCTGCCGGATTGGCGGCAACGACTTTCAGGAGGTAATCCTCATCGCCGGCAATGTGATGGCACTCTAAGACCTCTGGGAGCGCCGCCATTTGGGCAAGAAATTCGCGTGCAACGGCGTTGCCATGCGTCTTCAAAATGACGGACACGAAGGCGGTGACAGGCAGGCCGACACGATCCCTATCAACGAGAGCCACATAGCCCCGAATGTAACCGCCCGCCTCGAGCTTCCCCACTCGAGCGAGCGTCGGACCGGGTGTCAGCCCAACCCGCGTGGCCAGTTCCGCATTGGTAATGCGCCCATCCCTTTGGAGGATGTTCAGAATTTCCTGATCCACTGCGTCGATGGCCATAACAACATTATATGCTCTTGTATTTGATTTTCACAGCATAAAAGAGCACCATTTTGCCAATTCTCGATATTTATACGGGTCTTAGTGGGCTTTTGACTAAGAATCTGAGCTTCCGAATCGAGATGACCTTTGGCCGTTCGGACAATCCGGATCAATGGTGCTCTTGCCCACGACGGCACGCATTGCGCAAGGCCCCTGCCGAATCGGATATGGACGCCGACTCGGCTCGGCC
Organism: uncultured Fimbriimonas sp.; assembly: GCA_964619505.1. Lineage (GTDB taxonomy): Bacteria > Armatimonadota > Fimbriimonadia > Fimbriimonadales > Fimbriimonadaceae > JBBQMJ01. The sequence continues at coordinate 21,365 of CAZUCK010000030.1, read as the reverse complement.
AGGTTCCGCACCAGATCATGTTGGGAATACTCCTCGCTCTCTTTGCCCGGGCCCTTCTGGACCTCGCGTTACATGCCCTCGCATGGGCGCTAACGGAGGGTCTTTCCTGGCTCTTATGTTGGTCTTCAAGGTTGTCAGCGGAAGCGTTCATGAGGCCACCTACGCATTCGACGCCACGATCGAATACCTGCGACGCATCCGATGACGTGGAGCGACGTCGCAGGGGTCGCCGAGAAAAGCTTGGCTTCTGCTAGATCTCGGCGGCAGCGCGGTCCATCCTCTCGGGGGCCGAGACTCCGAGCAGGTTCAGGGTGGCCTTCAGGCCGATCCTTGTCGCCTCGCAAAGTTGCACTCGCGCTCGACTCAGATCGACCTGCTCCGGTTGGATGACCCTGCAGCCGTCGTAAAAGTGGTGATAGGTCCTTGCCAATTCAACGGCAAAAGTTGTCAGGCGGTGGACGCCGTAATCTTCAGCGCAACGGGCCGTCTCGAACGGGAGGTCTAGAATCTTCTTGATGAGGGCGAGTTCGCGGGGGTCCGACAGCGCTTTGGCGTAGGAATTTGGCTCTCTGAGCGCTTCCAAATTTATGCCTGCTTCGGCGGCTTTCTTTAAGACCGAGCAAATGCGTGCATGAGCATATTGGACGTAAAACACGGGGTTTTCATCGCTCTGCTTGGTGGCAAGGTCGATGTCGAAATCCATGTGTGTCTCGTGCGAGCGCATCAAATAGAAGAAACGGGTGACGTCGGCTCCCGTCCTTCTCTGCTCTTCCTTTAAAGCTCGGGGGGCGACGTTGGCGCCCAACTCTTCAATTAGGTCGCGAAGCTCGTAGATGTTGCCGTCGCGCTTACGCATGGGGGCAGGCTGGCCGTTTTTTACGAAGCGGACGATTTGGAAGATGATGATCTCGAAGCGGTCGGGCGGATAGCCGAGCGCCTGGCAGACCGCATTCATGCGCCCGATGTAGCCGTGGTGATCCGGGCCCAAGATCACGATCGATTTGTCGTAGCCTCGCTCACCCAACTTGTTCTCCATGTAGGCAACGTCGGCGGCAATATAGGCGGGGCGGCCGTCGCTGCGAAGCAGGACGCGATCTTTGTCATCGCCGTATTTCGTCGAGCGCAGCCAAAGGGGCCCCTTTTCGTGTTCTTTCCTCTGAGTGACGCGCTCCTTGCCTTCGGTGACGAACTCAACGCTGTACGGCTCGTCATCGGCGGTGTGATTGGCGCGAAGCTTGTTCAACGCCACTTCAACTTTGCCTTCATCGTGAAGCGATTGCTCGCTGAACCAGCGTTTGAAGTTGACTCCGAAGATGGAGAGGTCGTCGCGCTGCCGTTTCAGCATAAGATTCTGTGAATGCTCGCGAAAGTCGTCGAGACCCGCCTCAGGTGTGACGGCGGCGTGAAGTTCCTTCAGTTCGTGAGCAACATCGCGCACGTAGTCACCCTGGTACCCCTTCTCCGGCATCGTGCTTTTGTGACCAAGCGCTTGAAGGAAATAGTGTTTGACTGACTCCGCAAACAGGCGCATCTGCTCGCTGTTCACGCCGTCGTTGATGTAATACTCGCGATCGACTTCGTGTCCGACCGCTTCGAACACCCTGCACAACGTGTCGCCGAAGGCGGCGCCGCGACCCGACCCCACCGTGATGGGTCCGTTTGGATTGACGGATACGAATTCGACGTTCAGCCTCTTTGGATTGGCCGTGGTGGACTTGGACAGCTCTGCTTCACCCAATGCAAGGATCTTGTCGACATATCCCGCGATGAACTCAGGCTTGAGCTTCAAATTCAGGAAGCCAGGCCCGGCGACCTCCATTTTTTCGAAGTCAGGCTGCGGCGCCAAGGCTTGCTGCAACTTTTCTCCTATGGCCCGCGGATTCATTCCCGCCGATTTTGAGGCGATTAGGGCGAAGTTGCAAGCATAGTCGCCGTGGTCGGCGCTCTTGGTGTCGGTGATCTCGACCGGCACGTCGATACGCGGCAAATCGCCCGCTTCGATGAGCGAATGGACGGCGGCAGAGATCAGGTTGGCGACATGGGTTCGGAGCAAGATAGTTTTTTACCCGTTTGAGGGCATCGAACACCGCGAAACAGACTCGGAAGCGGTTGGAACAAAGCGCCACAATTTGTCTTCCAACATACTGTAATTTTGCCGGTTGCGGGGGCAACCGCGGGCAAGCGGATTTGGCCCAGTTCTTGCAAGTCAAAAAGGGACTTTGTTAGGATTGCATTAAGGATGGCAATGAGGGTTCCTTCTCAAGGGCAACTTGAAGGTGAAATTTGCTTCATTCCAGGCATCATTGGGGGCTACTTTGGAGTACGGGGAAGTTAAGATCGCATCCGTCGCAATTTTCGGTTCCATCCGCAAGCGACAGACATCGTCCAGACCCATTTGCGCTTTTGCCGGAAATCCCTTCAGCGATGAATAGTGCAAGGCCACCCATGAATCTGTCAGGGATACCTGGAAGAAGATAGTATGGCGAACGATTTTCGAAGGAGCAAGCGTCAAGGAAATGGCGACACGAACAGTGTCACCAGCCGCGATCGCATCGATGTTTGGTCTAAACTAACCGCTTGTGTCGGTCGGGTCGACTTGCTCGTGCCTGAAGAGAGTTGGCTTGCCGAGGTGAAATAAAGAAGAATGGCTCTGCCGCGCGTGTCAATGGTGCAGTTCCTGGTTCAGAAAGGATTTCTGAAGCAGGAGCAGTTCGAAGAGGCGCAAAAGGTTCAGCAACAAACCAAAAACCCAGACCTAGGAAAAGTTCTCGTTGAACTTGGAATGGTTGGGGAAAGGGAGGTGTTGCAGGCCAAGGCCCAAGAGATCGGCATTGCCTTTGCCGACCTTGATCGCGTCACCATTGATTCCTCCGCCATAAACGCCCTCCCCGAGCGAATCGCCAAGAACCATGCGGTCGTCCCGGTGAAGAAACAGGACAACAACCTGTACGTGGCGATGCAGAATACAAACAACCTGCAGGCCATCGACGACATTCAAATGGCTTCGGGATGCAGAGTGATCCCGGTTCTCGCCGTACCCGGTGCCATCGACGACGCGCTGAAGAAATATTACGGAGGCGGAGTCGTCAACGGAGCACCCGAAACGGCCAAAAATGGCTCCTCCGCGCCTGCGACCAAGGAACCCGCCGGCGGCTCCGCCGCCTCGCCAATGGGCCTTGCCGACATGCGGCAGGCGATCGCCGAAGCTGGCGTCAAGCGCGGCTCCGCCAAGGATGACGACGAAGGTGACGACGACGGCGAGAAGATGGCGGAGCAGGCGCCGATCATCAGGCTCGCCAACGCGTTGATCCAGCAGGCCATCACCGACCGAGCATCGGACATCCACGTGGAGCCTCAGCCCAAGTCGGTACGAGTTCGCTACCGCGTTGACGGCGTGTTGATGGAAGCAATGACGATTCCCAAAAACCTCTTGTCGGCACTCATCAGCCGCTTGAAGATCATGGCGGAAATGAACATTGCCGAGCGGCGCGTCCCGCAAGACGGCCGCATTGAGGTCAGACACAGTGGCAAAGAACTCGACCTTCGTGTCAACTCAATTCCGACTCCGTACGGCGAGAAGATCGTTATGCGTATCTTGGACAAGTCCGGAACGCAAATCGGCCTAGGAAAGTTGGGCTTCAGCGAAGAGAATCAGCTGAAGATCGAAGAGATGAGCAGCCAGCCAAACGGCATGTTCCTCTGCACAGGTCCGACGGGTTCGGGCAAGACCACAACACTCTATTCAGTTTTGTATCAGCTCAACACGATCGGCGTGAACATCGTGACGGCTGAAGACCCGGTCGAATATCAGCTCAACGGAATTTCACAGGTTCAAATGAACCGGAAAGCGGGCCTCACCTTTGCCACGGCCCTTCGCGCCTTTCTGCGACAAGACCCCGACATCATCATGGTCGGAGAAATCCGCGACCTTGAGACGGCAGAAATCGCCATTGAGTCGGCACTTACAGGCCACTTGGTCCTCTCGACTCTGCACACGAACGATGCCCCTTCAGCCACCCTTCGTATGATCGACATGGGCGTTGAGCCGTACCTCATCGCCGCTACGGTGATGGGCATCCTCGCCCAACGACTTGCTCGCCGAATTGATCAGGACCACAAAGAGGCGTATGAAGTGCCGGCGGGAGACCTACGACGATTCGGTATGGTGACCGATAGCCCTGACGAAATGGTGACGCTGTTCCGAGGCACTCCGCATGAAGACAACCGCGACACAGGCTATCGAGGCCGCGTAGGAATCCATGAGCTGTTGACCATGAACTCAGAAATCGCGGAGTTGGTCGTTCGCAGAGCGCCTTTGAACGACATCAAGGAGGCAGCCAAAGCGAACGGAATGAAAGAGCTTCGTCAGGACGGCCTCGCGAAAGTTTTAATGGGATTGACCGATCCACAAGAGGTCATGCGAGTCGTCTTTACGGCTGGATACTAAATAATCTCAATTGCGGCTTAACCGCCATTTATTAAGGAATCATATAAGGATATGCAGCAGAACAATTCAGCGTCACAGCCTGGGAGCGTCCCGCCCGTGTCGGGCCAGGCTCCGCCGGCGTCCGGACAAGCCCCTCCGATGCCCGCTCAACCCCCAAAACCGGAGGAAATTTCATACCGAGAAGGCGGGGGCAAACCGCAAACGCTCGAAGATCTGCACATTGACGAATTGCTTCACATCGTCGTGGATCGGAACGCGTCGGACCTCCACATTTGTGCGCACTCGGAGCCCGTCATCCGCGAAGACGGCAAGCTCAAGCGCTTGAATTTCGAGAAATTCGCGCCGACTGACACTCAGCGAATGATGTACGACATCCTGTCGGACGAGAACATTAACCGATTTGAGACGACGTTCGAGCTTGACTTTTCTTACACGCTTCCCCGGCGTGCCCGCTTCCGCGTCAACATCGACAGGGACAGAGGCGCAGTTGCGGCAGCGTTCCGTTTGATTGCGCAGAAGATTCCGACGGTCGAAGATTTGAATCTGCCTCCGATCTTGAAGACCATCACGGAGCGACCTCGTGGGCTTATTCTGGTCACAGGCCCCACCGGTTCGGGCAAGTCGACCTCGCTCGCCGCGATGATCAACCACATCAACTTGAATCGCGCGGAGCACATCATCACCATTGAGGACCCGATCGAGTACCTGCACGTACACAAGCAGTGTCTCATCAACCAGCGCGAAGTCGGCGCCGACACCAAGAGCTTCGCCAACGCGCTGCGGGCATCTTTGCGAGAAGATCCGGACATCCTGCTGGTCGGTGAGATGCGCGACATGGAAACGATTGGCTTAGCCGTAACGGCCGCTGAAACCGGCCACTTGGTCTTTGGCACCTTGCACACCAACAATGCGGCGGAATCGGTTGACCGAATGATCGACGTCTTCCCCCCCGCTCAGCAAGAGCAGATTCGTGTCCAGCTGTCAAACAACTTGGTGGCGATCATTTCACAACAATTGCTGGCAAGGGTTGGAGCCCCCGGCCGCGTGCCCGCAAACGAAATCATGATCGCTTCCCCGGCTGTGCGAAACCTCATTCGAGAAGGAAAGTCGCACCAAATAACCTCGACGATTCAAACCAGCGCGGGTGCAGGCATGATTACAATGGATCAATGTTTGCGAGATCTTTACCTAAAGGGATATGTTTCCTTGGAAGATTGCATGACTCGGTGCAACAATCAAGAGGAACTTCGTAAGATGATCAGTAACGCGTCTGCTTCAGCCACTTCCACCCCGACGAGGCGTTAACGCCCAGGAGAACACATGCCTGTCTACAGTTACACTTTCCGAGACGCAAGCGGCGGCATCCAAAAGGGCACCGCCGAGGCCGAAAGCGAAGACCTGCTTCGAAAGAGGTTTGAAGAGCAGGGCTTCACGATTACTGAAGTTTCGATGATCCGCTCGCGCGGAACGAGACAGAAGAGCTACGGAAAGGTCAAGCTGCTGAACTTGGCCGTGTTTTGCCGCCAGTTCTCAACGATGGTTGACGCAGGCGTATCGCTCGTCCGTTGTTTGGACGTTCTTGGTCGACAGACCCAGGATGCAAAGCTTAAAAAGATTCTCCTTGATGTGGGTGAGCGCGTTGAAGGTGGCGAGAGCCTATCCCGAGCGATGCAACGGCACCCCAAGGCGTTTAATAACCTTTTTCTTGGCTTGATTCGCGCGGGCGAAGTCGGCGGCGTTTTGGAAGAATCGCTTCAACGGCTTTCCCAATTCCTTGAGAAGGACGTTGAACTTCGCCGTAAAGTCAAGGCGGCAATGACTTACCCAGCGCTCGTCGGCATCCTTTCGCTCGTCATCGTTGGTTTCTTGGTCACCTGGTTCATTCCCCAATGGGCGGCAATTTTGAAAGACCTTGGAATGAAGTCTGACACCTTGCCCGGACCCACGCAGTTCTTGATCGACCTGTCCAATGCAATCGTCCACTACTGGTGGATGATGGGCCTCACCGGCATGGGTCTTTTCTTTGCATGGAAAGCGTTTGTCGGCACGAGGTTTGGCAGGCGCGTTGCAGATCGAATGCGGCTGAAGGCACCCGTCTTCGGCAAGTTGCACCACAAGGTCTGCTTGGCTCGTTTCAGCCGCACGATGGGTACGTTGCTCACTTCGGGCGTCCCGATCCTGCAGGCCATGGAAACGGTCGCAGGCACGGTGGGCAACGCAATCATGGCTGACGCCATTCTTGAATCGAGGGCTCGCATCCGTGAGGGCGACCGGATTGGAGATCCGCTTGAGGCTTCGAAGCTGTTCCCTCCCATGGTCGTCCACATGATCGGCGTAGGTGAAGAATCTGGATCGCTCGACTACATGTTGCAGAAGATTGCCGACTTCTACGAGGCTGATGTCGAGTCACAGCTTGCATCGTTGACGGCCGCTCTGGAGCCGATCATGATCGTCTGTTTGGGCGCGATGGTGGGATTCATCGTCGTTTCGATGTTTCTTCCCCTCGTACAACTCATCAAAGACATGTCTGGGGCTGGCAAAGACGACTAAGCCATTTCCCACCAGTCGCAGATTGAAAGCCTGCCGAAACGAACACCGTTTGGCAGGCTTTCGGATTTATCGAACCGATCACCGAGAGTCAATAGGTTAAAGTGTTGAAGACATGATGTACGGGTGGACATGGATCGTCGGCCTCTTCCTGGGGGCAACCATTGGAAGCTTCCTCAACGTTGTGATCTATCGAATGCCGCGAGGCATTTCGCTTTCAGAACCTTCGCGAAGCTTTTGCCCAAATTGCAAGCACCCGCTCGGCTTCCTCGATCTCTTTCCCCTCCTTAGCTGGCTGCTTCTGGGCGGAAAGTGCCGATACTGCAAGGTCAAGGTTGCCGCCCGCTACTTCTTGGTGGAATTGATCAACGGCGCAATATGGGGCGGGATTTGGTATCAATATCTGGTTCTTCGATCGCAACCTGCGACGGCTTTTGCCTACGCTGCGGCGGCTTCGGCGCTCGTGGCCGTCATCTTCATCGACATCGAGTTCTACATCATTCCTGACCAAGTCAACGCGTTCCTATTATTTTGCGGGCTGGCGTACAACGGCTGGCTCTACTACTCTCACGATGCCAGGGCGTTCACGTGGGGCATGCCAAGCAGCGTTGCCGGCGGCTTGTTGGGTGTGTTCAGCATTTGGTTCATTGCTCTGCTGGGAAGAATCGTTTTTCGAAAGGACGCGATGGGGCATGGCGACATCAAGATGGCGCGAGGCATTGGAGCGCTTCTGTTTCCGGGCGTCGCAGTGCTCAGTTTCGGGCTCGCCGTGGTCTTGGGTGCGGTTCTCGGCATCGCACAAGTGATGATATTCAAGCCCCGAGGCAACGTCCATGGTTCAGCCGTCGACTCCGACGCAGTGACGCTTGAAGCGAGGGAGTCAGACGATGACGAGCCTCCGCCGCCAGAGTCACTCAAATCGTTGCTATTGTCTGGACTCGGTTACGTGCTTTGCATTGACGTCATCGGCCTGTTCGCACCCAAACTGTATATGGCCTGGTTCGGCGAAGACCCCTTCATGCCGGTACAGGAAATGGACGATTTTGAGGTAGAACCGACTATGATCCCGTTCGGCCCTTACCTGGCGCTGGGTGCGATCGTTGCGACTGTTTTTCAAGGCCCGCTTGTGGGAGGGTGGAATGCATATTCGAAATGGGTCACAGGGGGCCCTGCCCTGCTGGAACAAATCCGGCTGGGCGGCGGTCTATTCTAGCTGGGAGAGCGGGGCATTGTTCGCATGATTCGAACCAAAGGCTTCACTCTGATTGAGCTTCTGACGGTTATCGCGATAATCGCCATCTTGGCGGCGATCACGTTTCCGATTATGGGGAGGGTCAGAGATTCGGCTTATAGAAATTCAGACACCTCGAACTTGAACGCCTTGCGCTCTGCGCTGGCGCTCTACAAGGTCGATCAAGGCGGCTATCCACCCGCCATCCTTGGGTACGCCTCCTTGTACATGTCTGGGCCGCCAAACACCGTGGTTCCGGCTGATCAGGCGATCGGTTTCATGTATCCGAGGCGAGTCGACGCCTTGAAGACATTGCAGCCCGCTATGGACCGCGTCGACATCAAACTGTACACAACGGCGGTATGGCCCAACCAGGACGCCAGGCCCTACAAGTCTGCGCCGGTATTTGACCTGAACGGTGATGGAATTGTCGACACGACGGGAAAAACCCCGACCGGATGCACCGACCCAAATTGCTTCTACGACGACGACTCCCGCGCCAGGCAAGCGTTTGGGCCCACAACTACCGTCGTTCGACCCTTGCCTGATCCGTTGGGCGACGCAGCGGCCAATCGTAACGAACTGATCGATCCCACCCTGTCCGATTGCCCCGGCGACACACCGGGATCCAACAAGTGCATCAAGGCCCAGTTCTATAACGTAAGCGGTTATGACGTGGCCACTGTGACACTGCCGGGTGACACCAAGCAAGTGGAGTTGCGTTACGCCTTGTTCTGGACCCGTTGGGGATTGGGAGCCGACGGCACGCCGAGCATTTCGGTGGGGTCTTCAAAGGGCAACGCCCACGACGATCCGAGGCAGCTCGGTTACGACGACCCGCCTGAAAATACGGTTCTCACTTGGGACAGCTTCTTCCGGGAATATGACAATGGCGCATCGCCATGGAACTCCGGCGCCACTTACAATGAGGGCGACAGGGTGGTCGGCTCGGACGGCAAGATTTATCGATCGATTGTCCCGTCAAATACGGGGAACGATCCCACGTCCTCGCCGAGCTCTTGGATCGTAACGAGCTTGGTCAGCCACGTGAAGCGTGACATCGTGCTCTTCCTTGGCGGCGGTGCGAAGCCCGCGGACTCCTTGGACGTTAGCGATCGATCTTGGCGTTTTACGCCTTGATCGGATCGTCTGGAAAGACTTTATTTTGTTGAACTTCAACCGACATGGCTCGACCGAGCCCCATACGAGGCGAGTGACGCGTTGCCGCAGACTTTCAGGCACCTCGTTGATCGAGATATTGGTCGTGATCGTCGTGTTTCTGATCGGGATCCTCGCCATCGTGCAGGTCTTTCCGGGCGGCCTTAGATTGTTGGTCCAGTCCAGGAACCAAGGCGTGAGTCAGCAACTCAATTCGTCGCTTCTGACGGCAATGGCGGCGAGGGCCGACGGCCTGCCTGAGCAAATCTTGCCCGTGAAATACACGATGCAAGGCGGGGTCATGGTTGTCGATTCCGATCCCACACGACGCTCCGAAGATTACACGCCGCTGGGGGTCACGATGGATTCCAACGGTGTGATCCTTGACTCTGGGAGCAATGCAGTCGGATATTGGCCGTACGTCAGTGGCCCCAACGTGATGCGACGGATCGTCGGTGAGGGCCACCGGGTTCCCGCGCCTCGTGCGGTCGGCAACGAATTCGGCGGCTTCATGACTTTGACTTTCGCGCCGGTTTTGACGTCTTCCGGACACCCGTCGACCGTGCACTACAAACCTGCCTTTGAGGTCTATGGAGCCGATCTGATTGAGAATCAGGGGGCGCCGGCCTCAGGGACCAACCCACCCTACTTGTTCTACATCGACCACGCGAGCCAGGTACCGGTGGACGATGTTCCCACCGTTGCAACGCTGTACCTGCCCAGGTTGATTTCCGCTTCGGTAGAGACACCAGGCACTGCACCTGGCGTCGACGACATCATCTTTCGAGTTTCCATGAGTGTGTGGGTCAAGGGAAGCACGGGCAATGTGAGTCGACGTGATGTGGTGACGACGGTTATTTCATATGGGGACCCCAGCGGTGGTTTCGAGCAGATCGATATGAGCGCACGGGGCAACGTGTACGACTCGACGGGCACGGTCATTGCGAATGGAATTGCAAACCTTGCTTCCGGTGAGACCCTGGACAGCGTCGAACCAGAATCCATTCGAGTGGCCCGGGAGTTTGTACAGGTAAAGCCCATCGCCTTAGGCGGCACGGGGTTCACCTTGGACGGTTCGGGCAAGCCCAATCGCCCCTACGAGTACGAAGTGCTGGACTGGGAACTCGGCCAATTGCTGTTCAGCCCGGCCGGCTACAACTACTTTGAATCTCGTCCGGAAGGCCGAGTCCCGTTGACGGCAAGGGTCACCTATGACGTTTTCGACTGGCGCATCATCCACGATGACTTTCGCGTCCCGGACACAGATCCTCGCCAATACAAGCTCACCCTTTCAGGTTTGAGGGTTCAGGGCAATCAAACAGCCGACGGATCAATTTTTGGGGGTCTGAATTTGTCCCTCTATTACCCGCCAAATTCAACCCCTGCGGACGGAGACCTGGCCTCCACTGAAAACCGGGATTTTGCTTTGATCGACATGGAGACCGGCGGCATCTACCTGCCCTCGTATTACATACCAGGTGGCAAGCAAGGAGGCTATACGATCGATAAGTCTGGGGGCTTGGTCACGTTCTTGAGCGCGGACATGAAGCTCGTCTACCCGGACGGAACCAACCGTGTGGAAACGGTGCATGCGGCCGGCAGAAACGTCAGAGCGCTCTACATGGGCAACCTCGACTGGTCCGTTCAATTGCTGAAGTCGGCTTCTCAATACCTTCAAACTTATTCGGTGCCGAACGCCGGGCAATTCTATGTTGGCGGCACCTCGGCGTTCGGGGGACTTCCAACCCGAATCTACTTTCCGTGGGCAGACCTGAACCAAAAAGTCAGGATCGGCGAATTGATATACAAGGCAACCGACACGACGATCAAGATCATTCGGGATCAGGATTATCTCATCACGGCATCTACGCCGGATTCACTGGGGCTGCCGTATGTGGACGCCACCCTTGCCGCAACCGACCTTTCCCAGCTGGACGTAACGCTTGATTCCGTAACCACGCCCACGGCATTCGGTTATGCGGTCAAGGATGTGAAGGGAGCTTCCATGACCGCTCGGGCCCTTTGGAACTCCGAAGCATTCACGCTCGGAACGGATTCGATGGCCAACCTTGAAGCCTTGCGCAAATACCAAATGGGATATCGACGATCCACGTTGGATACGGTGGTTCAGAGGGGTGACAACCTGTGAGCCATCGGATTGGGGCTAGGTTCCGGCAGAGCGCTTTCACGTTGATCGAACTGATCACGGTCATGGCCATCACGGCGATTCTGATGACCCTCATCGTGATCCCTTTGGTTCAATCGATCAACATCAGCCGGCAGGCTGCAGCTTTTGCGGAGGCGCAAGATCGCTCGAGGAGATTGGGCGAGCAGATTGCGCGAGAGATCAGCAACAGCGCGGGAGTGCGTGATAACTCGGGGATGAAGGGATCCATCGCCGTATCCGTCCCGTCCTTTAGGGCTTTGACGACGGATCCGCAGCTGTATTCGACGGTTCTGTTGCCCTACGGCAAGCTGGATCTTCTCAAGCCGGCTGAGGGAGACCCATCCACCTCGGGGTTCATTAATCCCACGACTGGAAAGATTGACCCCACGCTCCGGGCTCCAAAGGGGCAAATCGTCTTGCCCGTGGCGCCCGGATCCACGATCGTCCGCTATTGGATCGGCCTCAGGAACCCGCTGAAGGCCACTACAACTCCTGGCATTTCGGTGGCAAACCCTTATCACAACCCATACAACAGCCTTCTTGCCCAAGCTGCCAGCGGCGATGAGAACCTTTTCGTGCTGTGGAGGGCTGAAGTCCAGCCCTACGTATACGATGCCGGGCTGGGCAAGTATGTGGTCAATAAATTGCTTTTCTATGACACATCTCGTTTGCCCAACCAAACGGTCCCTCCCGCGTCTTACATCACCGGCGAATCTGCAAAGGCAAGGCAGACCAGCCTTTTGCTCCACAGCCTGAACAGCGCGTCGGCGGCCTTTGACTACCCGGACTTCTTTGACGTGTCTGACCCGACGGAGGCGCCCGTGTATTCAACGGCTCAGCCGGGCGATCCGACAAAAGCGCAGATGATTCAGAACTGGATCAATGCTGGAACGGTCGTTTCCGGCATTGACCACAGTGATATGATTCAGCCGATCTACGACAAGGGAACCCAAACAACCCTTTACGGAGGAGCCAATCCACTGGCGCCGATCACGGGCGATCCTCCCAGAATTCTGCCACTGGTGCAGTTCAAGCCAACCCGAGTGAGCAGCGAACCCGCCACCGGTCAGACGGCCGTCAGACAAGGTGAAGAATCCGACAACGCCAACCTGATCGCACCCGACGTCTATAAGACGCAATATGCCGCGTGGAGCAATCCGTTCATTCGGACCTACCCCGACACTTGGGACCGCACCAAGCCCTACAATGTCGGCAGCGCCACCTGGCCGAGCTCGCCACCGGCAGACCTCTATCTGATTGGAAGAAGCGACCCCTCAGGCGCCGCAACAGCATGGTCAGGAAGCAATCCGTATATCGCCGGCGACCGCGCCCTTGGATCTGACAACAAGACCTACGTCAGCATTGCCGGCACAACTGCCCAACCGAACATCGGTAACGACCCGATTTCCACGAAGGTTTGGCGGCTTGCGGCTCCGGGCCTCAGCGTCTTTGCTTACAGCCCGACCTATCTACCCGGCACTTGGCCATCCCTGCCCTTTCCTCAGACCATCGACGAAGCCACAGGTGGCAAGGAGCTGTTTGACATCGCGAGCTATTTGGCAACCCAGGCTCCCGACTACGCTTTCAGTCAAGGTGTCACTAATGCCAATACGAGATCGGGTTGGATGACCGATGCCAACGTTGCGCTGCTCAAGGCGGCTTTCGTCCCCTACGTGCCCGACTCAGAACGAGGGAGATTGCTGGCCAGTTTTGGAATCAACGAGGTTGGCGATGCCGCGATGGTGGACCTCACCGGCAACGCGAATAATTTGCCGCAGACGGCAGAGGCTCTGGCCGATGGGCCAGTCGCTGATTCCCCAGCGACCGATGCGATTTGGTCGCCTCAAGATCCGGCCGCCTTCGCAGCTTCGCCAACCAAGAGCTATGACATCAACCGTTGCTTCAACAGAGCTTGGAACAACGAGGGCTCGGCGCTTAGGCCCGACATTCATCGATTCATCGATCTAAGAGTGGTGCCCTCAGGCAGCCCGACGAACATCATCGCCAATGATCCCTCGAAGACATCGCCTTGGAAGTGGGCGAGTCCGCTTGACCCCACTTATGGATACCCCCGTGCGCGCATCGTTCCCGGCAGCGAGCAAGTTTTTGGACCGGACCAAAACCCCGGACCGAATTACGGGCAATCGATTCAGTATTCCCGAACGACCCGAAATCCTGGCCCTAACCAGTACCAGATCAACTATGTCGATCAACCGGAGCCCGATTACACGTTGCTAGGAGTGGCACCCCCAATGGAGCAGTTGTCCACCACCACACCACCTTATAAGCCCTATCCGGTCGGGGCAGACTTTACAGACCCCAGCATCGCTGCCAACGTGTTCACCAGCACCGTGATCGAGCCGCGCTTCAAGGCGGGCTACATCCACCTGAACTCCGATCCCAACGTACCGTTGCCGGTCGGGACCTTCCAAGTGTATTACCGATTTCAATTCACGCACGCACCGGACGTCTTTGCGGTGGACTACGATTCCCGGGAACTGATGAGCGTCCTTCTCACGGTCAAGAACTTCCCGCAGCAAGGGCTTTCGATGGCTCAGAACGTGACCATCCCCGTGACCGCCAAAGTGAGGAACTTCCTGAGATGAGAAGGCAGACGGCCACAGTTGAGCAATTGCGATCTGAGCGAAACGACGCGCCTCGTAACGCATGGGACTCACTTTCGCCAGAAGCTCCTTTGGGTGCCAATCTCCGGCGTCCTCTGTCACGAGAGAGGCGGGGCCAGACTCTTATCATTGCCCTCATCGTTCTTGGAGTGCTACTCGTCATCGGGTTTGTCTTCTTGGGCATTGTCAACAGGAACATTCTCTCCACCGCTCGACAGCAGCAAAGGACGGTCGCTTCTGACCTGGCCGAAGCTGGAATACGCTACGCGCACTCACAAATGCTTACAAGCGCGTTAGGCGCAGATTGGCGCGGCGCACCGACGCTCCCGATTTCGACGAGCGACCCAGATTCAGACTTGCTGAGGCCCGCGCCAGGCATTTCTGACCCCTCAGATTTGGGCGGGCCAGACAAACTCGGTCCCTACACCCGGGTCAGTTTCCAGAATGGCCGAGCGCTAATCCGTGTGCGTTACGCACCAGCCGATCCAGCCCTATTCAACATGTCCCAAAACCCTGCTGCCGCCATTCGCCAGCCAGGTAAGACCCATAACTACCTTCTCGTCGAATCCTATGGTCGGCCGGGGCGCGTGAACGCAAACGACCCAACTCAGATCGGTGGCGGGAGAACAGCGAGCCAAAAGAAGCTCATCGCCATGGTGTCAATCGGCGTCATCGAGACCGCCAGGTTCATCACGAATAAGTACAACGTTTCGCGACCGGCGGAAATCGGTGAGTCCAACATCGGGATTCAATACGAAGGCGCGCCCGTCAACTTCCCTGTTCAACTTGGCACGACGGCGGTCTTGCCCAATTTCGACGGCACTGGCACGACACAAAACGTTCAGGGCATGGGCAGCTTCTACTCCAACGCCCAGGTAAAGGTCTATGGCACCGTCAATGTTTCATTGGCGGCGCCTTTCGGCGATGGAATTACCATCGCCGACACCATCATCGGTGCGGACAACAGCAGCACGCTCAACCTGACCAGCGCCACGATTGATGGCGCCGGCGTTTGGCAACCGCCCACGACATGGTCCATGACCAATGGATCCACCTATAGTCCGGGCGGTCCATCGAGTTTGGACAGTGGCAGCTCCAATTTTGCCACGGCCAAAGGGCTGTTGCGAGACGGCATTCAAGAGACCGATCAAGAAGGCTATGCCCGCGCGGGAGGCAGGAAGGAACCGCCTTCCATACTGACGCCAGACCCAGACACCGGCGAAGGTCGCTATGTGCGTCTGACCCGCGAAAGCGGCAAGCTCATCGGCGATGGCAACAGTGGTCGATTTGGCCACGGACAGGGCGTGTACGTCGACAACCTGGACGACCGCCAAATGCGAGCGGATGAGACTGGACGTGCCAACGTCGGCACAGCCGAATCGTTGGTTTATGACTGGCTGAATCCGAACAATGGACAGGCCAATTCAGGATGGAAAGGGCCCTTTTACGTCCCACGAGGAGCCTTCCTGCAACTCCTCTCCGATGGATTCATCATCACCCGTGACAGCAGAGCGCCCGCTTCACAACGAACTTGGAGGAGACCCGACGGGAGCGACACCGGCAGTGCCAAGATCAAGTTCAGGATCGGCAACGTTCCCGACTCTTCCGGAAAACCCGTTCCGTACATCGTTAACACTTATACAGGCAGCGACGCAACGCACTCACCCACGATAGACATCGACTCAGACACGATTGACTATACGAAAGGTGTGCCATTCAACGGTGTGCTCTATTTCTCAGGAAACGTGCGGGTGAGAGGCATTATCCCAACAGACATCCAGATGCTTGTCGTGTCGAACGCAACCCTGTACATCGACGGCAGCATCACAAAGGGTTTGACTGGCAACGATTACACGGCTGACTACCCTCTGACGGGCTATGTGTATCCGCGCGTGGCGGTTGGTGCGTCACTTGCCCGTTCACCTGCCTCCACCGTTGGGCTCTTCGCAAAAGATTATGTTGCTCTCAACACGACGCAATTCTTCGGTGCCAGCTTCAACCAGAATCTGGAGGAAGTCAAGGATGTGCCAACGGCCGTTGGTTACAACCCCATCAGAATGCGCACCGGTGGAGGCATCCTGAGCTTTTTGACGGAGTTGCTCCTCGACCCAACGACGGGTACGGTTTCGGATCCTTCAAGTTGGACGCCTTTCGCCAACAACTACAAGGATGCTGTCTCCAACAACCCCCTGGCAACCGGCTTAATGTTGACGCAGACAATGGATGATGGGCCCGGCGCCAACTCGTTCGTTTCCCTGAACCTGAACCCAGGCTTGCCTTCCTCGTCGCCAGCCGCCTACCTGTTCCAGGAAGCCGGCGCTGGCATTTACAACTCTGCGAGCGCTTACTATCCGCCGGCATACACGATGCCCAACCCACCGTACACCGCGCCGGTTGCGGGTTACATTCCGATGTACGGATTGGGCAGTGAGAGTTGGCAGCGCTATTCGAAATTCGAAACGATGAGCTTCCCACTTCTCGATAGCACGGCCACATATGCGTCCGCGACCGGCCTAATCACCCCGGGTGCTGCACACGGCCAATACTCGATGATGGCCCAGCAGGCGAACGAATTCCAGTTCTATCCCAACTCAGTCGGCTCCGTGAGCACCAATGACCAACTTTTTGCACGCCTTGCAATCGCTCCTCACGACGTTCGCATCGAAGCCGTGATCTACGCCGAAGAGGGCTCGTTCTTTGTGATACCTGGCCCTCCATTCAATCCCAACCCCAATGACACCCGGGACAACTATGCATCCCTTGGAGCGGATGACACGGAACGCCGCCTTGCCCGCTTAGAGAACTTTGGAACGGGCCCAGACTGTCCGTTCTATAACGAGCCGTTGGACGTGAGGGTTCAAATCATTGGAGCAGTGTCGGAAAATATGCCGCCGCCAATAAACCAGCAGTCTGAGTGGTTGAAGAGGTGGGGCTGGATTCCCAGGTTCCTAGGTGCCACCGGAAATTACATACCTGGAAGCCACGTACCCGTTACGTCGCCTGTGACGGACTTGACATCGACCCTATTGGTGCCGAACCTGATCATCTCCTACGATCCGACGCTGGGCACTGCCAAAGTTGGGAATGACCCGACAAACAACCCTGCAGTTCGAACGGACGCCCAGGGGCGAACCTTGCCCCCGATCCCGCGATTGCCCGTTTCACCGACCTTGGCCTACTTTGGCGAGGTGAATCCTTGAGGAAGCTCCTTGCATTCGGATATTGGATTCTTGACGTTCGAACAACAGGTTCAACCAATAAGATTCGACGCGTCGACAAAGTCGCTTGCCACACAGCCCCAGTCCTTGCCCTTGCCGCCTTGCTCCTTTCCCTCGTCTCACTTCCTTACGCTCAAACCAGCTATGCAAGGCAATACAACGCGATCAAGTCGGGCGTCTTGCTGCTCTATGCCAACGACTCGACCACCTACGTTCCGGCCAATCCGAACCCATTCGTTTGGTACAACCTTGACCAGAACTTCACCGCAAAGCCTGCAGGATGGACCTTCGAGAACCCGATGGCGAGCACCGTCGCCACTCAAGACATGCAGAGTCGATGGAACTCGCTTTCGACATTGTTCGGCGGAAGCTACCCAAACCCTGGAGACCGGCTCACAAAGAGTGAAGCTGGGTACTGGGAAGTACCTCTCCTAACTGCTTCCGATAACGACCTAGCCGAATTCAACGTCTTGTCGATCTCCATCTACGACAAACTCTCACTCGTCCCCTTCGAGCGTGAAAAACTGCGAAATTATGTAGACCAAGGTGGAGTACTTTGGATCGACTCCAATCCGGCCGTGGACACCAGTTCGCTTGTGGTTGATGAAACGAACAACTTGCCGCTGCCGATTCAAATCCTGAACTCGGGAAGCGGAACTTATTTTTCCGATTTCTTCCACCCAGTTCTGAGTTATCCCAACCTCTTGGACTCAAGTTCTGTCGCCTCGATGCAGGTCTACAGTCAAGGGATCATGTCGCCCGTTTCGAGCGGCGACTTAGGCGCGATTCAGGACCTTCAACAGACGTTGGTCCCCGACAGCGCGATGCTTCAAACCGTCGTCCGAGATTCAACGGGGACGACCGTTGCCGTAGGGCGTCTCGGGAACGGATTCATCGTGATTACGACCCGCGGCGTGGCCCGAGCTCTGAACCGAGCTCTCACTGGTGGATCCTATGTGGCGAATCGTCAGTTCTATGCACAAACGCCAACCTTCGATGAAAGCGCCACGGCGGCCGCCCGGATGGTCGTAAACGCGATCAGCCTCACTTCCACTCACAACATGCCTGCGCAGGGAAGCCGATCCACCAATGGGTCTCCGGCCGACCTGGGAGCTCCACTTCTCAAACGCTGGTCCGACACCTCGGTGTCGAGTTCGCCGGGCGACCGAACGACCTATCCCCCTGCGCTCTACAAAGGGCTGCTGGTCGTATCGATCAACAGCGGCTCAAGCGGCCAGCTTTTCGTGTACAGCGCGACCCCCGGCGCCGATTTGGACGGCACTGGTCAAAACGACAAGGGGACTCCTGACTTCAGATTCGGCCTGCCGCAAGACCTTCTGTGGAGCAGCCAGATTCTGCCCGGACCGATATCGGCCCCCACCTGCGTCGAAGTGCCAAATCCGAGTGGTGGCTTGCCTAAGGACCAGATTCTCGTCACCGCCTCCGACGGGAAACTGTACGCATTCGACGCCTTCAACCTGGATGTCAATGGGCGCATCAACGCTCCTCCCAACGACGCCAATGTAACGCCGAAAAGCACGGTGTTCCCTCCCCTTGGTGGCGTGGGAGTCGTCACTACGAGCGTCCCGGCCCTGGGCCCGTTTGCACCGACCGTCCACGAAGGCTTAGTCTATGTCGCCGACTCTCAGACCGGGGTTGGAGGCAATCCTGTTGGCCGCGTTTGGCTGATGAATCCTGCGACGGGCGCCGTGGTGACGGACCCAGCCGGCGCGGAGTTTGCAATCGGCGGCGCTGCGGCGGCTGGGATCAACGACATCTCCGCGAGCCCAACCGTGGCGTATATTCCAATCCAAGACAACTCTGGTGGATTGGACAAAGTCGTTTACGTGCCGACGCGGCCCAATCCGATGGTCGGCGGCCCAACTTCTACGGCTGGCCTGACAAGCATCTGGGTTGGTGCGCGAGGCGAAAAGCCAAGCGACGTACAGATCTCGGGCGGTGACCTAGTCATCACCACCCGCGCAAGTCTTCAGGGTCTTTCGATCTACGCTCCTGCCACGAACAGCGATCCTCTTGGTTTCAAGCTATCGGTCGTCGATTCAGACGGCAATTTGTGGGATGGCGCCGCCATGGCAAGCCATCTTGGAACGTGGAATCAGCCCATTGGCAGCCCGGGCGTCATTCATATCCCCATCAGCGGCGTTTCTTCGATTGATGGCTATCAGATAAGGGTGGATTACACGATCGACTGGGGTGTGAACGGATCGGCACCCCTCCGCGGCAATCTCTTCTTTCCCGACGACTCGGCTAGAAGCCGAAGAATCATTGGCAACCTGGCCCTGTCGTCAAAGGGAGTGCTTTTCGCCGTCGTGAGCACCCAAGATGACACCTCTATCAACGCTGCCGGCGGTGACCTCTACGCGGTAAGCGAGCAGGGACGCGGGACTTTCAAACTCCTTTACCGTTTCAGCCTCTACGGCCCTCACGGCATCATTGAGAGTCAGGGCGACACCGTTAACTATCCTGAAACTCTCTACGATTACGATGGGATAACCAGCTATTCGGTGCTTCTGCAAGGTTCGATGTCGAACATCACTTTTGCCGGTGCGCCTGCCGTCAGCGGCAACGTGGTTTACGTGCCTGCCAGAGGTTTCAAAGGTTCGGGGCTGACCGCCGTCCCAGTCACGGTCATGATGGCTTTCAAGGCTGATCCTGAACCCGTCGAAATCCGTGTGGCGGGAGATCTCAGCACCGGCTTCAGAATGGCTCAACCAGAAGTCACTGCGAGTGACAACAAAGCCATTCCTGAACGAACCACTTTGGTTCTTTCAAACCAATACAACTACACGAAACCAAGTGGCGCGACCTATGGAACCATCCACATGGACAGCTTGATGTCGTCACAACGCGGACTCGTACAGAACGCCGTCAGCGTAAGCCAACCCCTTCTGATTCACCAAGAGGGACAGGCCGATCAATTGGTTGAACCCAATGCCGGCGGCGGCACTTGGAACCCGCTACTCTGGTACGCCTGCTTCAACGGTTACGACACGCTCACTGCTCCGGCGGTCGCTGGCAACACGCTGTATTTCGCAGGAAAGAGCGGGCTGCCTTCCATTTTGTCTGGCGGCAGCTTCACGAACCAAGGAATCTTGGTTGGGATGAACTCTAACATCGCTGAGACGGATCCCATGAACATCAGCGATACGACGCGCGCACGACCTTGGCTTACCCAAGTGCCTCAAGTCGTCGTGAGTCCTTCGTTCCAGACGAATCCGAATTTCAGGTGGCCCCAATTAAGCGGTTCAGGGGGTTTTGCCGGCTTCAAAGTGAAACTTGGCCAAACGGTCATGACCGGATCGACCGATGCCTATGGCATCGCGGTCGGGGAGAGCACGCTTGCGGCGGTCGCTTCCAACGGTGTGTTCGCGTACGGGTTGGCGGACTTTCTCGTCGCCGATGAGGGACGGCTAGCCCGATTCGACTCGGCAGGAAACCCACTCTATGAATCCGACAGCCCTCCCCAAACCGGTCCTACCGGAGCCTTAAGCAATGTCCGGAACGTGAAACCCCTTGTTCGGCCCACGAGGGCTTACCCGCTGTCTGCAACGGACATGGTGGTCGTCGATACGGGATCGAACCGTCTTGCCAGAGTCGGATTGACGGGCCGCGAAGTTCGTTCCATCGATAAGATTCTCCTCGATCCCAGTTTTCGGCCAGACGGTTACAACACGAATGAGCCTTTGACCTTTAATTCACCGCGCGACGCCGTCGTTTTCTCCGAGTATGTGACGGTGGCGAATGATCCTGCAACAAGCACCCTGGGATACAAGAGGCCGGACGGCACGTTCGTCCACGTGACCATTCCCGGAGCGGAATCAACGGGCTCGGAAGAATTTTGGATTCACTATCTAGTCGCGGACGGAGGTAACCGTCGCCTGGTCGAGTTGGTCGATCGCTTCAACGCCGATGCGACAACCAATCAGGTTCTTGATTCGGTTAAGGCTGGTTT
>CAZUCK010000029.1:0-30718 GCA_964619505.1 uncultured Fimbriimonas sp. | reverse complement strand
CTTTAGGTCGCGGAAGCCGTTGAGCATCCGTTCGCCCATGACCCGACTGTTCTCTTCGAGGTCACTGCCTTCAAGCTCAGCCATTGCTGCGATGCCGATGACGGCCGCCAGCGGATTTCCACCAAACGTGCTGCCGTGATCGCCCGGATGGAACACTTGCATCACTTCACGACGCCCGGTGACGGCCGAGACGGGAGCCAAACCGCCGCCAAGCGCCTTGCCGAGACACATCAAGTCCGGCTTGGCATCCTCATGTTGCCATGCGAACTTCTTGCCCGTTCGGCAGAACCCGGTTTGAATCTCGTCCCATATGAGGAGCACGTTGTTCTCGGTACAAAGTCTGCGAGCTGCCGCCAAGAATCCAGCAGGGGGCAGCAGGATCCCCGCTTCGGCTTGGATGGGTTCCATCATCACGGCGGCCGTGTTGGGTGTGATCGCCGCTTTCAAGGCATCAATGTCGCCGAACGGCACGAGTTTGAATCCTGGAGTGAATGGCCCGAAGCCTTCCTTGTAGGCTGCCTCTGAAGAAAAACCGATGATGGTCGTCGTGCGGCCGTGGAAGTTTTCTTCGGCGACGATAATCTCGGCCTTGTCCTCGGGTACGCCCTTAACCGTGTACGCCCACTTCCGAGCGAGCTTGATGGCCGTTTCGACCGCCTCGGCACCCGTGTTCATCGGACAACACATGTCCATGTCCGCGTATTCGCAAAGCGCCTTCATGAAGAGGGCCATCTCACGGGTGTAAACGGCCCGGCTGGTGAGCGTCAGCAGCTTCAATTGCTCGACGGCGGTGTCAACGACGTATTTCGAAAGGTGGCCTTGCGCCATCGCCGAATAGCTACCAACACAATCCACATACTCCTTTCCATTGGCGTCCAAAACGTAGCAGCCGGCTCCAGTGGCGACCGTGACAGGGAGGGGGTGGTAATTGTGGGTCCCGTACTCCTCGGTGAGGCGCATGCACTCTTCGTGCGTCATGCCCGCGACCATTTCCTGCACTCCATTCTTGATCAGTTCGCTCCAGATCGAACGCAACTGCGTTGGGGTTGTAGCCATGAAGTCAGTGTACTGGGAGGGCATCGACGAGCGGTACCCCCTTGATGGCCATAATGGGGATGCCGATGCAAATGCCCGTGGATGCGATCCAGAGTGCCGGAGGCGATGGTTGATCCTCGCTCAAGAGATGATGAGCATGGAGCAGATCGGCCTGCTCATGGCCGTCGTCAGCGCAATCGTCCTATTCATCTGCATTTACGGATTCATACGATTCGTGCGTTGGGGGCAACGGGATAAGGACTCAAACTCGGACCCTCAAACGGAAGACTCCGAAGACTCGCGGCAATAGACGATCCACGGGGAGCGCGGATTGCCATTTGTACGCAAGGCGTTCGGGCCCAAGGGGGTTCGCAATGGAAACTGCCCCTGGGCTCTTGCCCAGGAGCTGCTTTTCCCTGCCACTACCTAGTCATCGCCACCGCTCGGTGGCCCGCCAGGCTCTCCAGGTGCGCCTGGAGCTCCGCCCTCGCCGCCGCCCGGACCACCAGGTCCGCCACTGGCTCCGCCAGGGCCCCCGCGGCCGTTACGCCCGCCGGGGCCACCGTCCGGTCCGCCACGAGGAATGCGCTGCATCATCGGCAGCTTGAACGGCTTGCCGAGCATGGACTCCCATTTTGACTTCTGTTCCTCCGAGAGCACGCCCAGTATTTCACCTTTCAGCTTTTCATGCATCGCTTCCATGGCCTTTGGAGAAGGCATTTCGTCTCCCGTCTCGGGTCCGTGATTCTTCTGCATGGCTTCGTGGTGGGCCTTCATGATCGCTTTGAACTTTTCGATCTGGTCGTTGGACAAGCCAAGATCCTTGGAGATGTCCGGGTGCAACAACGCCATGGGCCCCATCGCTTGCAGCTCGATCTGCTTGAAGCGCTTGAACTGACCGTCGGTCAGGATTTCCTTGAGCTTGTTCTGCATTTCCTCATGCATTTTTTGCATCTGCTCATGGTCACCGCCCGGCAGTCCCGGTGCGCCTTCTCCGCCCCCTCCACCGCTTCTGCGTGCCGTACCGCCTTCGCCGCCCATCCCGTGCGGGTGAAGGGCTTCAATCTTTTCGATCTGGTCTGAGGTCAACTTCAGTTCGGCAACGACGTTAGGGTTCAGCAAGAGGCCCGGGCCACCCATTGGGGGCATGTGGCGCATTCGCATTTGCGCCCCACCGGGGCCGCCGGGGCCGCCTTGGCCGCCTTGCGGGCCGTCTTGCGCCTGGACCAAACCGACTGTGGAAATCGCCGCGAGCGCACTCATCAGTGTTACGAATTTCATCAGGTAACTCCTTCTTTGCAGGGCAATTGGGCCCCGTCTGAGATCAATGTGACATTCGATTATTTGGAAATCATGAGGACTGGGAGAATTTTCGATTTTTCATTGATTGGTATTGCCCTGGGCGGCCAAACTCACAGGAAAATCCGAATGACATGATAGAGGTCGCAAGCCATTACTACCGCACAGAGGGCCATCGTGGGATAAGTCAGTATCCGCCACTTTTCCATCAGTGACTGCAACGCAAACGGCCCCACAATCGCACAGAGAATGAGGACAATCAGGGCCAAAGCGGACTCGGAAGTTCCAGCGAAAGGGTTCAGCTGCCCCGTTTCATTTCTAATCATGGACGTGAGGCGATAACCGAAATAAGCGCCGATGTTGAGTCCACCGACGTACACGAGAACGGCCTCAATCATCATTCGCCATCGCGACATCTTCAGCCTAAATGTGTCCTGCGCAGGCAACCACTGCAGTATGAACATCGCTTAATGGGCGCGGTCCTTGGGCAATTGAACGGTTGCCATGGTGCCCGTTCCGATTTCGCTTGAAAATGAAAGTGAACCCTGGTGGGCTTCCATGATGCTCTTGCAAATCGCAAGTCCAAGTCCAAAGCCGCCCTCCGCCCTAGAGCGAGCTGCGTCGACCCTGAAAAAGCGCTCACCCAAATGCGGGAGGTGCTCTCTCGATATGCCTTCTCCTTGATCTTCAACATCTATCCGGGCCTCCAAATCACTTTCGGAGACGGACACCATGATGGACTTACCTCCGCCCGTATGCCTAAGCGAGTTCTCGAGCAAGTTGAGGATCACACGCTTGAGGTGTTCCTGGTCGGCGGCCGCGGTCACTGGCGCTTCACCAAGGTTCAAACTTATTCGAGACGGAGCTGTGCATGAATCGACTGCATCGGCGACAACAACCCGAAGATCGACCGGAGCAAGTTGCATCCGAAGAGTCCCCGCATCCGCCTGCGCCAACAGGAGCAGCTCCTGGACAATGGTTGACATGGACTCAGCTGCCTGGTCAGCCACTTTGATCGCAGCTGCAACCGCCGACTGATCTGCCTTTTCAGACGGCGCTGAACTCGTCGCAAGACGCATCCTCGTCAGCGGCGTCCGCAATTAATGGGAGGCGTCGGCGGTGAACCGCCGTTGGTTTTCGTACGCGACTTCTAAGTCCTCGTAAGCCTTGCGTTGGTTCCTGAACGCGGTTTGAAGCCGATCAATCATGTCGTTGAAAGTCAACGACAGTTTGGCAAGCTCGTCTTCGCCCGTAACCTTCAATCGTTGAGACAAATTCTTTTCACTGATTTGGCTAGCGGCGTCCGTTACGTCGGCGATCGGCCTCAGGGCGGCGTTGGTCAGGAAGAGAGCACCCAAGCCTGCAACAAGAATCGCAAGTGGCAGCACGATGGCCAGCGTAAGGATTTGAATATGCGCCAAATTGAGATAGGGGCTCATGTCCTGTGCGACTTCGACGACATAATCCCCCGCATCGCGCCCAACCTCACTGCGGAGGAAACCGCCTGGCTCACCCGCCATACCGGGCACGCCACCTTGACCCGCTTGTCCGCCTTGGCCACCTTGAACCCCGGCCGCACCGCGAACCCTCACGGCAAACACCCGAATCGGAATGCCCTTATAGGATGAATTCGCAAAACTCGGGCGGCCCTTCAGGGCCACTACGGCGAGAGCTTGATCGTAGGGTTCTTCCACGGTGTTTCCCATTTGTAGGATCCCGGTGGATGAAAAGACTTGAGGTCGACGAAGGTCGACCCTGTCATCGGCCCGTCTCTCAAACGCCCCGGCCGGGGGTGGACCCAATCGCATTCTCGGCCCACGGGCAAATTGCATTGCACGGTCAACAAGATCTCTGTCGATCTGAAGTTCGAGACGACGATGGTTCGCCATGGTGAGTGACAACCCGAACAGCGTCAAAGTGATCGCGATCACGCCCAGGTTCCAAAGCGTGAGGCGCCCGCGAAGTGTTCTGGTCCAACTCATTTCCCACCCTCGACGCGCAGGACGTATCCGATTCCGTGCACGGTGTGGATCAGCTTCGGCCTGAAAGCGTCATCGATCTTCTTTCTGAGTGACACGACGTGGAAATTGACCGTATTCTCAAGGCTGTCTTCGTCGTTCCACACGCTCTCCAGGATCACGGGACGCGTCAATGTGCGCCCTTCATTCCTGGCCAGTGCCTCCAATAGGTCGAATTCCCTCGGGGTCAAGTCAATCGTCTTTCCACGCCTCTTGACCGTCTTGCCCGTAGTGTCGATTTCAAGGTCGGCAATGACGATCGTTCCTGTCTTGTGAACCTTGTCGCGCCGCAAGAGGGCCTGCACACGGGCAATAAGCTCGCGAACATCAAAGGGCTTGGGAAGATAGTCGTCGGCTCCTCCTGTCAGACCCCTGACTCGGTCGTCGACAGTATCCCTTGCCGTCAACATAAGTATCGGAACAGAATCGCGATGTTTGCGCAGCTCTTCGCAGACGCTCCAGCCGTTCCTACTCGGCAACATGATGTCCAGCAGAATCAAATCGAATCCGCCTATAAGGGCCAGGTCGAGGCCCGTTTCGCCATCGTGGGCCACCTCAACTTTGAAATTTTCTCGCTCCAAAGCGAGAGCAATCTGGCCGGCTATGACCTTATCGTCTTCAACAAGCAGAACGCGCAATTGCTTGGAGTCTACATGAGGGTTGTGAGGAAGTTGTGAGGAAGCGTATGAGCAGGCGCATGAAGGAGTTTGGGGCGCTCAATCCAACTTTAAACTCAATGCTCGATACCGATGAATGACCTCAAAACCATGCCGACCGTAGAAGTCGAACAGGACTGTCCAGTCGATGATGCAACGACGGACTCCTTCGCCCTTCAGAAGCATCAACGCGCATCCAAGGAGTGCATTCCCGTACCCTTTGCCCCTTAGGGACTTCGCAACGCCGATCGGTCCCAGGCTGCCCCAGTTCTGGCCCAGCGATTTGCGCCACACCCCACCGCCTATGGGTTCCTTGTGACTCCAGTTTTGAACCAACGCAAACCCTTTCAGCGAACCCTCGACGAAGAGTCCAATGACGCATCCAGGGGACTCAACTCTAAACTTATGAAGGACATCGAACCGCCATCGGCCCGGAAATTCTTCAGACATGAACTTCTCCAGGGCGGGGCGATCTTCAACCCTCAGCTTGCGGACCACGGCGCCAACGGGGGCCCTTTCCGTGAATTCGCAAACCGCCAAGTCTCTGGCAACGTCACAGGGTTCCGAGGCACCTACAAAACCCTCGACCATTAAGAACGCGAGAAGGGCGCCCATTTCCATCGGGCAACCTGGGAAGAAGTGACGCGAATCCTGACCAAAGATCAGGGACCCAACCCCCCGATCACGAAGAACCGTTTTTGCCTCCGCAAGCAACTCCAAGCCCAGTTGGGGGTCTCGAAATGCGATCGAAGTCAGATGCGCCTGATCGAGTTCAGGCCCGCCATACAAAGTTGGATTTGCCGACTTCTTGATGGCGACAAATCCCGCCACTTTGCCGTCAAATTCTTCGTAGGCGGAAGCCCCCCAATCAAAAAGAAGCGACTCCTCCGTGTTCAAGCGCAACAATTCAGGATCCGTTGAAAATTCAGGCGGGTAGAAAGCATTCCATGAATCGGTCAAGGCCGTAAAGTCGGCGTCACGAAACGAATGGCGCATGAAAGCAAATCCTTCAGGCCCTTGCGGCCAGTTGTCTTAGGTGCTCGCCATAGAGGCTCAAGGCGTCTCGCGTTCGATGAATTCGGGAGATCATACTTCCGTCGTCTGCTCGCAAGAACTGATTCAAATTTTCGGCGGCAACGAGCGCTTCAAACGCGTCGGCGGATCGGCCCCAAAGCGCGATGCCTTGCTCAGCGTCGTCAGTGCTGTACCTCAGAAAAGCAACCACATATTTTCGGACTGACGGATAGTTTTCCGTGATCCACTTTCTAAGCTCTTGATAATTCGCTTCGAGCGCCGAGTTTGGGCCGCATTGCGCGCAATCGCACAGGAGTTCAATTAATTCTTCGTACTTTGCGTAAAAGGTCAGGAGCTCCTGCTGTCGTTCCTGCACGCTTGGAAGCAACTCTGAACAGGACGTGCGCGCGTCTTCGCGGTCCTTGGCCGCTATCAACATCCGATTTGAGATCGTTCGCGCCGCATCAAGGATGCCGCGTGCGCGCCGTTTGGCCGCACCCACGACGTTGTCATGCGTCATCGCCGTTCTCCTTTCGCTTCTCGACGTAATTCAGTTTCAAATCGCGCACCAGTCCTTGTATACGCCTCTTGTCGGATTCGTCTAGCTTTGATTCAATAAAGATTGACATTTGTGAGATCAGATCAATGGCGACCTTCGCCTGCTCAAGGTCTTTGTCGATCCGGCCCGTCATCATGTCCGGCTGAAGGCCCAGTTTTTGCCATGCGATCATGGCCAACTGATCACTCATCATGGCCACGATCGAATAGACGTCCAGAGGCTCGGCTTGCTCGTTGTGTTCTTCTTCGGCCATCGACAGGATAGAGACGTTGCAAACGGCTTGAGCGGTGCGACCGTTGAATGGATTTGGAGCTTTGCGAAAGGTAATCTCCACACCTCCAAACGTCATGGAAAACGCTGTGCGCAACGTCATCATCATCGGTTCCGGCCCAGCGGGCTACACGGCCGCTCTTTATAACGCCAGAGCCGATCTCAAGCCCTTGGTTCTCGCCGGTGTTCAACCGGGTGGGCAACTCATGATCACCACGGATGTTGAGAACTATCCTGGATTCCCTGACGGCGTCATGGGCCCTGAAATGATGGACCTTTTTCAAAAGCAAGCAGAGAGGTTTGGTGCGGAAGTCAGGTTCGAAGCTGTTACGAAGGTGGATTTCACCAAGCATCCTTTCACCATTCACACGGATGACGAGACCTATAAGGCCAGGGCCGTCATCGTGGCAACCGGGGCCAGCGCCAAATGGCTCGGCCTGTCTTCTGAGGTGACTTTCGGGGGCCACGGTGTGAGCGCCTGCGCGACCTGCGATGGCTTCTTTTTCAGAGGCAAGGAGGTCATGGTCGTAGGTGGCGGCGACACCGCTTTGGAAGAGGCAAACTACCTGACCAAACATGCAAGCAAGGTTTATGTCCTCCACCGTCGCGACACTTTTAGAGCCAGCAAGATCATGCAAGAGCGGGTCATGGCCAATCCCAAGGTAGAGGTGATTTGGAACGGGGCACTTGAAGAGATCACGGGAACCATGGAGCCGGTCAAGAAGGTGACGGGTGTGAAACTTTTGAATACGTCAACCGGGGAGACTTCCACTAAGCCCATTGACGGAGTGTTTGTCGCAATTGGGCATCAACCTAACAGCGAAATCTTCAAAGGCATTCTGGATATGAACGACGTTGGATACTTGGTGACCAAACACGGCAGCACCAAGACCAATGTGCCCGGAGTGTTTGCTGCGGGAGACGTCGCGGACAGCGTTTACAGGCAAGCCGTGACGGCTGCAGGCACAGGTTGCATGGCTGCCATCGACGCAGAGCACTATCTGGAGTCCTTGGAAAACCGCTAAATGGTCGCCTTTGCAGCCAGTCTCCTGCTTCTGAATCTTCAACAGGCGCAAGTCCACCTAGGCATCGACCTTCCCGAACCTGGTAAGGCCCCGTCGCGCCTCATGCTCGCCGAGTCATACGAGAAGCTCGATCCGCCGAAGGTGTCGCCCAAGCAAAAGTGGCTCTTTGAATGGGTCGTGAAAGGCTATGTCCAGACTCAACCTGGCTCACCGCAGAGGGCGTTGCGAATGCGCATCTTCTCTCAAGAGCATCGAACGTTTGATGACAAGGCGCCGATGGTCGCCAGAATGGCCATGCGTTTGTGGGAGCTGAATTACTTCACCCTCCGAATGGACCACGCCTATCAATATAACGGCCAAGTGGTGGATTTCTACCTTTGCTATGGCGGCAAAGCGGGCGGTGAACAGCTCTTTGGGCAAGACGATGAGGGCGGCCGGAACCATCCCGTCAACACCGTGTACATCTATGATCTAAACAGCTTCTTGACACCGTTGCAAATGGCGCGGGAGGTGGCGCATGAATACGGCCACGCCACGTTGGTTCCGATCGGCGGATACGATGAGCCGGAGGACTGGGCAAACGGCTATCTGGGCGAGAAACTCTATCTGAAGTACCTTCGCGATGAGATCGCTGCGAAACGTCTCTCCCCAGAAGACGCAATGGGAGCCGGGTTCCACCCATTGGATCAGTGGGTGAAAGCGAATGTCGATCCTCTGGTGCGATCAGCCGCCCAACACTCGCCCTTCGAAATGATGAAGGGCAAGAGCAAAGCTTCGATGGACGCGTTTCTGGGTCTTGTCCTCTACGAAAACGAAATCCTGCCCGCCCAAGTCTTTGCGAAAAGCATCCAAACGATCGGCTCGGCTTCGGCACTCGATTATCCGAAGGCTGTTGAACACGCGGTCGCTGACAAACCCACGTTGAGTTTGCACATTCCGGCGATCCTGAAAGGCAAACCGTTGTGGGTACCCCTTGGCAATGGCGCCGTGCGAGGTGCGGATATTTTGACCAAGAGCAGGGGATGGGCCAAGATTCAGCCCAGATTGGGGGCGGTGGTCACCCTTGCCGGAGTGACAGCCACTGAGTGATGAACCCTATCTCTAAATGACTGCACGCCTCAGCCTTTCTCGGCAAGAAGGGACGCAACAGTCTTGTCCATGTCGACGTCCATGCCGTTGTAGTAGTTGCCCTGCACCTTACGTACGATCCCTTTGCGATCAATGACGATCACGGTGGGCAGAGGGACAATCCCCATTGTTTCGGCCAGCTTGTCGTTCCCCTCTGTGAAACGATAGGTGTAGTGGTGCATCTTGCTGTAGCGGGCGGCGGCGCCCTTCTTCGTCTCAGCCACATCCGTTCCGATGACGACCAGTCCCTTTTCACCGTACTTCTTGTGCAGCGTCTCCATGATCGGAGAAACTCGGTGGCACGTCACACACCAGGTGGCCCAAAAATCCAGCACGACGACCTTCCCTTTCAAGTTCGTGTTGTTGAGTTTCTTGCCTGAAAGATCGACCATCTTGAAGGATGGCATCGGTTTGCCCAAGAACTGCTCCGGTTCTCGATCCGCCGCCAGGACTTGCGCCGAAAGTGCCAAGGCTAATAACAAAGGTGCGAGCGGTCGAGAATTCATACTTGATTCAACGGGCCACAGTCGAGAGCCGTTCCAATTTTCTGGATGCGCACACTCGTGTCTTGAGCATAATCCTGGACGTGTCTCGTTGGCTGGTTGCGTTGCTCGTATTGGCTCTTGCTTGCACACCCATCATTCTCCAACACAACGCATCCCCAAGCCTATTGCAAGACTCGGATACTCACGCCATTCTGGGCAACATTCGGGAGCGAAATGACGCGCTTTCCTGGTTCAAGGGCGACTGGCCTTTGCTCAATCACTTTTACAGGCCGGTTGTTGCCCTTAGCTTTGAACTGGACAATGCCGTCTATGGCAACAACGCGGCCGGATATGGCTGGACAAACACGCTGTTTTGCGTAGGCTGCATTCTTGCCCTCTTTTGGTTTATTCGCGAGTTGACAGACAGCCTGCCTTTCGCCAGTGCAGGCGCGTGCCTCCTTGCCGTTTGGGTGGCCGATGCCGGGACGCTATTCCTAATTCCAACCTACGTCTTGGCGTCCCTGCTTCTATTCTTCGGTGTTCGACAACATGCCGGCCAGATCGGAAAATATTTGCCCGCAGTCCTGCTGATTCTTTACCTTGGGATCGAATGCCGTGGTCTTTCAACCTTGGGTTACCGCGTACAAGGTTGGCTCCCGGGTCGTACCGCAACCGTGATGACCTTCTTTGCGCTGGTCAGCGTCGCTGCTTATGCCCGCTTTGAAAGACTGCACGCCAAGCGCCCCATCGATGAAATTACGGCCCTGACATTGCCTGCCACACGAACGAGCGTCCAGCCCGCTCCCTCAAAACCGCCTCCCTGGATATGGCCCTTCATGAGCCTTCTTGCTGCCTCCTTGGCGCTCGCAAGCTACGAGCAGGCAATCATGCTTCCGTTGGTGCTTTCGGTTGTTTGCCTCAGTTTCTCCCATCGAGGATACAAAGTGCGGCGGGTCGTACCGCTTGCTTCTGGGGCAATACTCGTTGCCTACGTGATCTTACGACACGCGTTGTTACCATCCGGATTGTCCACTTACGAATCTCAACAGCTGCGGCATGGCGCCAGCGCCGTGTTCGACATTGCCAACTATCTATTTCCCGCCACCCCGTCCGTCACGAGGCTAATCTCGGATGCTAGCGTGGGGCTTTTTGCGTTCTTCAGCCTCACGCCGATTCGATGCATTGTGGCTATCTCTGCAAATGTCGTATCCTGCGTGGCTTCATGGAGGCAACGAACCTTGGCCTATGCTGGCCTCGCCATGTCAGTGATCGCTTTTTTGCCGATGGCCTTCGTGAAGCCATTTGACCACTATCAGTTTTGGCCGATGGCCCTTCGCACCGTATTTGTGGTCACGTTAGCATGCGTCGCGGGTGAACAGTCCGTTATCGCCGCGTCGCCCCGATTTGTGCAAGCGCCGAGACGGCCCTCTCCAGCAGTTGGTTCGCTTCCTCATCCGTAAAGTTTTCACCAAGCTTTCGCAGCTGCAGTGCGATGGCGAGCGAGTGCTTCCCATCCGGGATTCCTTTGCCTGCATAGACGTCGAACAGCCACAACTTTTCAAGCACTTCGCCGACAGCCTCGTGTAAGGTTTGTTCAACTCGTTCGTAAGGGGTGGACTTGTCGATGAGAATGGCGATGTCGCGCCTGACGGCCGGGTTTCGGCTTACTGCCCGATAGTTGTAGTCCTCGTTCGACGATTCAAAGAGTGCCTCCAAGTCGAACTCGGCCATGACGATGCCTGGCGACATACCGAGCTCTTCCGCTACGTCTGGGTGAATTTGCCCAAATCGTCCAACGAGCTCAGTTCCAAAGACTAGCTTTGACTGCCGGGTCGGATGGAATCGGTTATCGAACCCGTCGGGCGAAAGCTTCACCTGATCAAAGAGCAAGCCTAGGGCAGAGGAAAGCACGCCCTTCATGGTGAAGAAATCTGCCTGTACGTCCGCCTCGCCCTGCCGCGAGGTCGGATACATCGCGCCAACGCTCAAGAGTGCCGCTCGCCTGTTCTCCCTATAACAATCGTTCACTTTGCAGAAGACTCTGCCAATTTCAAATAAGTGCAGGTCCCTGCCGCCGTTACGGCGCGCCGCCTCTGCAAGTGAGCTCAGTAGCGAACTTCGGAGATAGGCGTGCTCGGGAGATGCGATGCCGCGAGGGCCAATGGCGCACACATGCGGTTCATCGAGTGCGTGCCTGTCGCCAAGCGAGTGGCTGATCATTTGGCTGAAACCAAGCCTCACCAGTGCTTCGCGGAGGCGGTCCACACGCTCCTCAAAACCAAAGACACCGCCCTGCAAAGTCGCACCGTGCGGGAGTGCTTCAGGAATTCGGTCGTACCCATGAACTCGTCCCAATTCTTCGATCAAGTCCTCTTCACGCACAACATCGGGTCGCCAAGTCGGTGGAATGATCGTGAAAGGCTCGCCTGTTCCTTCGACCCCAAAACCGAGTCGCTCAAGGTAACCATGAGATTCCGGCACAGAGATCTTCATGCCTAAGAGCAATTCCGCCCGTTTGACGCTGAGTTCGATGGGCCTCTGCTCCAGGGGATTGGGATAGACGTCTCCCAAACCTTCGACCAAGCTCTTCCCGCCATCGATCTCCCGAAGCAGCATGGCGAAACGATTCAATGCGGCAACGGCTCCTTCGGGATCAAAACTTCTTTCGAAACGGTAGGAAGCCTCGGTCGAGAGCCCAAGTTGCTTTCGGGTACGACGGACCGACGTGTTTTCGAAATGGGCTGACTCCAAGAGAACTCGATGCGTCAATCCGGTAACTTCGCTTTCAAAGCCACCCATGATTCCCGCCGCCGCCACCGGTTTGTTGGCGTCGCAAATCATCAATTGGTCCGGCCGCAACTCATGCTCGTTGCCGTCCAGGGTTGTCAACTTCTCGCCCGACTGGGCCTTCCTCACCACGATCCGGCCGCCATCGAGTTTGTCGAGATCAAAGGCATGCAACGGCTGCCCGACCTCAAGCATCACATAATTGGTCAAATCGACCAGAGCGCTGATTGGGCGCATCCCGGACTGCCTCAGCCTCCTTTGAATCTTCTCGGGGGAGCCGCCCTTCGGTACGTCGTGGAACTGACGACAGGCATACCGCGTGCAGTCTGAAGATTCGATCGCCACCGCTATGTCGAGTGACTTGGACTCATCTGCTTGCGCAAAACGGTTCACGGCGGCCTGATAGAGCTCGGTGGCCCTGGCACTCCCATCCTTTGCCAGCACTTCTCTGGCGAGCCCGAAGACGGACAAACCATCGCCTCGATTGGACATGACTTTGATGTCCAGTACGGCGTCGCCCTCGACCTCCTCAATGCCCTCCAACTCGAATCCAGCCATGGTGAGGAGCTCACCGATCTCGACGGCATCCAGCCTTGTGTCCACGAAATCTCGCAGCATTTGGTAGGGGAATTTCATGCTCTGAACTGCTCCAAGAATCTGAGGTCGTTTTCGAGAAAGTTTCTAAGATCCTCGATGCCATAGGCGAGCATGGGAATCCGCTCAACGCCAAGGCCAAAGGCAAATCCGGAGTATCGCTTCGTATCGATGTCATACCGTTCGAGAATGTTCGGGTGGATCAGACCAGCTCCCCCAAGCTCAAGCCACTTTCCGGCGGAAAACTTCGGCGAAGAAATGGCGTAGTCAACTCCGGGTTCCACAAAGGGAAAGAAGTCTGGACGGAAGCGGACCGTGACGTCATCGCCGAACATCGCTCGGGCGAAATGTCCCAACGTTCCCTTGAGGTCCGCCATGCTGATACCTTCATCCACCATGAAACAGTCCACCTGGTGAAAGGTGTGGGAGTGGGTCCGATCCACCGCCTCGTTTCGAAAACACCTGCCGACCGTGAACGCTCGGAAAGGAGGTTTGTGGGTTTCGAAAACGCGACCTTGGAGAGCGGTGGCCTGAGTGCGCAGCAGTCGGTCGTCGTCGATGTAAAACGTGTCCTGGTCGTCCATCGCCGGGTGGTCTTTTGGATAATTTAAAGCGTCAAAGTTATACTTTGACAGCTCCAATTCGGGAGACTCATAATATCTGAACCCCAACCCCGAGAGCACCTTTTTGATCTTGTTCGTGGCCTGTTGAAGGACGTGCTCGTTGCCGACCCTGAGAGGGCGCCCGGGCATCGTCACGTCAATGCGTTCAGCTTCGTACTGTTCTGATCGCTCTCCGCGCTTGAGGTCTGCAATCCGCCCCTCAACCATCTCTTGAAGTCGTCTCTTCGACTCATTGATCTTCTGGCCAAATGCAGGCTTTTCGGCAGGCGGCAACGAGCCAATCAGCCGGGTCAGGCCGGTGACGAGCCCGCTTTTGCCCAGGTACTTGATCTCAAGATCCCTCAATTCCGCCGTCGTCGTGGCGGATTGGATGTCTGTGGTCGCGAGCGACTCAACTTCCTCGACGCTTTGCATGAACGCATAAGTAAGGCTCAATCGAGGGGTGTAAAGCAACCCGCGCTTAGCGCCTATATGCCGAGATCGGGCTTCGGAAGCTTGGGGACTGGAGGCGGCCCGCCTTCGCGCTGCGCCCTCTGCATGGCGCGCGGCATCCAAACCACCGCGTTCATGTTGTCAACCTCGACTGTTTCGATGCCAATCGCGGCGGGGCCGCCCGGAATATGTGCCGCGGCGATTTCGCTGATCGCAACTCCACCAACCGGGCACACTTTCTGCAGGTGGGCAGCCAGATCGATGACGTGCGCAAAGTTGACGGACTTGATGTCCTCGGCGTCAGGAGCCACGACCTTGCCCGTATGGATGCCAACGCGCAGCTTTAGAGGGACGCCTATCTTATTTCGGTGTGTGTTCACCTCGATAAGGCCGGTTTGGATGGTCCGCCCAGCACCAAACGCCTGTTGAGGCGAATCGAAGGCACACGTAACGCCATCGCCGGCCGTGGAGTGCACACGACCACCGTACCGCTGGGTGATCATCTCTACAAAGCGGTGGTATTCGTTGAAGGTGAATTCTATGCTCAGCGGATCGGCGTACTCCTTCATCTTCGTTGAGCCCACGATGTCCACGCTCAAGAACGTAATACTCTGCTCGCCCGACCGCAATTTGTCCTGAAGGTCAACGAGCTGGCGCAACAAGTCTTGCCTCTCCTTCACGGGATCCTTGAGTCCCAGCAGCCCTCGGTACTTGTTCACAATCGCATGCAGAGTCGCGCCACTCACCGCTCCCAAACCGAGATAGAAAAGCAGGTAATTGGCGTCCGGCATCCGCATGCCCGCAAGAGAGCCAAGCGCAACCGCCACAGCGAATCCCGTTCCGCACAAGATAGCGCCGGAGACGGCCGCAGATTTGTTGTCCCGACTCACGCTGATGTTGTACAAGCCGAAAACAACGAGAATGATCCGCAGAATGTCGAACGTTGGCCCAGCGTTGTACCGAACGTATTGGGCCATCGAACTGAAGAACAAAGCCATCGCTTGCGCTAGCCCAATTGCGGATCCCAGAAGCCCGGAAGAGACGTGCCTACGCACATTCGGCTGCAGGCTGAGGAAGGCGGCTCGAACCTTTGAAGTTGGGCTCTTCTGCTCCGTGTCTGCATGCAATTTGACAGCGAGCCGAACGTATTCTTCAGGCGCCCCGGTTACTTCCGAAATCGCCGCGATGGCCGAATCGTCGAGGACACCACCTTTTTCCTCCCGCAGGCGCTCGGCCATGCCGACCATCTGCTGGATGCCGTCTTCGGTTAGGCCAGCATAAGGGGCATCAAGGCGGGTTTGCAAAGCGTCCACTCCAGTTCGGATTGTACTACCAGTCGAATTGGCGGTCAGTTGCGTGGAGCCCTTGGGACCGGGACCCTAGGCGGATCGGATCAGCGGCCACCGACGTCTTCGGAACCAGTCTTCCCTTCAAAACTCTCGCCGGCATGGGGCATGCTCACGTCTTCAACGGCCGGGCCGCGATCTCCCTTGTCAAAGATCACATCGTCCCCACCCAGCGGGTATTCCTTGCGAAGGGGAAATCCTTTCCAGTCGTCCGGCAACAAGAACCGCTCGCCTGTCAACTCATTCCCCTCGAAAACCACACCGTAAAGGTCACCGATTTCCTTTTCCGGATACTCAGCGCCTGCGTACACGTGCATCGCGGTGGGTACATTCTGGCCGTCGTCCACACCGATCTTCACGAGGATTCTGGAGTTGTTTTTAAGCGACATCAGGTTGTAAACCACCTCAAATCGCTCCGTGAGGTCCCGCTCATGCTCCCAAGTGGAATAATCGACTCCCAAGCACTCGCTGAAATAGTCGTAGTCCAGTTCGGCGTCGTTCTTGAGGAGGTTCAACACATCAAGAATGCGCTCCCTTTTGACAACGAGGAAAGTGTCCCCGTGGGATTCCTTGACCTTTAGGAGCGCGTCGGGAAACGAGGTCTTGACCTTAACGACTTCCAGTCGCCCCGCGCCGAGCATTTGGCCCATCAGTTGTTACCGCCAACGGAAACGGGCTGAAGGGATGCGGTTGTGTTCTCAGGCCGATCCACCTGCGATTCGCCGAGTTTCGCGGGCTCGAGACCCGTGGTCTCATCCCAGTCGATCGCCCCAACCCTCACCGCATAGAAGTAACCAAGCACCCAGGTCGACATGTAGCTGACGAACTCAACGTAGCTGAAGGTCATGAAGGCCGGATCTGAGTGCTTGAACACAGTCATCCAACTCCAAAGGAAAACGATCTCAATGTCAAAGAGGATGAACAGGATCGCGACGAGATAAAACTTGATTGGAAATCGCTCTCGAGCATCACCGACGGGCGCGACGCCGCATTCGTAAGGGGCGGATTTATAACGTGTGTTCTTCTTGGGGCCAAGCACCCAACTGAGGGTCACCATTGCGCCGCAGATGACGCCTGCGACCAAAATCAACACGAGGATGCCGAGGTACTGACCCTGCATGACCGAATTCTACCTTGGCACACCTCGCCGCCAAAAAAACGGCAATCAGCTTCCACATCGAAAGGACGCCTAGCTCTCAAAGACCAGATGCAGGACGGGATGCTTGTCTTTAGGGGCGTAGCGCGAGTAGATCTTGTAGAGTGACTTGCCGCCCATCGCCTGGGGCTCCATGGAGGATGTAAGGGCGAGCGCCATGGGCTTGCGCTCACCTACGGCCTTTCTGAACGCCTCGGATTTGCTAAGGTCCAGGTTCAATTTGATTTCCGTCGCTTCACCCGGAAGGCCGTCAGGCGCCACGGAACCGTAAAGCCCCTCCTTCCCCGCTTGCGGACTGACTCTCGCTACATCGGAAAAACTCCAAGTCTTCTCGGTGAAATCGGCCGACAGCGCCCTGGCTTCGAGCGGATTTGACCTTGCGTAATCGAGAGGAAACCCTGGGTTGGCAATGTGGGTGAGGATCAGCGTTGCCGCGACCAACCTCCCCTCTTTAGGCAATGTGGACAAATCCCACTTCAAATAGCTGTAGGAGTAGTCCTCTGCATCACCTGAAACTGTCGCCACACTCGTTCCGTTGGCTCCCCATACCCGCAAGTACTTGTCGCTGGCAGGATCCGGCGCATGAGCATAAACCCATACGTTGTCCGTCGGCTCGAGATCCAGAACGGTGGATGCATGAGGCCCAAACCCAAAGGCAAGAGAGGCAAGAAATGTTGCAACCATGAAGCGAGTATATCGACCGCCGCTCCAAGACGCTCAGTGCATTTCCTTGTCGCCGTACAACGTTTGAATGTAGGCGATCTGGCCAAGATGGTAGTTGGCGTTCCACCTCGGATACTCCATCATCTCCAGCACCGTAAAGTCGCGCCCACCATCAAATGGCAGCCACCTGGTTTCAGAAAGCCGTCCGTCGCTGATCCCCAGAAACAGCTCTTCCAACTTCTTGAAGCGCACGTTGAACTCCGCCTCGCACTCGTCCGGCGTGCTCCACTGCTCTTGCTCCTTCTTGGTCGCAGCAAAGGTTTCTTCGTTCCATTCCATGGGCACGCCGTTGATGATGTCCACCGCCCATTTGGGGGTCATGGTCATTTCGCGGCACATGTCCAGCACTGACCTGCCAAGCTCCAGGGGCACCCAACCCAACTTGTCCGCTGGCACGACCCTTGCATATCGGAAAGCTTCCGCGGCAGCCCTTCGCGTGGAGTCCGCCATATAATCTTGAATTCGCATCTGTGTTGTTCTCTCCTTTCGTCATTCGGACAGACATGTGTCTGCCTGTATTATGACAACCTCCTTTTGAGAATGCAACATGAATTTTGCACCGGGATTGGCGCCGAGGGGACATCCAAATCCCCTGTCAGAATGGAGATTGAAACGCCATGCACGCCTTGCAAGTTCTTGAGTTTGAGTCAGTGCTCGAGCGGCTGCAGTCCAACTGCGAGACGGCGATTGGCGTTGCCATTTCCAAGGAGCTAAGACCCTCATTCGATCTTGATGAGGTCTGGCTCCAACTGGAAGAGACACAGGAGGCACACAGCGCCCTCGGCGAGGCATCTCCACCCTCACTCGGAGGCGTCCGAGACCTCAAATCCGCATTGAAGCGATCCTCCAAAGGCGGACAACTTGGAGGAGAGGAACTCTACGCCATCGGCCACAGCCTTTCCGCGATGCGAGGGATGCGATCATTCCTCTATGTGAAACGCTCGGCATACGCGCGCCTCTGGAAGCACGCCGAAGCGCTGCCGGACCTTAGGAAGCTGGAGGAGTCGCTCCTTGACAGCCTTGAGGCCAACGGCGACGTGCGAGATGGCGCCAGCCCTCATCTGGCGACGCTGAGGCAACGTAAAGTTTCCGCCAACCAACGGTTGTTGGACAAGATCCAAAGCTACACAACGGGACGGACGCGCGATCTGCTATCCGATCCCATCTACACCGTTCGGGATGGCCGCTTCGTGATTCCGCTCAAAGCCGAAAACCGAGGCAAGGTGCGCGGCATCGTTCACGACACCAGTTCAACCGGCCAAACCATCTTCGTCGAACCCGAAGACGTTTTGCAGCTCGGCAACGCGCTGCGCGAAATCGAGGCTGGTGAGCGAGCCGAAGTTCAGCGAATATTCCTTTACTTGTCTGGAAAGGCGGGAGAGCACGCAGAGCAAATCGCGAGCGGGCTGGACGCGGCGGGCCTAGTGGATTTTGCCTTCGCCAAAGCCCGGCTCGGTTACGACATGAGGGGCACGATGCCGGAGAAGCTTGTTTGCAAACCGCGAATCGACATCGCGGGAGGCAAGCACCCACTCCTCGATCCGGCAACCGCCGTTCCGCTTGACCTTGCTGTGGGGCAAGAATCCAGCGTCCTCATCACGGGTCCCAACACCGGCGGCAAGACGGTGGCGATCAAGACGGTTGGGATGTTCGTGCTGATGGCTCAATCGGGTTTGATGCCGCCCGCAATCGCCATCAAGCTCTCGCCTTTCACACAGGTTTGGGCGGACATCGGCGATGAGCAAAGCCTCAATCAATCGCTCTCAACTTTCAGCGGCCACATCAAGAACATCGCCGAGGCACTGAAGAGCCTTAGGCCGGGAGCGATCGCCTTTCTCGATGAAATCGGAGCCGGCACCGATCCGGCTGAAGGCGCGTCCTTGGCCCAGTCGGTGCTGCTCGAAATGCAAAGGCTGGGAGCTTGCGTCCTCGCAAGCACCCATTACGGCGAATTGAAGGCTTTCGCTTATGAAACGGAAGGTTTCGTCAACGCGGCGATGGAGTTCGACACGAGGACTCTGCAACCGACTTATAAGCTGAGGGTGGGCGCGGCTGGAGCCAGCCAGGCACTACGCATTGCGGAACGCTACGGCATACCGAGGGCCGTTGTGGAAAAGGCGCGCGAGGGTCTGTCGGCTCAGCACTTGGACGTTGCCTTAATGCTGGAGCGATTGGAGGAAGCGCAGAAACTTGCCCGACAAGCGCAAAGCGAAGCCGATAAACGCACATCGGAACTCCGAAAGTCGGAGCAAATCGCCGCCAGAAAGCTCGAAGAGGCGGCCGAGATTCGACAAAACGTCCATGCGAAAGCCAACCAAGTCATCGAAGACGCGTTGCGTGAAATACGCCTCGAGGCCACTGACATCTTCGAAAAACTGAAGACGAGCTCCCGCACGGAAGCAGACTTGCAGGCCGCGAGATCACGTCTCAAGGGCCTGCAGGAGATCGGACAGGATTTCGCCAAGGAGTACCTTCCACATCAAAGCAAACCGCCGAGCAACCCGAAGGGTCTGGTGAAGGGGATGTCCGTCCGCATCGACGGCATGGCCCAACCGGGCGTTTTGCTGGAGGATCCCGCTGGCAAGCAAGTACAAGTGCAGGTCGGCGCAATGAAGATGCACGTCAGCACCTCCAACATCCGGGCGATGGGCTCATCTAGACCTCCAGTCAAGGCGAAGCCAAACATCGGCTTGCAACGAACGATGAACGCAAGCACGGAAATCCATCTGCGAGCAATGCGCGCTGAAAATGCGCTCGAGGAATTGGAGAAATTCATCGATGACGCTGTTCTCGCCGGCGTCCCAAGCGTTCGAATCGTACACGGAAAGGGAGAGGGGATCCTGCGGAAAGTGACCCGCGAAACATTGCGGAAACACCGCGATGTGGCTTCCTTCAGAGACGGCGAGCCTTCGGAAGGCGGCCAAGGGGTTACGGTGGCGATCTTCAAATGAGTGACGGCGTTGAAATCGAAAGCGCCTTGATCGAAGCGGCGCGTCAAGCGCGGTACGAGGCCTACGCGCCTTACAGCGGCTACAGGGTGGGGGCGGCGATTCTGGACGCGAATGGGCGCGTTTGGACCGGCGCCAATGTCGAGAACATTTCGTTCGGAGCCACTTTGTGCGCGGAGAGAGTCGCCGTCGGCAAGATGGCCAGTGCGGGCGCCCGAGAGGTGTCAATCATTGCCGTGGCCACCAAAGACGGGGCAACGCCGTGTGGGATCTGCCGCCAAACTCTCTTGGAGTTCACTCCGGACTCGAAAAAGGTCCGGGTGTTGATCGCAGGCGACGGCAGCCCAGTTCGTGAGTTCACGCTGTCGGATCTGATCCCTCACGGCTTCGGTTCTGACCAGGTTGCGCGAACGGAACGGTAGTCTAAGGAAGTCAATAGAGAATTGCCGAATGTCGCGGCGCCGAGGTCTTATTTTTGTCTAGAGTTCAAATCGTCAGCCTTTTGTTGGCAACACTTTTCGCCGTCGTGTGCGTCATGCTCGGCTGCGGCGGAGGCGGCGGGGGCTCAAACTCCGGCGGCCCTTTGCCCGGATTGACCCGCGTCGAGTCGGTGATCACGGCATCGCCAGCCGTCGTTCGAGACTCCATGAATTTCATGGTCGGCGACCAAGTCACATTCGAATTGGTCAACTACGACAGCAACGGCGTGCGCACAGTTCTCTCGGGGCAACTTTGGTCATCCACTGACATCAACGTG
This sequence comes from uncultured Fimbriimonas sp., assembly GCA_964619505.1. Lineage (GTDB taxonomy): Bacteria > Armatimonadota > Fimbriimonadia > Fimbriimonadales > Fimbriimonadaceae > JBBQMJ01. The sequence continues at coordinate 9,863 of CAZUCK010000029.1, read as the reverse complement.
GTCTCCGGCACCCTTGACCCCGGTACGGGCAACTTCATCGCCTTGGCATCAACAAACGGCACCACCTATGTCGTGTCAACGGTCTTCCAAGGAAACACCTATAGCCTCCCCTACCTAGTGACGCCCGTTCAGTCGCGAATTTCAGGGAGGGTCATGCAGGAATTCTCAGCCTTCGGGGTGTCGGGCATCAAGATTGTCTTTTATGACGCCTCTTCGAACGTCGTCGGGCAAGGTGTGACGAGCTCCTACGATGGGACTTTCCTTGCGTCGGTCCCCACGACGGCCGCGCGCTTCAACTTGGTGCCCGCGTCGATCAACACGTCCTTCTTCTATCGTGAGTTCGCCTACGACGGCATATCGGGCAGCACCGGTGGGACCTCCACGGGATCAAACACCTCCACGACCCTGAAAGACACGTCCGGCAATTGGGCGGCAAATGAAACGACTGGACACGTCGTGTCGATCACTTCAGGAACCGGAAATGGCCAGTCGAGAACGATTGCGTCGAACACCCAGACGCAGCTTACGGTCGGGATCGCGTGGGCAACCATCCCGGACGCCACATCAGTTTATTCCATCGACACCTTGCGCTACACGCCAACGCCAGCGGCATGCAGCGCTCCCCTTCCCGCCGGACTTGCGGTCGGCGTGAAGACAATCTTGCCCAGCCCGGTCTACTTGTCGTCCGTCAGTTTCCCGCCCCCCCCTGCGCCTGACGGCTGTCCATAAATCCGGCGGCCCTCAGAGCCACTTTTACGGTACGCTTCACCTTCGAAGGAAGGAACTCTTCAGAGCGCATCCGCATGAGCCAGCCAACCACTTTTATGCCCTCCACCGAGACGGTCTTTCAGAAGACCGGCGAGAACACGATGGTCGTCAACATGGGGCCCCAGCACCCCTCGACGCATGGCGTTCTCCGCGTGATTTGCGAACTGGAAGGAGAGACCATCATCAAGGCCAAGTGCCAAATCGGTTACCTCCACACGGGGATGGAGAAGGAAGCCGAGTATCAGCAGTACCACAAGTGTGTCGTGATGACGGACCGCATGGACTATTTGAACGCCAACGGCACAAACCTGGCCCACGCGCTGGCGGTCGAAAAGCTTCTGGAATGCGAAGTGCCTAAGCGGGGCCAATACCTCCGGGTGATCCTCGCCGAGCTCAGCCGCCTTGCTTCCCACGCGGTCTGGCTTGGCACGCACGGTCTCGATCTCGGGGCAATGACACCGTTCTTCTACATCTTCCAACAGCGCGAGTACATCCTTGACCTTTTCGAGATGTTCGCGGGCGTTCGAATGATGCCAAGTTGGATCGTCCCGGGTGGGCTCCGAGGCGACATGCCGGAGGGCTTTGAGGCAAAGCTCCGCAGCGTCCTCAAATCGTTCCCAGAGGACCTTCAAGTTGTCGAAGACCTCCTCACAAACAACCCTATTTGGAAAGAGCGCACGTACGACGTTGGTGTGCTTTCAGCCAGCCAAGCTTTGGAATTGGGATGCTCGGGACCCATCGCGAGGGCGAGCGGAGTGGCATGGGATCTGCGTAAGAGCCACCCTTACAGCTGCTACGAAGACTTCGATTTTCAAATCCCCGTGGGCCACAGCGGTGATGTTTATGACCGTTTCTTGGTCCGCATCGCCGAGATGAAGGAGAGCCTGAAGATCATAACCCAGGCGATTGATGGCCTACCTGAAGGACCCTGGAGCACGGCAGACCGCAAGATTTCGCCGCCTCCGCGCGAGGAACTCGACACCTCGATGGAGTCTCTCATCCACCACTTCAAACTGTACACGGAAGGATACAGGCCGCCCGTCGGTGAAGCCTACGCGGGCATCGAAGGGTCAAAAGGAGAACTTGGCTTTTACATCGTCAGCGACGGCACCAACCGCCCGTACCGTTGGCACGTCCGCCCATCTTCGTTCATGAATTTGAAGTCGCTTGAAGTGCTCGCAGTCGGCCGACTCATCGCCGACGTCATCGCGATCATCGGAAGCATAGACATCGTGCTGGGAGAAATTGATCGATAATTTTCGATTCTTGATTTTTGATTTGTGATTGGAAACACCATGGACGAGATAACTTTTAAGAAGAGAACTTACGCATTCGTTCCGTCAACGATCACGTTTGTTGAGGAGCTTAGGCCTGGTGCCACTGGAAACGTGTTGGGGCGTCAGCTCCTACGTTCAGCGACATCGGTTGGTGCGAACTACAGGTCCGCTTGTCGTGCAAAGAGCCTTACCGACATGGGCGCCAAGATGGCCATCGTGGTCGAAGAAGTTGACGAGTGCGTTTACTGGTTTGAATTGCTTGAGTCGTCCGGAGCATCCAATCCAGGAAGAGCCCGACTCCTCAGAAATGAGGCAGAAGAAATCCTTGCTATAAGCGTCTCCTCAGTTCGAACCTTACAGCAACGGGCAAGAGCAAAACCGAACAATGTGCGCGAGAGCGACCGCCACCATGGCGTCGTCAGACTGCAGCTCGAACGTTCAAAAATCAAAAATCAAGAATCAAAAATCCTATGCGAGAACTAGTGAGTGTCACCGACGCGCGCCCCGGACCGCCTAAGCCCGAGGACCTAAAGCTGCGGTTCAGCGACAAAGCGATCAAAGAGCTCGAGGCCCTCAAAACCCACTACCCTGACCTCAAATCGTGCATCCTGCCCGGCCTTTGGATCGCCCAACGCGAGTACGAGGGCCATTGTTCGGGCGAGGCGATCGCTGAGGTCGCGTACCGGCTGAAGAGGAGCTACGCCGAAGTCGAAGGCGTAGCCACCTTTTACACGATGTATAACACGGCCCATAAGCCTGGCAAGCACAAGATCGAGCTCTGCACCTGTCTCACCTGCCATGTGTGCGGCTCCTACCGAATTCGTGACCTCATCAAGGAGAAGTTGGGCATCGGCCACGGTGAGACGACGTCGGACGGCATGTTCACGATGGAAGAGGTTGAGTGCCTCGATGCCTGCGACCGTGCACCGGTCGTGCAGATCGGCGATGAGTACGTCGGCCCCGTCGATGAGAAGGTCCTCGACAAATTGATCAAAGATTTGAAGGCAAGCAAAGAGTCCACCGTCGTCAAGATGGCGGACGAGATCGTGAAGGTCCATTTGCGCGACACGGAGCGCCCCTGATGGCTGAATTGAAACTTCTTTTCGAACACGCCGGAAAGCCTGAATACCGCACCCTCAAGGGCTACCAGACGACCGGGGGCTACGAGGGCCTTAAGAAAGCCTTGAAGATGACTCCGCAGGGGGTCATCGACCAAGTCAAGGCTTCGGGTCTCCGCGGCCGGGGCGGCGCGGGCTTCCCCACGTGGATCAAGTGGAATGGCATCCCCAAGGAGAAGAAGGGGCCCACCTACATTCTCTGCAACGCGGATGAAGGCGAGCCAGGCACGTTCAAAGACAAGCAGTTGATGGAGGACACTCCGTTTCTCCTCATTGAAGGCATGACGATAGCCGGTTGGGCGACAGGCAGCGAAATCGGCTATATCTACATTCGAGGCGAGTTCATTGACTCAGGACGTGCCTTACGAAGCGCCATCGACGAAGCCTACAAGGCGGGCTTCCTCGGGAAGAACATCCTCGGCAGCGGTTTCGATTTCGACCTCTATATCCACCTCGGTGCCGGTTCCTACGAGTGCGGTGAAGAGAGCGCCCTCATGAGTTCCCTGATGGGTGAGCGGGGAATGCCTCGACTCAAGTTTCCCCACGCGCCGTTGCCCACCATCGCCGGCCTGTGGGATCGGCCGACCGTCATCAACAACGTGGAGACCTACTCCTGCGCGCCTTTCATCATCAAGAACGGCGGCGAATGGTACGCCGCCATGGGCGCAGCGACCAAGAACTCACGCGGAACCAAAATTTTCAGCGTCTCCGGCCACGTCAACAGGCCTGGCAACTACGAGGTCGAATTCGGCACTCCCTTGAAGGATCTCCTCAAATTGGCGGGTGGCATGAAGGGTGGAACGCTCAAGGCGTGCATCCCCGGCGGCAGTTCGGTCCCCATGATCAACGCAGAAGACACTGAGAAGGCCATCATCGGCTACGAAGAGATGGGCGACGTCAAATCGATGGTCGGCTCCGGAGGCTGCATGTTCCTCAACGAACACACCTGTATCGTCACGTTCATCTGGAGGACGGCCCAGTTTTACTCCAACGAGAGTTGCGGCAAATGCACACCCTGCCGCGAAGGCACGAAGTGGCTTGTTCAAATCCTTGATCGAATCCGCTCCGGCGGTGGCCAAGAAGGCGACATCGCCCTTCTGCAGGAAGTGTGCTCACAGATCGACGGCAGGTCGTTCTGCGGCCTTGGCGATGCAGCCGCTTGGCCGGTCGTCGCTGCCCTCCGGGTCTTCCCTGAGGAGTTCGATCACTACATCAAGCACGGCAAGAGCGTGGTGACGAGCGAACCAATGCTCGCCATGGCGCCCTAGGCGTCGGCAGCCACAGGGATCAGGGCATGATTATTCCGTTCGGACGTGCGGAGTCGCTACGCTTCTTCCCTATTTCGTCCACCCGCCGGAAGGGACAGAATGGGAGTAACTCATCCCCCCACTGCGAGTCAAAAATAGTATGAGAAACGTCGCTGGCTTCTCTCGCAACCCGCTTGTCCTCACTGCAATTTGCACCCTGACGACCCTTACCACCGCCCAAGTGCAAAGGCGACCCATCCTGATTTCACCAGGCACAATCAACACCTTCTCGACGGCCCACTACACGCCGTTCCGCCCACAGACCAACGGCTTCAAGTTCGTCAACTCTTTCAACAACGATTTCATCCCCGCTCTCGACTGGAGAACCCAAGGGCTTTGCGGCGGAATGTCATATTCGGCCCTCGACTATTATTTCAGCCACATGCAGCAGCCAAAGCAGGTGTTCAAACCGGCAAACGGCACCGTGCTGCAGCGATACCTCTACGACCGCCAGACCAACTCGATTCTGAACAACGTCGAGCGGTGGGCGGAGCTGGGTCTTAATCCCGGCGGCTCCCGGGACAACGAATTCTTCAACTGGGGCCTTGAGACCAAACCGGGGAGCCGCATCGATGAGCTCAAATCTTTCATCGACCACGGCAACCCGTGCGTCCTTGGGATGCAGGGTGACGGAAAAACGGGCAGCCACCAGGTCATCGCCTACGGCTACGACATGGGCCGTTACGCGGGAAACCTGGGACCCTACCAGACCGACTTCAAGATCTTCATCTGCGATCCCAACCACCCCGGCGAAACGAGAACGCTGATTCCAGACACCACCCGCCATCTCTGGGTGTACAAGGAAGAAGTTGGCTCAAACAAGGCGGACACTTGGCGAGCGTATTTTGTCGACAAGAACTACCATACGGTCAAGCCGCCGGCCATCCCAAACGCCACCTACCCGAACGATGGCCTGACCCACGAGCTGATCATGCAGTTCTGGACGGGCGGCGATGACCTCCGCGGCGGCAACGACAACGTCAACGTGACCCTTACGATGATGGATGGCTCGACCCAGGTCTACAACAACGTGAACTTGGGCAAGCGCTGGATCGTCAACGACGACGAAGCGGCTGAACTCATCTTAACTCGCCCAGTCGCAGCCAATCAGATCAAGACGATCCTGATCAAGGACACCTTCGGCGGCGGGATGGGCGGCGACAACTGGGATATGGCCAAGCTCGACATCTACACGATGGGAGGCAACTTCTTCAACTTCACGAAGGAGGTCGGTTTCAAGCGGTTCACGGGCGACGATAAGTCGCTCCTAATTAAGCTCAACGACGCGCCAACGACGGCCGGTCAAGCCAACAAGCTGGAACTCACGTTCCAAACAGGCGGCGACGACCTTCGCGGCGGCAATGACAACTTGAACGTAATCCTCCACTTCAGGAATGGAACCAATCAAGTCGCCAACAACGTGAACGGGAACGGACGTTGGGCCGATAACACACAGAATGTGGTGGACATCGACCTCGCGCACGGCGCGCTGCCAAACGACATCGTTTCCGTGACGCTTCAGACCACCTTCAGCGGCGGCATGGGCGGCGACAACTGGAATATGAACGCCGTTTCCGTCAAAGCTCTTGGCCCCGGCGTGAGCCAAGTGATCTTCACCCACGGATACAAGAGATTCACTGGCGACGACAAGACCCTGGTCATGTCGCATCCCTGAAGGGCCCGTCAAGTGTTTGAGTGTTGGGGGCGATCCAGAGTGCTGACTCTGATCGCCCTCAACGCTCGGCACTCAGAGCAAGGGCTCCAACGTCCGAATCAGCCCTTGAATTTCTTCCAACGTGTTGTAATGAACGAGGCCGATGCGCACGACCCCGTCATCGGATGGAATGCCGATCCGCTCGCACATCCGATAGGCGTACATGTGGCCCGCTCGAACTCCAATCTTTCCCGTCGAGTTGATTGCTTTCGCGAGGTCCATCGACTTTGAGCCTTGCTTCACGAAGGATACAATCGAAACCCGCTCCAGCCCCGATGATTTCGGCCCAATGATGTGTACACCCTGCTTCGAAGACAAAAAGTCAATGAGGGGGTTTTGGATCGCGAGTTCCAATTCAGCCATCAAGCTGAAAGCATCGACGACGGTCGTACGGGTCGTTCTGCCGCTCGCCCCAACCAAGAAGTTCAGGTACTTGCCCAAAGCCAGAAGGCCCGCGCAACCTTCGTGATTGGCGCCTCCCAACTCGAATTTGTAGGGCACCTGCTCCTTCGCGACGAAGAAGTGGTTCGGGCCCGACAGTTCATCGATGGCGTCCTGCCTGCCATAAAGCGCCGCCATGTGGGGCCCGTAGACCTTGTAAGTTGAATAGAAATACCAATCCACATCCCAGGCGGCTACATCGATGCCGCGGTGGGGAGCGTAGGCGACGCCGTCAACAACCACTCGCGCGCCGTATCGGTGCGCCATGGCCGTGATGGCGGCCGCGTCTACAACTTCGCCGAGCAGATTCGAAACATGGGGGAAAGTGACGACCCTCGTCTTGCCGTCAGAAAGCAGAGCCTCCAACGATTCCATGGGGCATTGAAGGGTCTTGGGGTGCATCTCCCACGTCTCGATCTCGATGCCGAAACGCTCAAGCTTCATCCACGGACCGATGTTCGCCTCGTGCCCTGTCTCCGCCACCACCACCCGGTCACCGGGCTGCAGTTTGCGGCTGTAGCATTCAGCGAGCATCGTAACGAGTTGAGTGGAAGACGGGCCAAGCATGACCTGACCGATCCCTTCTCCACCCATGACGCGGTTGATGAATTCATGAGCATCGTCGACTACCTTGGTCGCCGCATTTGAGATTGCGTAGCCAGCGCCGAGCTGGACATAGCTGTTGAGCATGTAGTCGCGAATGGCATCCGCCACCACGCCGGGCATCTGCGAACCGCCGGCATTCTCCATGAATGCGAAATCGTCGCGAAGCGCAGGGAACTGGGCGCGGATATCTTGGATCGTTGGGTGCGTGGATGGGACGACGGCCATGGCTCTATGTTGACTCATGTCGGTGCCTGGCCTCGCAACGATGAAACTCTTTGAGCCCATAAATACAAATGGCGCACCTATGGCTCAATACCCGAATGACATTGGGCGTTCGAAGTTCACGACTGGCCCCCGATCTCACCGCGGCCAAACGGCCTAATTCCCTCCACGAAATACCTCTGCGCGGCGACGTAGACCAATAGCACCGGCAACAAGACCATCACCGCGAAAGCCATCAGCACGCCTGGCTCCCCCACCTTGTCGCCGGAAAAGAGTTGGAGCGCGTAGGAAAGGGTCATTTTCTCGGGCGAATTGATGTAGATGAGGGGTCCTACGAAATTGCCCCAGGCACCGATGAATGTCCAAACGGCAACCGTGATGAGTGCATGTTTAATTTGTGGAACCATCACAAACCAAAAGGTCTGCAAGGGTCCACAACCGTCGATTTTCGCCGCATCCTCGAATTCCACCGGAACGGTCAAGAAGAACTGACGAAGCAAGAACACATTGAACGCGGACCCAAGGAAGGCCGGCACCCATAAGGGCAGCAAAGTGTCAACCCATCCCAATGAGCGGAAGATGAGAAAGGTTGGAAGCAGCGTCACCGCAGGCGGCAGCATCATGGTGCTCAGCATCACGATGAACAGCAGCCCCCGGCCAGGAAACCGCATTCTGGCAAAGGCAAATGCGACCAGGGCCGAGCTGAGCACGGTGCCGATCACACACATCGTCACAACGATCAACGTATTGCTCAAAAAGGTCAACCCGTGCCCGCTTTCCGGTGGCAATGCGTTCAAAGCCGCCGAGTAGTTTTCCCAATGAATTCCGACGCGCTTTACAGGTTGAAGTTGTTCGACAGGGGCCACGAATGTCGTGCCTCTTAGTTCATGCGGTTGCTCAATTTGGACTCTCTTGCTGCCGTCCTTCTTCGCCTCGAGCACTATGCCCGTGAATGGCCGACCGTCGTAATTGCCCGAAACCAGCGGGACTTTCCGACCTTCCCGCATCTTCGTGTCTTGCACCTTGGGAACCCAAACGATGCCGTTCGACGTGATGTCGCCCTCCTCTTTGAAGCTCGTCAACAGGAGCCACAAGAAAGGCAAAGCGAACAGGAAGGAGCTAAGAATTAAGGCGAAGTGGACTCCAATGCGGTTGGATCGCCCCCCCACCCGTTCGCTTCGCTCACGGACATCCCGTGGGGCAGATAGGCTACTCATTTCTCACCTTCGTAATGCACCCATCTCGGGGCGAGGCCGAATTGGAGGAGAGTCAGAACTAAGATGACGAGGAAGATCGCCCAGGCGATGGCGCTTGCATAACCCATCCGGAAGTAATTGAAAGCGTTCGAAAACAGGAGGTAGGCCGGTGTCAGCAGCGAGTCTCCTGGGCCGAAGTTCGAGCCCACCGTGAGCGTGTAAACGCGGTCGAACTCCTGCAAGGACCCTATCAATCCCATCACGACGCTGAAAAAGATGAGCGGCGTAAGGTGTGGCAAAGTGACGATCCAGAACTGGCGGCGGGGACTCGCCCCGTCGAGGCTCGCAGCCTCGTACAGACTCACTGGAATTCCCTTCAGACCTGCCAGCCACAGCAACATTCCTGACCCGGCCCCCCAAAGCCCCATGAGAATCAAAGCCGGTTTCGCCCACGCCTCCGCCATGATCCAACCCGGTGGGTCCAGGTGGAACCAGGCGCCCAGCGTCGCCATCCAAGCGGCGTTGACAAGGCCGAAATGCGGATCTGGAGCAAGCAACCACCACCAAAGCACGGAGCTCGCAACGCTCGGCACAATGGCGGGCACGAAAAAAAACGTTCGGTAAACCGACATTCCTCGAACCGCAGCGTTCAACAGAAGGGCCACTGCAAGACCGGTCGTGATGCCGAGGGGCACTCCGATGCCTGCCAAGTAGCACGCATTGTAGAAAGCCTTGCCTGCTAGCGCCTTGTCGCTCGTCACCAAGGCTGCGTAATTCTTGCCGCCAACCCACCGAGCAGGACTCAGAACATTGAACTGAGTGAAGCTTAAGAACAGTGAGGCAAGCATCGGCCCCAAAGTCAAAACAACGAAGCCAAGCAGCCAGGGTGACAAGAGGGCATAAGCCCAACGTGCTTCCCTTCGCGCTAGCTTGGAGGCCGCGCGCATGCGAACCCAGATCGCCCACCCGATGACGGTCAAGACAAATATGGCCACCCCAATCAGAGCAGGCACTTGCAAATCGATCCGGGGGAATCGTTCCTGTTCGTAGAATTCATCGAGACCGTGTTGCACGGACATTTGACCCGCCGTGAGTGCTTCCCGAACACCCATCCGGCCTGAACAGGCGTTGTCCACCGCCCGAACCTGTTCGTCCCACAAAAGTTTGGTCCGGAACTGGGGCCGGCAAAACTCGGAAAAAAACAAAAAACTTAA
>CAZUCK010000028.1:0-31004 GCA_964619505.1 uncultured Fimbriimonas sp. | reverse complement strand
AGGACGACTGACTCTGGCTCAGTTAATTGGAGTTCGAATCTCTGGCGGGCAGCCACACTTTTTGAACCTGGATAGACCCTTACCCCGACCAGGATTCGAACCTCCCTTTGTCGAGGGCATTAATTCGGTAACCGCTTTGCTCACGGAGTAGCACATTCTCTGGTGGGCTCAAATGCGGGAAGTGAGACGCCTGAACGAACTGAGACCGGGAGGGCCATAGATTTTGGATTGACATCGGCGGGCTCACCGTAGGTCCATAACGTTACGGAACTTTCAGCCGCCTAAATGTACTGAGTGAGGGAACGCGCCCTTCAAGGGCGGAGGAAACCCCTTATGAAGAAAACAGTTGTACTTGCCATCGCCTTCGTCAGCGTCTGCTCTGCTTTCGCCCAAGACCCCATGGTCGGCGGAAGCGCAATGTACTCGACGAAGACCATTGTTGCGAACGCTCTCAACAGCAAGAACCACACGACGCTCGTCGCCGCCGTCAAGGCGGCGGGTTTGGCGGAGACCCTGCAAAGCGACGGCCCTTTCACGGTTTTCGCTCCCACGAACGACGCGTTTAGGAACCTGCCGGCCGGCACGGTCGATGCCTTGCTCTTGCCCGAAAACAAGATGAAGCTCACGAACGTGCTCACCTACCACGTGGTAGCCGGCCGCATAACCTCAATGGACTTGAAAAATCGTATCAAGAAGGGACATGGCACGGCCCAACTCAAAACCGTGAGCGGAGGATCGCTCTGGGCGCAAATGAATGGGCCCACAAATATCGTGATCAAGGACGAAATGGGCAACATCGCGAACATCTCGACCTACGATGTGCTCCAGAGCAACGGCGTCATCCACGTGATCGACACGGTGTTAATGCCCAAGTGACATCGTTGCAAGCCAGCCAAATTTCATTTGGCCGACCTTCACTTTGACGCTTGAGAACTAGACTGGTGATACGGTGAGTCACGTATTGTTAATGCAGATGCGAGATGGTCTCGATATGCGTCGGCAGACCGTGGGCCAACAACGCGAGGCTTTCGCAAGCCTCGTTCGTTTGCACCAGTCGTCCCTTCTCAGAATTGGCATTCAGCTCTGCCGGGGCGACGAAACTTGCGCCCAGGACCTTGTCCAAGAGTCTCTTGTCAAAGGTTATCGCCTGTACTTGGCTGGCGGCCTAGCGGAAGGCAGCAACGCGAGAGCTTGGTTAGCCCGTATTCTCACGAACCTATTCTTAAGTGACTACCGAAAGCGACGGAAAGAGAGAGAAGCGGTCAGTCTCGATGAGGCCCTGTTGCCAGACGTAACAGGCGAGACGGATCGGAGAATGCTCAGTTCCGTGCTTGACGAGCCGCTCGAACTCGCCTTGCGTCGCCTTCCAGAAAATCAGAGGCTTTGCACCGTCCTTATTGACATCGAAGGTTTAGATTATGCTGAGGCGGCTCAGGTGCTTGAGTGTCCTGTTGGAACGATACGGTCACGGCTTGCTCGTGCGCGGGCAGCACTCTACGCCGACCTACTTGAATATGCCCAAGACAGGGGGGCGATTTAAATATGGGCAGTTCACGAGTTCACCCGTGCTGGCACATGAGGCACCTTGTTCCGCAGCTGGCCGAGGGGACGCTGACTGGGTTCCTGCGCAAATACACGCTCTTCCATCTTCAACAATGCACCCAGTGCCAAGAAGCCCTGGAGGCGTTGAGAAAGGTGATCGACCGAGTACGTGGGGCTAGGCTATCGCATCACACACTTTCATCGGATCGTTGGGAGGCCCTTGAGCAAGCTTGGGACGCTGCAGAAGATGAGCGAGCGCCACCGGGAAGCTAGTCTTTGGTAACCAGCAGGTATCGGATCAAGCCGATCAGATACAATCCGCTGCCCGGGTCGAGGATGACGGGCAACCAAAACAGCCAGGTTGGCAAGCCGATCCAACCCATGCCAATAGCAGCAGCTCCTGGCAGGCCACCATAGAAATGCACAAAACCCGGAGCTTTGCCCGTTCGCCGATAAGCACTGACGCAATACCAGTTGTATGTGATGATGCCGCAGCTTAAGGCCGCCAGGGTCCATGCAAACCAGAGCACTGCCGTTATGTTATCAGGCTTCAAGGCGACGTTCACCGTTGCACAGCGTGGCTAACTCAGTCAAGCAAGTGATCCAGGGGAGATTCCAAGGTTGGGTCGGCGGGAGCCATGAGACCTACGCCGACCGCTAGACATGAACCGTTAGCGCTGGCGTCAAACCCTGAAGCAAGACCGGCGGCGCGGATGGAGGCGTCGAGGCCGCGGCGAACGTGTATGGGGTTGGGTCGAAGCCGGTTGCCCCAGGCGATACGAACGGACCGAGGGCGGCAACGACATGCCGAATGTCCGGCAGGGCATCGCGGAACGTTCGCTCATATGCCAAGTTGTTCGCTGTAAAGCTAGGTGGGTCCACCATTTCGGGACCCGCAAGACCGCTCACTGAGATCAGTCCGAGGTCGGCCGTGATGACTCGTCCGAGCGCGCGATGTTCTGCCTCAACGCCCATAATTTGAGCCGCAATGACTTTTAGGGAGTCCGAAGTCAAATCGCGCACGCCAATCAAGTACGCGGCAACAAAGGCGTCCTCTAGAGTGACCAATGTGTTGACCGTCACCTGAGGGTCGATAAACATTCCAGATGGAAAGTAGAACGTGGTGGCGAGTGGCTCGGCACCTGCTTCCAAGAGGAAGTTGAAGTGGTTCAGCTCTTCCTCGTAACCGGCGACGAGGTAAGCCCTGTCCGGCCCATTGCCTGCCAGTCCATTCGTGTAGATCCCACCAACGGTGGTGATGATGTTGTAGTACATCACGGTAGCAAGGGCTTCAGCCGTGGCTGCAGCACTCAGTATTCGATGGTTAATTGAGTGCGACTGCGGGCTAAGGCCCTGGCCCCCAAGGCCGAAAGCCGCTCCGGCCATCACGCTAGCACCAGCGAGGGCTCCCATTCTTAACAGAGTGCGGCGATCTACCAAAGTATCTGAATCTGAAGTGGTTAGAGTTTTGTCGAGTTTCATGTTTCCTCCAAGTTTGGAGTGCAACTCGTCACCCCAAGAGTTCCACAATCTCCGGAAAAGCGATGTCGCAGCGTTGGTATCCGGCCTTGACCCTTACATGCCAAGGGCGCGGTTATGCCGAGACCGCAGAATGTTCCGAGACCGACCGTGAGGCGTTTTAGGCTGGTTGGTTTGGAAGCAGGTCACTGGGCCACCAAGCCGCTAGCCAAAGGTTCGGACGGGCGGGCAACCATACATTTTGAACCTGAAATTGCCCTTGCAGCGGTCTGGATTCGAACGAAACCGGCGCGTACCTCAGCATCGAAGCTTTAGAAGTTTCTGCGGTTACGACCGAGAATTCTAGCGTGCTTCTGAAACCATCAAAGGCCAGTATTCTTGCGGCTCTTAGCACTGCTCTCGATCTCGTTGAAGGTCAACCGGAAGGCCATGCGCTGCGTACGGCGCAGATTTCGCTTAAGATCGGCGAAGCGTTGAATCTGAGCGTTATAGAGCGGGAAGATTTGTATTTCGCCGCGCTGCTGAAGGACTCGGGCTGCTCAAATAATGCGTCGCGAATCCACAAGATTTTTGGTGGCGATGAGCACCTATCCAAATACGCAGTTAAGTTCATCGACTGGACCTCGTCTGCGGAGTCGATCAAGTTTGCTTGGCACCACACTGAGGCGGGAAGAACGCTGGCGGCAAAGCTAAGGCGTCTCGCCGGCAATGTAGGGCCTCCGGGCAAAGTTATGAATGAGGTAACGGAGGCGCGTTGCACAAGGGGTGCAGAGATAGCTAAGATGCTCAGTTTTCGCGACCCAGTTGCAGGCGCGATCACGTACCTTGACGAGCATTGGGATGGCCGAGGCGCACCGTTTGGCTTGGCGGGCAATGACATCCCGCTCTTGGCACGGATACTGTGCCTGGCTCAAACTTATGAGGTTTTTCTTGCAGCTTACGGCCCGGACGAGGCAGACCGAGTTATCACGGCGAGATCCGGTAAATGGTTTGACCCCGAAATCGTCAACGCGGCGGAGGCCCTGTCTGCAGACGAGGTATTCATAGCGAATATCGGCGACGAAGGCTTTATCGCCAAGCAGCTCCCGGGCCAATCCGAGGCGGCGATCGACTCGGACATCGATGCGATCTGCCGTGCTTTTGCGATGATTATCGACGCGAAGTCAAGCTTCACGTCTGAGCATTCCACTCGCGTAATGCGCTATTCGGTTGAAGTGGGCGAGCAACTGGGTCTTGATCTGTTTCGTTTGACCAACCTCCGGCGCGGAGCTCTGCTGCATGATATTGGCAAATTAGGCGTACCGAACGGGATTCTGGAGAAGCCAGGCAAGCTCGATGGCGCCGAGTTTGATCGAATCAAGCTGCACCCGAAATTTGGCTACTATATCCTTCGCAGGATTCCCGGATTTGAGCCGCTGGCCGAAATCGCGTCCTCGCATCACGAGCGACTAGATGGAAAGGGCTATTGGCAAGGAAAGGCCGCTGATGACCTATCGTTCGATGTCCGAATCGTCTCGGTCTGTGATGTTTTTGATGCTCTGTCAGCCAAGCGCCCATATCGTGACGCCATGCCGCTCGAAAAGGTGTGGGAGATCATGAGGCGCGATCTTGGGACGTCTTTTGATCCGGACTGTTTTGAGGCACTCGTTACGCTTCACGATGATCCTCGGCGACTGGCAAGCGCTGCTTAAAGCTTCGATTTCTAGCTTGTGTTGCGGTCCTTCAACTGGCATCAGGTAACTTGCAACAGGTTGCCGCAGTTCGAATTGTGTCCAGAACGGGCAGCCAAATTTTGGCCTTAGGTTGCTCAGAACCTAGAAATTTCGCCCAGAGTGTCGTACAGGGATGTCGTACTTTGACAGACAGACATTTTACGCATGGCGCCACGGGGTTGGGCAAAGGCGGCTTGCTTTGAGAATGCGCTTCGCCGTCTCCGACCGCTTACTCATCCCTTCCCCATCGGTAAACTTCCGAAAATCAATATTCCTATCTGAAAGGGGTTCTCCATGAAGAAATCAGCGCTGATCGGTTTCGCTTTGACAGTTGCAGCGGGGGCTTACGCGGCGGATGACAAGGCCTTCTTGGCCATTCTCGCCGAGACCAAAGTGTCTCGGGTCGCCGGCTTGCCGATGATGAAGATGCCGAAGATACCCGGCCTAAAACTGCCTGCAAGCGCCATGGGAATGATGTCCGGTGAACCCACTCGCACCCTGAACGTACGTCTCTGGTCGCCGTCTCTTGCGCCAGACGACGCCTTTGCCTTTCTCGCCCCTCCCTCGGGCCTGAAGCAGGGCGACAAGCTGAATCTAGATCTCTTCCGTCCACAGCCCGCCGCAACAGCGACGACGGTTACGGCGTCAGCCAACGACCCAGAGACCGACCCAGAATTCACAATCAAGTTGTATTGGGGTTCCTCCGAAGCCGTCAAGCCCGATCAGCCCAAGGTCATCCATTGGGGCGGCCTGACGCCAGAGCAGAAGGAAGCCGTGAAAGCGCGATCCAGAGAAGCCCGAAGGGCGGGCCAGTCATATTTCTTCAAACCCAACTGGACGACCGGCTACTGGCCCACAACAAAGGAGCCCGGACAGATCGACGCTGACGCCTCCCTAGTGGGCAACTTCGCCCTTACCTCGAACTACACCGGCAACGTCGCCATCGAAGCACCAAAGGAAGTGGACTTTCTGTCGCCACTCGAAATGACGGCGCCATCTCTCGAGGACAAAATCGACTTCAGCGCTCCCATCGCCTTCCAATGGAACGCCGTGCCAAACCTGCTCGGGCAAAACGCCACCATTTTCGGGATGGAGGGGAAAAGCACGATGATCATCTGGACATCGTCGGAAGTCCCACGTGAGGGCGCGATGGCCGATACTGGCTATCTGCAGATGTCCGAGGTGAGAGATTTGGTGAACCAAACCGTTTTCATGGCTGGAGATCGAACGAACGTGACGGTGCCGGCGGGCATCTTCAAGGATGCCGACTTCTCGATGTTCACGATGGCTGGCTATGGGCCAGGGGTCGCTCTCGGTAACGTCCAACCCCTTCCTCGAATCCAAACGAAAACGACGTTGACGATCATGTTGGGCGGAAAGATGGAAATGGGCGGTGGCAAACGTCGACATCATTGACCCTTGCAGGAGTGTGTGTCAAGATCAGCCTTGACCCAACGGGGCTGATATGACGAAGGCGAGACTCGAGACTTTCAGCGACGGCGTGATCGCCATCATCATGACGGTCATGGTCTTGGAGTTAAAGACTCCCCACACTTCCGACTTGGCGTCCTTGAGTGCCGTCGCGCCCACACTCGTCACCTACTTGCTAAGCTTCGTGTACCTGGGCATTTATTGGAACAACCACCACCACATGTTTCATGCGGTGAAGCATGTAAGCGGAGGCGTGTTGTGGGCTAACATGCACCTGCTGTTTTGGCTCTCGCTCGTTCCTTTTGTGACCGCCTGGATGGGCGGAACCACGTTTGACAACGGCCCTGTCCTGGCGTATGGCCTAGTGCTGCTTGGGGCCGCGGTGGCCTATACGATCCTTACGACGGTGCTTGTCAACGTCCATGGCAAGGATTCGAATTTTGCCAAGCGGCTAGGCTCCGATTTCAAGGGCAAGATTTCCCTTGTTTTGTACTTGATCGGCATTGCATTGTCGGCGATCCAGCACTATGTGGCCTGCGCCTTCTATGCCGTCGTAGCCCTCATTTGGCTCGTCCCCGATCGCCGATTTGAGGCGACAGACGACGTGTAAAATCAGCTCGTGAACTTGGAAACTGCTACCGACGTCTTTGTGAGGGCCTATTGTGTCGCCAAGAGTGCGGCACACCCATACGTCCCAACACGGGCGGGCGGCCTTTGGGTAATGCAGGACGGTCCCGGCAGAAAGGAACCACGTAAGATTGAGGCCGTTTCTTGCAGCCTGAGCCCTACTGAAATGGTTCGAGGCATAGGTGATTTGGGTCTTGGCTGGCACTTTGCATCCAAAATTCACGCTCCCGATGCCGATTTCAAAGCCATACGCCAAGAGTTCAAGTCACTGGGTTATCGCGCCGTGGCGACGGAGTGGATGTTCACCCACTCGTTGGCCGACATTCCGCCGGTAACGTCGGAGCCACCGCCGCGAATGGTGATCACCCACGCCGAAGCCGATGCGATCCCTCAGATCGCTCAGCATAAGCGGAAGGTCAGGGACGGCGTGCGCTTATACGGGGTTTGGGACAAAACGCGAGATTACGGTTGGGTCCAAAGCGTTCCGTTTGGGGAAGCTGCGTGGGTGGCGAATCTTTATGTTCACAAAGATGCCCGCGGAAGAGGCTTTGGCCGCTCATTGATGGCCAAACTGCTTAAGGACGACAAGGACCTCGGAATCAAAACGAGCGTTCTGCTTGCCAGTTCCGACGGCGCGAGACTGTATCCTCACCTTGGTTACGACAAGATCGCCGTTCTTCAGATGTTCTGCCCTGCCGCAAGATCCTAAGGGGAGAGCCGCGCAACCTTCCAACCGCTTTCTTCGCGTGTGAACTTGAAGCGGTCATGTAGTCGGTGGATACCACCCTGCCAAAACTCAAAGGATCGTGGCCTGATCAAATAGCCCTCCCAGTTCTTCGGCCGGGGAATGGACTCACCTTCGAACCGGCGACGGGCCTCTTCGTATCCCTTATCCAAAAAGTCTCTCCCAGCGATGGGCTGACTCTGATGACCGACCCAAGCGGCGAGTTGAGATCCTCGAGGGCGTGGCGCAAAATAGGCTTCTGATTCAACTGATTCGACCTTCGCCACATCTCCCACTATCCTTACCTGCCTTTCCACTTCAGGCCAGTAGAATGCCAACGCAGCCCTCGGAACGGCCAGCAGTTGATGTCCCTTCGGGCTGTCCGACCGAGTGCAAAAAACGAGACCGCGCTCGTCTACCGATTTCAACAACACCATTCGTACGGCCGGATAACCAGAAGAATCAAGCGTTGCAATGGCCATGGCATAGGGGTCTGGCGATCCCCCTTCAGAGGCTTCCACCAACCACGTGTTGAGCTGAACGAAAGGGTCGTTGCGAAGATCCTCGCTGCGCAGGGTGTGGCGCGTGAACTCCTTTCGAAATTCAGCCTTATGCTGTTTGGGCATGGACTCAGTTTACGGAAAATCGGAATACGTGAGTGCAGCCTGGCACAACGGAAATGCAGCGAAGGCGAGGCGCATCCAGAATATAGAGACAACGTCGGTCAAATGTATGCGCCTCTAATTCGGGGCCCAAGTCAGACGACCCATGGGTATCTTCAAGGTGGAGCGCGCCGAAGCCAAATTTCGGCTGGCCGATCCAAGAGGACTTCACTTGGAGTCGGAACTTGCTAGGCGACGAAGCGGTCGCCATGGGTGCGATCGACGCGGGCATCCCCGGAACGTCCGCCTATCCGGGCACCCCCTCTACGGAGATTTTCGAGACCATCGCGGTCCGGGCTGATCACATCTGGGCACACTGGTCGGCCAACGGGGCGCACATTGCGACGAGAGCGGGCGAGGGCTCGTTCCGGCCGCGGCTACAGACCTCTTACGGCGCCACTTGCATGAACTTCGCCATGCGCCAGCGCGACCTTCTCCAGCGAGGCTTTGATGGGCAGGTCCCTAACATCGAGAACTGGGTTGATGGAATCCAACTGATTTTGCACGAGCTTCTGGACGGAGGGACCAAGGGTCACCGATTTCAAGCGGACGAACAACTGTTTCTTATCCACGATTTCAAGCGTACATTCCGCCGCGACGCGGACCGAAACGATGACTTTGGCGGTCGCCTGGACCAACAACTTGCCTTCTTCAATCGCGACCGCAAAGTCCCGAACGCTGGGAGGCGATTTGTGATTCAAAAATGCTGCAATCGACTCCGCGCTTACGATAACGTCAAGTTTTCCTGGTTTCCTTAGCGATAATTGCAGTGGGCCTTCGTGCAAACTGATTCCTTGTCCTTGAACGGACACTCGGTCAAGGATCAAGCCCATGGGTAACTTTAGGTGCGTAAGGGTGGCTTCCATCGACTCGGCGCTTGCAAGGTGTCGGGCGGGCATCGCCTAAGATGCTACTCGCAAAAGGCGCGGTCAAAAGGGTCGATAGGGACCTAAAGAGGAGTGAATCTAAGTGCGGTCCCCATCATCCTTTGCGCACCTAGTCGTCGCGGTGCCCATTGTCGTCGTGGTCACCATGGCCTCCATGGGCATGATGGCCCTCGTGGCCGTGACCGTTTCCATGCCTAATCTGACCTTGCTTATGATGCTCCCAGTATCCATAGGCGTGACCTTGAGGCACATGCCAGGGCCGGTACCTTTCAATATGGCCGTTGAACGCGTTCACGAGCGCTTCATGATAGCCGTCGTCTCGCTTCACGTGGACGACCCAAAACCTGTCTCCGTTGTACTCCTTGATCGACAATTGACCGTAGGTGCGCCCCTGGTACTCGCCCAGAACGATCGAGACAGCTTGCGAAGAACTGTATCGCTGGTGTGCGAACGCGGCCGCTGACACCGCCAGAGCAATGGCAAGGCTTGAAATTCTACTGAACATCTTTTCACCTCCGTCTATGACGTTGAAGTAAGAGTCCACAGGAAGAATCAAGGTTCCCTATTCGAATTCCGAAATGCTGGACTGGGGGCTGGTAACGCCCGGATGACTATTCAGGTTGCAACGTGACGGCATATCCAGGCGTCGTGGGGATTTCTGACTTTTCATCAGCAATAGACTGGACGACACCGCAAGCGTCACAACGGACCACTGATCGTTCTTCGATCAGGATTATCCCGCAACGGGGACAACGCTTTTCTTCCTTGAATTTGCGTGGATCCGGTCGATGCAGTCGAATCATCGACTGTAAGGACGGACATCCGTGCCGAAAAGCATCCTACACGCGCCGCAAGGACAAGGGGCTTCCCCGGCGACTCCAATTGAACCCTCAATGGAACAGATTACGAGCGACCGCAGTAAACTTCTTTTCAGTCGATCACTTGTGTTGCAACGACATGAATGGGTAGTCAATCCATGCCAACTCAAGCCACTAACATCCAATACAGCGGCCTGCCCACGCATAAGGCTATCCGTCACCTAATCGACCACCTCAACGAATCTGCTAAGGCACTCGGCTACAAGCCACCCAAGGAACCCGCTGTCGAAGAATTGATGGACGAGAAGAATGTCTACGGCCATCGACTGTTTCTGCCCGCTCCGCAAGAGGGCTTTACAGAATCGCAAAGAGAAAAGATCGAAAGCTACGCCCAAGCTTTGACCTACTGGGGCGGGTTCATGGCCGAGTTTCAATTCTCGGAAAAGTCATTGACAGTCACCTTCCGACGATCCAACGTCGGCGATGAGGAGCCAGATGAAGACGACAGTGAAGAAGATGACCGGCTCTCCCTGCGAGATCGTTTGGCACCGAAAGGCTTCAGAGTGGCTCGAAACGCCGGTAAAGCATTGATCGAGCAAGGTTTCAAAGTAAGGGAACCTGTAGCAGCATCGCTTGTCACCATGACTCACAAAGTCGTGGGCTACGCGATCCTAATTCGGTACCCAAGCAACCGTTATGAGGACAAGATCGGAATCACGCAAGTGTACGATCGCGTGGTCCCCATGGTGGCTGACGCATTCGCCCGGGACAACTCGATGAAGGCCGATGCCGTCAAAGACGGTGAATTCACCACCCTGTTTTTCACGAGTGATCGCAGCTATTCTTCGTCGATGTATGACCCAACAGCGACTTTCCGGATGATCGTTCCGAGGCCCGCTGCGCTCACCGGCGTCGACTTTGCATTCTTTGCGCGCTCCACCTACAGGGCAAGTAAGTCGCTTATGAACCGGTACAAGAAGGACTTCAGAATGCTGAAACGACCTGTTGCGTCCATGCACGGCTCCGGCCACAGTGTCGTCCTAAATTATCAGGCAGGCGCTCAAGGACAGGTCGTCGATGAAGCCTATGCCCTCTCCGTCAGCAAAATGACTCGCGTGATCATGAAGAAATACAAGCTTCAAGCCACGCTCACTCATCAACCCGAAACTCGAATGATCGTGGTCACGTTCTACAGCGCACTTGAGGGCCCTTCGTCAAGCAACAGAGTCTAGAGCAGGTTGCGAGCCGACCATGCTGTGGGTAAAACAAGGCCGTGGCACGCGCATTCCCGATTTCCCCACTGCACCCGCCCAAGGTGCCCAAGCCGGACGCCTTCGGACGGGCCATTTGAAGCTCGCGCTTTGCTACGCCTGTTCTGACGTCATTCGGCTTCAGGTCGGCCTGCGAAGATCCTGCCGATGTGGCAAAACGTCGGGCGCTTACAATCAAGACGCCGTGCATGCATGGGTCTCCGGCCCCTGCATCGTCATTGGGCTGTCCAACGCGTCCCTGCGGGACGTCATGAAGAAACCGGTTCCAGAGCGACACGGCGACATATCCGCATTCGTCTTTGATGAAAAGGAAAATGAAAGGATTGTCAGACTTGACTCGCCCCCTCCCGAAGGACAAGACGCTCCCCTGCCCTAAAGCGTGATGCCCGTATCATCAGATTATCCAAGGTCCTTCTGAAAGGCAGGTGAAAGGCTGAGCGCCAAATACTGCAAGGGAGCATGGCACTCGAGGAAGATCCGATGGACATAAAAAACGCAATTCGTTTGGCTGGCCCCCTGGCCCCTTCGCAGAGAATTTTGGAAACGGCCACGGGCGAGATTTGGAAAGTCATCATCCGTGAACAGTTCCGCGGCGAGAATGGAGCGATCACGGAAGAAAGAAGGTTTAGGCCGTCCGGAGCTCGCAAATGCCTCTATCTGTATGGCTGCGCTGCAGAAGATCGTGATGATGAGCGAGTGGTCTTTGATGACCAAATCGGCACCAAGTACCGGCTCCTAGGCTAATAAACGAGGTTGCACGAAACGCTCACCCAGTTGTTGGAAGATGGGCAAGTCGGCCGCCGCACCCTTCTGGGTGAGGCACTCGTAGCAGTTCCGCAGCAAATTGCTTAGGTCCGCTTCAGTTGCGATCCCATGTTGCATGTTTGGCGGCGACACGTAAGTCAGGTGCTGCAACCTCACCATGTAACGTTCGGCCATGCAATAGATGGCCGAGGGGCCCATTCTGTCAATCATCAGTCGAGAAGAGTCCGCGATTTGCCGCTCTCCCAGTTCGTTCAGGCAACAACCCATAACGGCGAGTGACGATTTGGCCAATTGTCGAAATTCGACCGTATAGCCAAAGTCCAACATCAACGCGAGCCCAACCACGATGAACAGGCTAGCCTTTGAGCACTGGCCCTGGTCTGCGTACACCAAACCCAAGTTCTGCAAAATCTCCGCCGAGACCCGACGGTCATCTCGATCCATCGCATGCATGAGGGTGACCTCATACATGGCGCGAATCTCGTCCAAATCGTGGCCTAAGATGTGCCGGAGTCGGGCTACCCCCGAATTCACGAAGTTTTCCAGCCGGACATCGGTGTCCAGCCCAAAAGCTTCACTGGCCGCATAGTAGGCTTGCAAGGATTCGTCGTAACGGCCCATCGTCTCCAGCAACGTCGCCAAGTTGTAGTTGCTGCCCACGACAAGTGGCCGAATTCCAGCCTCCGCGGCATTGACGCTCGCCCTTCGATAGTGGGCGCAAGCTTGTTCAAAGCGGTCTAAACATCTGTTCGCCAGACCAACCTGCATCTCACGGTGGATTTGCAACGGCAGTTCGACACGCATGAATCGCCGCGCAACCGGATCGCTCCCTAACAGCCGATCCATCTCCTCGTACCGGTTTGCGTGGAAATAAAGCGCGCCAAGTGAGAGCACCGCCTTCGGCCAACTTGGACACTCCCTCCCGGCCTCGTCCCGTACCAGAGCCTCGGCCACTTCCGTATCGACGTCCCCAATCCTTTCCGATCCCATCCAAGGTTTGAGGTCGGCCAACAATCTCAAAGCCAGCTCGCATTCCTGGTTCGACCGCAGCGTGCCCATGGCCCAGATCGCGACGCCCAAACTGACCGCATAGTGAAGCTCAACGGGCATTCGAAGCGCTTCTGCATGAAACCACTCAGCAACCCTGATCGCACAGGAAAGGGAATCCCAAGGTTCGTCCTGAGCTTGACCTGCGCGCAAGAAATAACTTGCGGAGTCCAAAGGTAGAAAGGCCGGGGAATCGCTGATGCGCCTAATGAGGCCACAGAGAAAGGCTTCTTGAAGCTCTTCGGGGGTGCATCCAAAGGCCGCCAAAGCGAGCGCCGCATGACAGGGGCGGTGTACAAACGATAGGCTCCTGACCAGATTCTTGGCCCCCGGGCTCATCCTCGCGAAGCTCGCAAAGATGGCGTGCCCGACCGATTGGTGCCGCTCCGGCGCAACCTGCTTCAACTCAAGACCGCGGACATTCGTCCGCAAGGCTTGGATGGTGGCGCGAAAGCCTATGGTGGCGAGCAGCTTGCCGGCGATCTCCAGAGCGAGAGGAACACCATCGCAAAGGGCGGCAACCTCCGCAAACTCCTGTTTCTCGCTCGACGAAGCGATGAATGAGGCGACGAGGTGTTGGTTTGCGTGATACTTGACCAAGTCGACTGCGGCAAGGGGCCTTGTGTCGGAACCAACCTCAAGGGGCGGAACTTGAAGCACTCGCTCACCCGGCAGACCTGTCCTGTCATGAGCGGCGAGAATAATGCGCAGTCCAGGAAATTGTCTGAGCAGGCCATGCAGAAGAACTGGTGGGACATGTTCAGCGTGGTCGATGATTAAGCAATCGGTCCGTCGATCCATCAGACGATCCAAGAGCGCACGCTCTGGCACCAGTTCAAAATCGACGAACTGAGCTTTCAGCGCACTGTCGATCTGCCAGAACGCCTCGGCCAAGAGGTGGCTCTTGCCAATGCCCGAAAGGCCGACCAAAGTCAGGATCCTGCCCCCCGCGCCGTCCCGGGCAAATTCCCCTATCTCTCGCAACAGCGGCGCGCGACCCAATGTCACCTCGGGTCGAACCGGGGTGAATGAGTTCGATGCACGTCCCATCGGAGCGCCGTCCCCAAGCAATCGATCCAAGAGTTCGACCGTCTCCCGGCTGGGAGTCTCTCCGAATTCCTCGTTGAGCCACGCCTCGTAATTCGAAAACAGCGGGACCAATTGGTCCACGAACCCGATCTCAGCGCAGGTCTTCAACAGGTTGCCAATCAACTGTGAATCGTGCCTTGCAAGGGGCTCGAGCTCCTGCCAACACTTTGTCATCAACACTTGATAATCCTGCGCAACGGGGCTGCGAGCAAGATCAAGCAGTGCCTTAAGGGCGATCCCTCTCATGCGTTCCCGAATGGGGGTGATCAGCGGATGCTCCAGCTCCGGAACTAAATCGCCTCCCCAAGTTCCCAAAGCCTGGGCCAACAAAAAGCCATGCCTCGCCGGCTCAAATTCACACTCTGCTTGTCGCAGCAGATGCAGGAACTCCTGCACGTCCACCCAAACGCGCTCGCCGTTCAGCTTGATGACTTCATGCTCAGCCGAAAACACGGGGGTGGGCGAATGGGACCTCAAGGCAGAGGACACCCTATTCAACAACAGGCTCAGGTTCGGAGAGCTCGGAATTTCTTGCTCGTCAAACAAGTTCGCGGCCAGCGTGTGCCTCGTGATCTCACCACTTTCCTGCATGGCGACCAAGGCAAGAAAAAGTTTGTGGCGCTTGCCCTTAGTTTGGAACGCGCTGCCGTTCGAATCGGTGAGCCTGAGCCCACCGAACATCCGGAGTTCCCATTCAGGTCTTGAGCACTTCATCTGGCAACACACCCTGGATTCGGTTGTAGCGGTCATTTTGGCACAGTTCCGGCAAGGACGTAAGTCCAGAGGTGACGCCAGCTGAAAGGCAACTGAAATGCCCCGTGTCGGAACCTCAAGTTTCGGAGGTTCTGATGAAGAAAATTCTTACCCTTGCCGGCCTCGGCATAGCCCTTTTGGCAGGCGCAACCCGCGCCAACGCCGCAATGATGCAAACGTCGCTTGACGCGGGCCTCACCTATGACCAGTACGTGTGGCTGTCCGACTACTGCGACGTGCCCACGACGGCCCTGTTCATCGGTGATCTCGAGCCTTGCGACATCGGCAATGGCTTCGGCTGGCCCTAGAGACTCGTCCGTCGAATTTCAAACCTCTTTATCAGAGCTTGCCGAACGATCACTGGAGGTTAGAAAAATCGCCGAAATCATCATTCCGGATGGCCTTCGCAAACTGCTTGCCCAGAAAAGGGCAAGGTGGGAGGCCATCGGCAACGAAGTTCCCTCGAACCCAGATCGCGCCTGCCGCTTGGGGGCCAGCCCCCCTGCCAGCGGTGAGTCGCTCCTGACACGGGAGGGTACTGCAGCGGCAAAGCTCGACGAGGAACTAGGCGAAGCCAAGAAGCTAAAACTTTGGTGTGGATCAAAAATCGATTGGCGGAACAACAACGGAAACTACGTCACCGAAGTCCGTGATCAACATGATTGCGCTGCCAGCGTAGCTTTTGCCTGCTGTGCGGCTGTAGAGGCGACCTGGCAGGCCGCAAATGTGAAGCCGGGCAACAATATCGACTTCAGCGAAGCGGACCTGTTCCACCGCCCAGGGAGCGAACCCGATCGAACCTGCCAAAGCGGCTGGTGGCCCGACGATGCCTTGGCCGATTTCGCCGAGAATGGCGTCGCGAACGAAATCAATACCCCGTTCCTCCAGAATGGGCACTCCGCTTTGCGTGTCGGAGAATCCAGGACGCACAAAGGCATCATCAAGAGTTTCTCAAAGCTTGCAACCCTCTCGGAAATGAGAAAGTGGCTTTGCGATACCGGACCCCTTGTGGCATGCTTCACCGTCTACGAGGACTTCTTCTCGTATCAGAAGGGCGTCTACCACCATCTCGCTGGGGACGTCGTCGGAGGACAAGCGGTGTGCGTTGTCGGCTTTGACGACACTCAGAACTGCTGGATCTGTAAGAACAGCTGGGGCAAACAATGGGGAATGGCTGGATTCTTCCAGATCCAATACGGCCAATGTGGAATCGACCGAGAGATGTGGGGAGTCGACGGCGTCTCGTCGTCACAGATGTTTGCGGTGTGAAGGCACCTAGATCTTAAGTCTGGAGCCGATGATCCGATTTGAACGGACGACCTGCTGTTTACGAAACAGCTGCTCTACCACTGAGCTACATCGGCGCGGGGTTTATTATGCGTCTTCGGGGAGGCGATTCTCAAGAGCCAGGTTCAAGAGTGAGGCTACGCCGCCTTTGCGCCAAAGATCCATTCACTGATGACGTTCAAAAGCTCCTGAGGCTTCATCGGCTTCGCCAGGTAGTCGTCCATGCCTGAATCGAGGCACTTCTCCCGATCTCCCTGCATCGCGTTGGCCGTCATCGCCACTATCGGAATGTGCCGAACGGTTCCGAGTTCCAGCCTTCGAATCTCTTGTGTCGCCTCGTACCCGTCCATCTCCGGCATCTGACAGTCCATCAACACCAGGTCATAGGGCAAATTCGATACGGCAAACACTGCCTCAAGGCCGTTCGCAACACAGTCCGCGCTGGCGCCGAACTTCTCCAAGACCCGCAAGGCCACCTTTTGATTGACGACGTTGTCTTCTGCCAACAGGACGCGCACTCCGACAAGAGGGGCCGCCATCGAAGCCTGATCCTCGGAGGCAGGCTCAACCGCCAAGGTCGCATCAAGGCCGACCGCTGAATTGAGAGTGCTGAACAAAAGGGACCTCCGCACAGGTTTATTGAGGGCCGCGACGAAGCCCTTCGACTTTGTAAGATCGTCGTTGGTCGCATTCCCCATCGAAGTCAGAAGCACCACTGGGATGTGTTTGAAGGCGTCCATCGCCTTGATGGAAGCCGTCGTCTGCTCGCCGTTCATGTGCGGCATATGCATGTCCATCACGATGAGGCCGAACGGTTCTTCTTCAGCGCTCTCTAGCAACCTCGTTAAGGCCTCATCGCCGCTCGATGCGCCACTGACCACGCAACCCCAACCCTTGAGTTGCTCCTGCAGGATGTACAGGTTCGTGTCGTTGTCATCCACCGCCAACACTCGAACGCCCTGCAATCTGCTTTCGGTCTGCCTGCCCACGGCTTGCCCCTCCTGAAGTTCAAGGTTCAGTTCCAGATAGAACTCGCTTCCTTCTCCGTCCTCGCTGATGACACCGATCTTGCCGCCCATGAGCTCAGTCAATTGCCGCGAAATGGTCAAGCCCAAGCCTGTGCCCCCGTATTTGCGTGTCGTGGAACCGTCGACCTGGGTGAAACTGTCAAAGATCGCCTTCTGACGATGTAGGGGGATGCCAATTCCCGTGTCGCGAACGAAGATTCGCACCTTTGCACGCCCCTTGCTTTTCTTCAAAACAGTCGCACCGATGACGACCTCGCCCCTGTCGGTGAACTTGAGGGCGTTGGAAACCAAATTGGTAAGCACCTGGCGGACGCGTCCCGAGTCGCCCTTCAACTCCTCCGGAAAGTCCTTCGGTATCGAGTAGATCACTTCAAGCCCCTTTTCGTGTGCTCTCGATCCCAATAGGTCGCCAACCTCCTCCATCACATCCCTGAGATTGAAATCCGTCGATTCAATCGTCATCTTTCCTGATTCAATTTTGGAGAAATCCAGAATGTCGTTGATGACCGTGAGAAGCGCGTCGCCGCTGGCTCGGATGGTTTGGACGTAGTCGCGCTGCTGCTCGTTCAAAGGGCTGTCGAGCAACAGTCCGGTCATGCCGATGACGCCGTTCATGGGCGTACGAATTTCGTGGCTCATATTCGCAAGGAACTCAGACTTGGCTCTCGCGGACTGCAGTGCCTCATCTCGAGCAGTGGAAATTTGGGCGTTCTGTCGCTCCATTTCAATCGCCGCATCTGCGAGAGCAAGTTGGGCAATGCGGCTTTCCGTCACGTCCTGAACCAGAGAGGCAACGCCCACGACCCGGTTTCGCGAGTCCACAAGGACCGTGTTGTACCACTCGCATTGGATGACCTCGCCGTCCTTCTTCAGGTTTTCGCTGCCGGATTTCTCACTTCCCTTCTTGTTCGCCAGGAGCTCTGTCCAATTCGCCTCAATCTCAGCCTGGGTGCTCTCGGGGATGATGAACGACGCGTGCAACCCCATCGCCTCTGATTGCGTCCACCCGAAGATTCGCTCGGCCGACGGATTCCATGCCGTCACTCTGAAATTGGTGTCCCACTCGATCACGGCCAGCGGCGTCTGCTGGATGTGGAGCATTCTCTTGCGTTGCGATTCCTTCAGAGCCGACTCTGCCTGTCGCTGCTGGGTCAAGTCGTGCCAAAGCCCAAGGGTCAGCCTTTTGCCCTGCAATTCGATCTTGGTCAGAGTCACTTCCACCGGAAACTCGGTCCCGTCCATACGTCGATGGACCCAATCGAATCGATGGTAGCCTCGCTCGTCCACGAACTTCTCAATCTCAACTCCCATTTCAAGGGATGGGCGGCCATTCGGCTGAATTTCGGGTGACAATTCTCCAGGTTTGTATCGCCGGACCTCGTCCTTGGATTTGCAACCAAGCATCTCCACCGCCGTTTGGTTGCATTCCAGAATGCCGACTTCGTCGTAGAGGAGATGAGCGTCCGACGACGAGTCGAAGAGCACCCGAAACCGTTCGTCCTCAAATTGCCGATCTGTGATGTACTTTAGGGGGCCGCGAATTCGAGCAACGCCAACGACTAAGCCGGAAACAACCGCCCCAAGAACTGCGCCCACCAAGAGGTCGCTTGCTGAACTCAAAAGGGCGGCAAGGAGGGCCATCACAACGAGCAGCACTATCGAGTACCCGAAGAATGCCCAGACTATTAAGCTCAATTTCAGATGCTTTCGTTCCAGCCCTGCACCTCGACGACTCGAGCAGTGAGTCTGTCCAGGTCTAAATATCGGCAACAAAAATGCGGGGCTGGAGGTTTGGTCCGACAATGGCGATGAGCCAAAATGGGCCCGCGGGCGAATTGATCTCAATTCGCCGCGGTTGCTACGGGCCAGTTAGAGGGTGCCTCGAACGGCTTGTTCTCGCTCAATGGCCTCAAAAAGGGCCTTAAAGTTGCCCTTGCCAAAGCTCTTCGCTCCCTTGCGGTGGATGATCTCATAGAACAGTGTAGGGCGGTCGCCCGTCGGCTTCGAGAAGATTTGGAGCAAATAGCCTTCATCGTCCCGATCCACGAGGATGCCCAGCGACGCGAGCTCCTCGATGTTCTCTTCAATCGATCCCACTCGATCGGGCAATGCTTCGTAATATGCTCGTGGCACCCTAAGGAACTCGAGCCCCCTCGCTTGAAGGCGCGTGACTGTGTGGACGATGTCGTCGGTGCGGAGCGCCACGTGCTGACAACCGGCTCCCCCGAAAAACTCGAGGAACTCGTCGATCTGCGATTTCTTCTTGCCTGTCGCGGGCTCGTTGATGGGGAACTTCACCCGACCGTTGCCGTTCGACATCACCTTGGACATTAGGGCGGTGTACTCGGTCGAGATATCCTTGTCGTCGAAGCTGATCAGTTGCTTGAAGCCAAGCACATCCTCGTACCACTTCACCCAGTAGTTCATCTTGCCGAGTTCGACGTTGCCGACGCAGTGGTCGACTTCCATGATCCCGATGGGATCGCCGGGCTGGTTGACGGCCTTGAAATGAGGCAAGAAGTGTCCCTTGAACTTGTCTCGGTTCAGCAACGTGTGGATCGTATCGCCGTAGGTGTGGATCGAAGCAAGTCGAACTTCGCCGTTCTCATCGCTGAGAGTGAATGGCTCACGAGCCGCTTTGGCGCCTCGCGAAAGGGCCGTTTTGAAACCCCAATCGACGTCATCCACTTCAAAACAGATGTCTTGCACAAAGTCGCCGTGGAGGCCAATCTTATCCGCCATAGGATGGTGTGGGACCAATGGTGCGGTAAAGAGCAGCTTGACGTCGTTTTGCTCGAGGAGCCAGTCAACTTCGTGTCTCAAACCGGTTTCGAGACCGTGAAAGCCGGTGACGCTGAAGCCAAAAACGTTTTGATAAAAGAACGCTGACTGTCGCGCGTTGCCAACATAATGGCGAATGTGGTCGACCTTGCGAATTGGAAAGATGTCTTGCATGGGGAATTCCTTACTCTGAATTATAGATTGTAGATCTGGGTTTGTCGATTGGAGATTCGACTGTTTCGGAACTTCATGTCCACACAACGTGCCGCCTGATTTTTGGGGTCTGTTTCGAGAGCCGCGAGTGGCACCGGAGAGTGAGAACTGCGATGACACGACCGTAGGATATCATTCGTCCTAAGTTGGCGCCCAAGAGGGCAAGCGGGGGAAAACGTCGTTTGCGGGTCGCCTTCACAAGGAGAACACAATGAAGTTTCAACACATAAAGCTGGCGGCCATCGCTTCCTGCATCGCCATGGCCACCGCTTCTCATGCCGCCCTTAACGCCTATCTTCAATTCAGGACTCAGGATGGCAAGACCATCCCCGGCGAAAGCCAGGTTCAAATCAATGGATCTGCCGACTGGATTCAGGTGGCGTCCTTCAGTTTCGACACCGAGCAAACGCTTAACATCGGGTCGCAATCAAGCGGCGCGGGAGCCGGCAAGGTCACCTTCAACCCGTTTTCATTCCGCCTGAAGTCCAGTTCTCTCGATCCGCAATTCTTCAAAATGCTCTGCTCAGGCCAGTCCTTTAAGACCGTCACGCTGGTCGTTCAGCAAGCGAACGGCGCTGCAGCGAAGCCCACCATTGTTGAAACTTTCACCATGGGCTTAGTCGCCTTTAAGAAGATGGTTTGGAGCGGCGAAGAAGATGTCACTTTGAATTGCGAGATGGCTTATGGCCAGCTCCAGATCGCGTTCCCAGGCGGTAAGAATCCTGCCGTCGGCGGATGGGACAGGGTTAAGAATACGACTTGGACCGCGACCACCGACAAGGCCCTCATGGCCCCAGCTCCGTAGGGCTCTCGACGTCGACGCTGATCACCCCGCCGTAAAAGACGGGGTGATCAAAGGAAGACCATTGGCTAAGATTCAGACGACTTGGACTTCTCGGTCCTGAAGTGGGCCAGTGCATTCACGGCTTCCATAACTTCGACCGGCAACGCCATCACGACCGTATTCGAAGCCGTTGGGCCGAGCCCGTCCAACGTCTGAAGCGTTCGCAATTGCATGGCGCCTGGACTTGCCGCCATCGTCTTGGCGGCGGCGGAAAGATTGTCCGCCGCGAGCCGATCGCCCTCAGATTTCGTGATGTTCGCGCGCTTTTCACGTTCCGCTGCCGCCTGACGACTCATCACCTTTTTGAGATCCTCGGGAATGAGGATGTCTTGAATTCTAATCCCGTCCACCACAAGGCCCCAGTTCTCCGTTTCCTTGTCCGTGATATCCGCGATCTCCTTACCGATGCCTTCACGCTCGCTCAAGACCTCGTCAAGGGTTCGACCACCGATGATGTCCCGAAGCGCCGACCGAGCGAACTGCAAAATTGCCCGCTCGTAATCCTGAACGTTGATGACTGCTTGATCTGGGCGCGTTACTCGCATGAAGATCACGGCATCGATTGCGACGGGCACATTGTCCTTCGTAATCGCCTCTTGGCGTGGTATGTCCCGGGTCGTTATTCGCGTATCCACGTGCCGCGACTGCTCGATGAGCGGAAGCAGGACGTAGAGACCTGGGCCCATGGTGCGGCTGAACTTGCCGAGTCGGAAGACGAGAGCCTTCTCCCATTGCGCGGCAAGCTTGATGGAAGACGCAATGAAGATGCTGGCCAGAATCCAAGCCCCTGCCGCGATGTAGGGCCCGCCTTCGGCCGTAAAGTGGCTCCCCAGAAACAGCCATCCCACAGCCAACAGAACGAGAAGGACGATCCTAGAGACGTAGTTGACAATCATCGGTCTTGATGTAAATTACCTTGACCGCCCACACAAGGTTGCACGCTTCAAAATTCAGCTTGCACCACCCTTCAAATTCAGCGCTATGCTGGCTTGCTTGGGTCCGGTTTCGCATCCTTTTCGACAAATCGCACGGTGTCCTTAGCGGCGAATCCCTCACCCTCGATTGGCTTAGCGATTGAAATCTCTTCTTCCACCGACTCCACGCGGCAACGGCCAATTCTTCTTCCCTTTGTGTGGCTCAACACTCGACCCGAGTCAGGATCCTTGACCTCCTGCCCCACTTCGAACACATCAAATTCGTCACCAGCTTTTACGCCCGCCTTCCCGCCGACGTTGAGGTAAAGCATCGGGCCGGCACCTTCATCTACTACGGTTGCAACACGGCCCTCCCAGGGTCGTTTGTCCATGGAATCACAGATATAGAAAACGGCGCGCTCAATCGCTTGTCGGGTGGCTTGGCCGAGCGGACTTTGCTGGAACTCGCTGCTCCCAAACTTCATTCCTTCTCGATCAACGTTTAGGTTCGTGGACGATGCGTGGGCTGTTCCTTCGGCCTTCTTTGAGTCCGCCACCTCGCCTGTCTCGGCATCAAAAATCTTGATGTTGATGACGACGGTCGCATCGGATTTCGAGTTGGATAAACCTAAGCCCTTGATGAGCTTCCCTGATCCGTTGGATCGGCTGCTGTGATAGATGAACTCGGTTACGGCGCCGCGCACCAACGCTTGGGCGCCCAAGAGCTTGCTCGCCAGGACTTTGCTATCAGCATTCACACCGTCAAGGCTTTGCTCCTTTTGCATGTCGGCAATGCCTTCTTTGGTTCGCTCCAAGACGATGAACCGTCCCGACTTCACCAAGGCGGTCGTAAGCATCTCTGTCAAACCCGATCCGAAATCGGTTGGTGGCGGAATGGGGGCAGCGTCCGAGCCGCCCGAAGAGCCCGGGTCGGTCGAGGCCACGTTGGTGATCTTTATTTCGACGTCTTCAACGGCGATGCGCTTTTTTGGACCGAAGTAAGGGGGAAGCTTCACGTTCAATTCCCCGTTGTCCTTGTGCTTCTTCTTCGTGAGCAAGCTTGAGCCGGGGACGATCATATCGGACACGCCCTGGGCATGCACGGTTTCGCACATCGCCACGCAAACGAGAAACAACCCAAAGCACTTTTTGAAACTCATCTTATGTCCCATCCCCAAAACGACACAATGCACCGCCCTAATTATAAGCCAGACGGCCCGGCCGCGCTGGCAGTTTCGCCGGTCATTCAGCAAACCTTGATTCTGGCGGCAAGAGACCGCCTTGGGCCCCGTTGGGCGTAATCCCTCGCCTCACTTCAGCGAGTACTTCGAAAGGAACTGCCACAGCAACTCGTTGAATTTGACACCGGTGTCGGCGTCCACAACGTTCGGCCAGTCATGCCCCAATTTCTTGTAGCTTAGGAGCTCTGCCTGCAGCCCGTCCGCCCCTTCGTAGATGTCTCGGAGGATGTCGCCGCCAGCAAGCTCGTCGTGCTTTACGACCCCGTTGAGACCATCTTCCCTGGCCCACCAAGTCAGGCAGTCCGGCGACGAGACCGAGAACGTGCTCATGTCGTAGCTGATGACCTTATCCTCCATTCCGTGAAACAGCAGGATCGGAATCGAGCGCACGGGTTTGGGGATCTCCTTGTACTCCATCCCCGTGGTGAAGCGACCAATTGTCGAGCCTCCGCTCCCGATCGCGGCAAAGCGGTCCGCAAACCTTGCCCCCACGACCATGCTCATGATGCCCCCGTTGGAGAACCCGATTACGTAAACTCGCTTCGGGTCGCCGCCCAGCTTCGGAACCATGTCCAACAATTGACCGATCATATCGAGATCCGCCTGCTGCTCATTGTCGGCAAAGTCGTGCCATCGGTTGTTTCGCCCTGACGGCGCCAGCACGATGAATCCCTTTTCGGCCGAGAGCTTGTCCAGTTCGAGGCGCGTAAAGGCCCGGTCTCCCGTGCCGCCAGCCCCGTGCAACACGATGACGGCGGGGACGGCAGACGTCTTGGCGGCTTCCGGGACGTACGTCAACAGTGGGAAGTCCACATCGTCCACGCGAAGCGTTTGGTGTTGCACTCCCGTTTGCACCGGGTTCCCGGGCGGGTCCTGCGCCTTGGCCCGGCATCCGGTAAGCCCCAATCCCACCGCCATCATCAAATTCAGCCACGTTCTGAAAACCATGTTCGGAGTACTCTCAGTTCGGAACCGGATGTTTCCATGATTGCGTAACAGCCATTGAACCAGACCATGCGAAACGCCCTCTTGACCTTTGCCACAATCTGCCTCATCACAATCGCCCACGCGCAGGACGTTTTCCGGAGCCACATCACGGCCGACCGCGCTCTTCTCTTGAAGAACATCATCTCGCCCGAGCACCTGAAGCTCTTGAATTACGCCATCGACCGGATCACGAGAGCCCAGGGCACCCTCTCGCTGGCGCCCGACGGGACCTATCTGGAGACCCTCGACGACGGCGACGAGCATGACAAGACGACAGGAACCTGGCGTAAGGAAGGCACCCGGATCATCCTCTCTCCGAACGATGACAAGGAGATTTCTGTGGAGGTTCGGGGCGCAAAGCTGTTCGCCCCCTTCCTATACTCAAAAACCTTCACCATCGAATACTCCCGCGGCTGAGCGGGGAAAGTCGGAATTTTTGCACAAGATTTCTTGGTTCATTTGAACCAGTTATTTTCGACACTTAGACGCCAGGCCGAGTCCAAAACACGAGCGCCAGAGAGCTCAGCCCAAACAGCCGAGCATCGAGGCTAGGTAGTTGATCTGACCCTCGTGGTAGCCCATGTTCCAGGACGGGTAGCCGATGAGCTGTTCGACCGTCATGGGTCCCCACGGCATTTCGACGGAGACGCCGAGTTCGGAGTCGGGCAAGTTCCGGATCACTTCCGTCACCTTCGCCGTGTTCTCGTCCAGCATCTTTTTGAGGGCGTCCCAGTCCTTCGCCACCTCGATCTTCTGGTGTTGGAACTCAGCCATGGCGGAGTTGACGTCTTTGCCGAAGACCTTGGTCTGGATTAATTCGGCGGTCCGCCCGTTGAGGATGGCGACCTCCGCCATCTGGTCGAGCGCGGTGCGGGCTTCGGCCATGGGACTCCATCCCCGCTTGCTTTCGGGGAGGCGCAGAAAAGCGGTGACGAGGTCTTCCGCCGCCTTCGGGGTGACGCGGGCGAGAAATTGTTGAACGCTGGTGCTCATGGGCACCATTTTCTCACAAAGACTGGGCGGCGGTAAGGAGGAAAGCGGCAGCGGCAAAGCCAGCGTGGTCGACGCGCAGGACTCTTGGGCCGAGGGTCACGC
Source organism: uncultured Fimbriimonas sp. (assembly GCA_964619505.1). GTDB lineage: Bacteria > Armatimonadota > Fimbriimonadia > Fimbriimonadales > Fimbriimonadaceae > JBBQMJ01. Next base: position 5,807 of record CAZUCK010000028.1, on the reverse strand, counting down.
CTCTGCCGCCGATAAGGGCGAGTTCCTTGGGCGACCACCCTCCCTCCGGGCCGACCAGCAATGTCACCTGGCTCTCTTTCGCTGGCGCAAGGTTGGTCAGGAGCCCTTCCGCTTCCGACAACACCACCGCTTGTGGTCTTTTGTTCAAGACCTCAATCAAATCCTTGGCGATTTCGAAATCCGGCAGGCGGGTTCGGAAGCTGACCTCGGCCGCTTCCCTAGCGATCGCCTGCAGTCGTTTGACTCGGGCTTCCGTCTTCTTGTCATCCCACTGGACCACGGTTCGGTCGGATGGAAACAGGATGAACCGAACGACGCCGATTTCGGTACAGGCCCGAATGATCTCGTCGAGCTTGTCGCCCTTGGGAAGGGACTGGGCGAGTGTGATTTGGAGTTTCGGCTCAGTTTCGGGGTGGAAGACTTCGAGCGGCTTTGCCGCTTTGGGGAGCAATTCGCACTTGACCAGGGTGCCGTCGTTAGGGAGGACGGCGACGGTGGCACCGGGGGATAGACGCAGGACCTTGCGAAGCTTGTCGAGTTCCTCTGAAGGAAGGTCGATGTTGCCTTCGGGAGTCGCACCCGGGACGAATACGCGCGGCCAGGACCGGATGTTGTCAGACATGGCTTGGTGCTTGTGCCCCCCTACCTGTTGGCGTGCGCTCACAGACCCGTTCGACTCGCGCCGCTCGCTCAGGGCATGCTTCCCAGTCGTCGATGCCGGGCAGATTTTCGGAGTTCACTTCTTCAAGATTGCGGCGACCCATCCGTCCTCCTCGAGAGCTTTCTCGACGGTAAACCCGGCTCCTTCGGCCGCCTTCTTGACGTCGAGCCAGTTCGCCTGGATGATGCCTGATACAATCCAACTCCCTTGGGGCAGAGCCACCGCCAATTCGGGCGTCATGGCGATCAGGGTCGCGCTGATGATGTTGCTGACCACCACATCCCACGGTCCCGCGCCCAAGGCGGTGATTGAATCACCGGCGACGAATCGCGACTTTGCGCCGTTTTGCTCGGCGTTGGCCTTGGCGACTTCGACGGAAAGGGGTTCGATGTCGACACCGGCGACTTCAGCGGCGCCAAGCTTGACGGCGCCGATGGAGAGAATTCCGCTTCCACAGCCGACGTCGGCGACTCGTTTGCCTTCGACGTCGACCTCCTCCATGAGGGCAAGGCACATGCGGGTTGTGGGGTGGTCGCCCGTGCCGAAGGCCTGTCCAGGATCGAGGACGATCTCGAGAGTTTCCGGTTTTCCGTTTGCGCCGTTCGATTGCGAACGGGAGCTTTCTTCGCCCGTCTCCCAAGTCGGGCGGATCAGAAACCGCTTCCCCACTCTGCGGGATTTGAAAAACTTTTTGTAGGCTTCCGCCCAATCTTCATCGGGCACGATGCGGCTGGCGACGCTCGAGGCCCCGACCCCCAGCATGGCGACCTTGATTTCTTCCGCCCTCTGTTCTGAGCCCTCAAGGTGGACGAGGCAGGCCGTGATGGAGGGAGGGCGATCTGTCTGAAGCGTGTTGGGGCAGCCCATTTGCCCCAAGATGTCAATGATTGGAGACCAGTCTTCGGGAGCTTGATCGAAGTTGGCGCACAGTTCGATCCAGTTCATTTCTTCTTCTTAAACAGGCCGCCGAGGATGCCGCCCGGTTCGCCCTTTGGCATCGGCTCCCCGCTGACTTCGGCAAGCTCCTTGATGAGGGCGGCTTGCGCTTCATTGACCTTGCGGGGCACCTTGACGTTGATGTTGACGATGATGTCGCCGCGACGCCCGCCGTGCAGAGGAGGCAGTCCCGCGCCTTTGACGGCAATGCGCTCTCCGGGCTGCGTTCCGGCAGGAATGTCGAGATTGTAGGCTTGGTCAACCCCCTCAAGCTCCAGAGCGTCACCTAGAGCCGCTTGTGCGAAGGTCAGATCAAGCTTGGTGAAGAGCGTGATCCCTTGCCGTTGGAACCGTCGATCTTCTTCGACTTCAAGGACGACGTAAAGATCTCCCGGCCGGCCGCCACCGGTTCCGTCGTTGCCTTGTCCCGGCATATGCATAGTTGCGCCGTGCTCGACGCCCTGGGGAATGGTGACATTGACGCGGGCCGTCTCCGCGATTAGGCCCCGTCCACGGCACTTCTTGCATGGGTCCTTGATGAGCGATCCTGCACCGCGGCACGTTGGGCATGTCGTCGTCGTCCGTACGGTTCCGATCATCGTTTGACGAACCTGGCCGACAACGCCTTGACCGCCACAAGTCGGGCACGTTTCGGGTGCGGTTCCCGGCTCCGCTCCGCTGCCGATGCAAACGTCGCACTGGGCCATTCGCTGAAGGGTCAGCTCACGATGGGCACCGGCGATGACTTCCTTGAGGGTCAGCCGTACATCCGCACGTAGGTCTTCGCCGTTCCGGCCAGAACCCTGCTGCCGTCCCTGCTGGCCGCCACCAAAGAACATGTCGAAAAGGTCGGAAATGCCGCCCGAGGCAAAGAAGTCCTGGGGAACCTCGTCCGCGCTCCCAAACTGATCGAACCGGGCACGCCTTTCAGGATCCGAGAGAACGGAATAGGCCTCGCCTATCTCCTTGAAATTCTCTTCCGCCGAGGGGTCATTGGGGTTGACGTCAGGGTGGTATCGACGAGCAAGGCGCCGATATGCCGATTTGATCTCGTCCGGCGAGGCGTCTTTGGGAACGCCAAGAACGTCGTACGGGTCTCGCTTGGACATCGACCTATTCTTCGTGCTCTTCTTCTTCGGCCGATTCCTGCTCTGCGATGTCGCTCAATGAGAGCGTGTCCTCGTCGGCAAGGGCTGCGGGTGCCTCTTCCTCTTCTTCCTCGCCGACAAGGTCGGAAAGGCTGAGTGCTTCGGGGTCGCGTTCGACCTCGAGGTCATGTTCCTCGTCGCCAACAAGTGCGACGCTGCCGACCAACGCGGCCTCGGTTTCATCGAGTGCGGGAAGCAGCATGCCGAGTTCCGCGGGCACCGTTTCATCGACGAGCAGCGCGATCTCGGATTCGGGCAGCGAGATTTCGGTGGCTACCGGCAATGACGCCTTGATCTTGCCTGCCGCGATCTCGGCCAGCGCAATCGTCAAAGGATGGTTCGAATCCGTATGGACGAGGGGTGGCGCACCCTCCTTGAGTTGTTTGGCGCGCTTCGCCGCGAGATTCGAAAGAACAAACTTGCCGTAGGGAAAATCGTTGAGGGTGTCGGGTGAGGGCAGCATAAGTCGTTACACGCGAAATCGGAACCTCTGAATATACCGCAACGAGATTGAGGAAGGCAAGGGGCGTTGGCATTGGGACTATGCCCGTCCTACCTCCTCCCCAGCGTATACTTTGCCATCGCCTGCCCGGGTGGTGGAATGGTAGACACAGCGGACTTAAAATCCGTTGACCGCGAGGTCGTGCGGGTTCGAGTCCCGCCCTGGGCACCAGCGTTTGGAATGGACTTACGTCTCAGGTGATCCGTTGCGTCAAGTCCCGTTGTTGATCGCCAGCGATGGCTTGTTCGTGGCTTGCGGCTTTCAACTCGCGCAGGTCCCGCTCCAAGTTCTCCAGCCTCACAAGCGTCTCGTTTGACGCGCGACCGTTAATCAATTCCGCCATCGCTCTTTGATGCTTCAAGAGAAGGTACGTGATCGGGAAAACCACCATCAGTCCAAAAAATGCCAAGGAGGCGATCGTTTGTGGAAGGTGCGACAAGTCCATAACCATCGGACGTGGCTCCAATACGTTGGGTTGCGGATTTGGGCGACATGGCCAGTGGGTGGTACGATGGGCGAACTGCTCAACTGTTTGCCGCAATGAGGCGAAGGAGGATTGTGTGAAAAGGCATCTGATTTCATTTCTCGCCGTGGCCGCCACGGCGATGGCACCGCTGACTTCGGTGGCGGACGAGTGGCAAATGGGCGACATGTATGGCCCACGAATGCCCGATCGTTGGCTCAAGTTCGATTCGTACACGGTCGACTATCGGAATCAGCCAACGGCACCAAAAGGCCAGCCGAGGCGATACGCTTTCTTTATCAAACGGAGCCGTGACGCAAGCGACGCTTGGATCGACCAGCTGATCGTGCGCTGTGCGCCCTATACGATGCAGGGCAATGTGCGAGTCCATAACAGCAAAGCGGCACCCATTCCCTCGATGTTCATCAAACACTATGGAAGCAACATGGTGCAGGCTCCGCAAGGGCATGGCTACATGGTGCCTGAATTGCTTGAGCAAATCCTTTTGTCCGATGTGGACATCGAGCGCACATCCATGACGGGGGACGGCACTTACAAGAACGGAACTGAGACCTTGTCGCTGACCTTCTGGAAGGCCGTCTACATGGACGGGCACGGCAAGGTTAAGCATGAAGACAACTGGTTGAAGCGCTGACAGCCCACTCGACCTGGTCGTAGGGACGAGGCTTCGAAGACTTTGGTGCCTGCCGAACTTTTTGACGCAAGATCGGGAACGCATCTCCGCGCCTCCAAGTCTGTAATCCGGACATCAATTGGGAGGTTTAGTCATCATGCCTGTCGTACAGCACGCAGAATTGGAAGTGTCGTTCGCCGCCGTCAGCGGGCCCCAGCGAGAGAAGAACAGCAAGGTTCTGCAGCCAATTCTCACGGATTTGATTGCCTATGCTCGAATCCTTAAGCAGCTTCACTGGAACGTAATCGGCCCCAACTTCAGAGCGATCCATTTGCACCTTGACGAGATCTATTCCCTCGCCGATGAAGCGATCGACGATGTGGCTGAACGTCTGGCAGCTGTGGGGCACAGCCCGAACGGCGGCCTTGCAGATGCCGCCAAAAACTCTGAGATTCAAGACGTTCCGGAAGGATTTCTGCGAGATTCGGAAGTCCTCCTGCTCGCGGAGCATCGAACGAAACAGGTGACGGATCTGGTCCGGAGCCGAATGGACCAAGTTGAGGAAATCGACACGGTGACGGCGGACATGCTCCACCAATTGGTGCTGGGTCTTGAGAAGCAGCACTGGATGATTCAGGCCCAACGCGTTTGATGCTCTTCGTTTGACCCTCTAAGGTAGCCTTCGCGTCATGATCCGACCGCTGGCTACCTTCACCTTTTCAGCCTTCGCAACGCTATGCATCGCGCAAACGCTGCATAGGCCAGACATCGACCTGCCCTACAAGGTCATTGGAGAGGGCAAGCCAGTCCTTGTCCTTTCCGGCGGTCCTGGGTTCACCTCTGACTACGTCATGGGAATCATCAATGGATGCCGTTCGAAGGACATCCAGTGGATTGTCTTGGAACAACGTGGAACGCCCCGGGCGCGCCTGAAGAAGCCCAGCGAGGAGTCCCTTTCCCTTGCGAACTATGTCGCGGATTTGGAAGCCTTGCGCAACGAATTGCATCTCAGCCGATGGGCCGTGCTTGGGCAATCTTGGGGGAGCGTCCTTGCCCACGAATACACCGCCCGGCACGCCAACCGTGTCAACGGTTTGATCCTGCTCGGAGACGTGGGTCCCGACGCAAGCATGCTGGACCCCGCCGGGGACAACGTCGACCGGATGCTGAATGCGGCCGAGCTTCAGGCGGAGGCCAAAGCCGGTGGAAACGTCGCCACAGGTCCTTCGGACGACGATGCGGGCTTGGATCTTTTTCTCCTCCAAATGCCCGGCTTTTGCTATTCACGGGCAAGCGCTGACAAACTCCGACCTACGTTCCCAAGGGGATGCCTCGTCGCGGATACCGAGAACTACGTTTTGCCCGCCTTGATCAAGAACAAGTGGGACGTCAGCAAATCCATCGGACGCTACAAAGGTCCAGCGATCGTCATACAGGGCAGGCAGGACATGTTGGGGGAAACG
>CAZUCK010000027.1:0-31510 GCA_964619505.1 uncultured Fimbriimonas sp. | reverse complement strand
GGGCCCCCAAATGTGAAAAGTTTGTATATGTCGCAAATTATTCGGACTTCGTTGGGTTTAGCCTTCGCTACGTCCACCTCCACCTCCGCCGCCTGCCTTTGATTGGGGGCCAAAGGGCGATGAGGGACCTCTTCCAAGACCACCACTCTGGGTTGCCCCCGCGAGGGCGATCGTGTCGCCTTCGGCAAGTCCTTCTTTGATCTCGATGTTAACGCCGTCAGTGCCGCCTGTCGTGACCCTGGTGGGTGTAACCTTTTGCGTCCCATCCACAAGAGTCACGACGTTCACCGTTGAACCACGGGTCCCCATTTGAACCGCGACTGCAGGCACAACGATAACGTTGGTCTGTTTACCGGTTTGGATCGTTACGTTTGCGGTCATATCGGGCTTCAGCACATGCCTCTTGTCTTCGATCTGCACTGTTACGCCGTAGGTGACGACACCCTGCTGAATGGTCGATCCGGAAGCGACTTTCGTGACCGTGCCTTTGAACACTCTGTTTGGATATGCGTCAACGGAGCATTGGGCAACCTGGCCAATCTTCACCTTCCCAATGTCCGTCTCATCCACATAGGCATCGACTTCAAGGCGCTTGAGGTCGGCAACGATGATCAGCGTTTGCGTTGAAAGGCCAGCAGCGACCGTTTCTCCCTGCTGCGCCGCCAATTGGAGCACTGTGCCATCAATCGGAGAACGAATGAAGGTCTTATCCATTTGCGCCTGGTTGTAAGCCACTTGGGCTTGAGCTTGAGCCACAGCGGCTCTAGCCGCCTGAACGTCCTGTTGTTTCAACGTGTCATTGGACATATTGCCGCGTGCTGCAAGGAGATTCGCTTGAGCTTGCTGGACGGCGGCCTCGGCGTCCAGCACATCGGCGTTTCGAGCCACGACGGTGTGCGATTCAGCCTGTGCCGAGGCCAGGCCGGCCTGGGACGATTCCACCGTGTCTTTGGCGGCCTGCAAATCAGCTTCGACCTTTTGATTGACCAAATCTACGTTCTGTTGTGCGGCCCGGACTTGTGACTGATTCACATCGGCCTGAGCGCGAGCGGCATCAAGGTCGGACTGCGCGGCAAACCCCTGGGAAACCAAGCTCTGCATTCGCTTCAAATTGGCAGAGGAATTTGCCGCATTCGCTTGTGCTTGAGCAAGTTGCTCCTTGGCAGCTTGTACCTGTAGGTTTGCTCCCGCCTGCACCTGGTTCAGCGTTGACCGGGCAGTGGACAGTGCCGTGCCTGCCCGTTTGATGTCACTCGGGGTATTTTGAGCCTGTAGGCTCGCATTTGCCCGAGCAACTTGCAATCTTTGTTGTGCACTTACAACGCCTTGTTGGGCAACGCTCAGTGAAGAAGACGACTGCGTTTGAACCATGCTCACCCCTGAAAGCTGTTGCGCATAGCGTGTTTGAGCCTGTGACAGGTTGGCTTGCGCTTGTTCAAGCTGGGCCTGAACATCCGGCAAATCCAACTCAGCGATGAGTTGACCGGCTTTGACATAGCTTCCGACATCGGTGGCCAAACGCTTGATCCGCCCTGCCACTTGCGACCCAATCTTGACCTGTGCCCCCGTTTGCGCGGTCACACTGCCAGTTGCCGACACCGTTTCGATTAAGTCGCCTCTGCTCACCTTGGCGGTGATGATTTTGGTCCCTGACCCACCCGTGTGCGTCTTTGACCACCCGAGATAGCCGGCGAGCGCAATGACGGCGATCACGAGGCCCCAACCAACCATCTTCCTCGCCTTTGGGTTTCGTCGCGAAACAATGGGAGCGCCGTTCTCTTTGGGGGACACGGGAGCGGGAGCTACTGTTGCCATATCACGCCTTAGGGACGCGTGGTCACGCCCTTATTGGATTTAGACCGCTGACCGACCACGCTTGTGCCCCGATTTACGCAACTTAGTGAAACCTAATGTTTCCCTGCGAAACCGCTTGGCGAAAAAAATGGGAATCGCGCTAAAGCATTGTTTTGAAATGCGCGATTCCCCAAGCTCAATCTTGGAAACGAATAGGCCGGGCTCTTTGTTCCCATCGGGGCCAAGAGTCAGTTCGCCTTGACCGCGATCTTGCGGGCTAGCCTGCCTTCGATCTTCGGTACGACGACCTTTAGGAGCCCATCCTTGAATGACGCGGCAATCGCGTCCGTCTTGACAGGAACATCGAGGGTGAAAGATCTGTGGAAGCTGCCATAGCTTCTCTCGAAACAGACGTAATCTTCCCTCTTTTCTTCTTGCTGAAGTCTCGACTACCCTGAATGGTCAGCACGTCTCCAACAAGTTCGACTTCGACATCCTTCTCGTTGAGGCACGCAGTTCTGCGATGAAGGTGAGATCGTACTTAGTCTCTTTCACGTCGACGTTCGGCGTCCAGATTCCGAGGAATCCGTCTGTTGTTCCGAACATCTCTTCCATCATTTTGTTAAAGCGGTCGAAGGTCCGCATTGGTATTGGTGCCCATCTTGTCAGAGGCCCTTTCTTTCTCCTTTTTCCGCCCGCACGTCGGAAGGCACATATGAAGATTTGCTTTGCCTCGGAGGAGTTCTCATGTCACCATTTTGCGTCATCCCAAGACCTGGCAGCGACTTAGACCCTCTCGAGCACGAGCGAAACACCTTGCCCGACGCCGACGCATAACGTGCAGAGGGCGTATCGAGACTGTCTCCGCGTCAGCTCACGAGCGGCGGCGAGTATGATTCGAGCACCCGTCATTCCGAGGGGGTGGCCAAGAGAGATACCTCCGCCATTGGGGTTGACGCGACCGTCGTCGTCTTTGAGTCCCAAATCGCGGGTGACGGCCAGAACCTGGGCGGCAAACGCCTCATTGATCTCGATGACATCCATTTGATCGAGCGATAGGTTGAGTTGAGCCAACAGTTTCTTGGTTGACGGTACGGGGCCGATGCCCATGACGCGTGGCGGCACGCCTGCGGTGGCCATGCCTAGGATCCTTGCGAGGGGTCTGACGCCGTGAGTCTCGACGGCTTTCTGGGACGCGATGAGCAGAGCGCAGGCACCATCGTTGATGCCTGACGAGTTGCCCGCCGTAATGGTGCCGCCCTCTCGGAACGGCGCTTTTAACTTGGCGAGAGCTTCAAGACTGGTTTCGCGGGGATGTTCGTCATGTTCCACCGTGACGCTCTCGCCCTTTTTACCGGGTATTTGGACGGCCACGATTTCGCCCCTAATGTGCTCACGAGCGGCGGCGGTTCGTTGTTGCGAGCGTAAGGCGTAGGCGTCCTGGTCTTCTCTGGAGATGTCCTTTTCGGCGGCGAGGTTTTCCGCCGTTTCTGGCATCGAATCGATGCCATATTGGTCCGCGATCTTCTTGTTGACAAAGCGCCACCCGATGGTACTGTCGTAAATCTCGGTGTTTCGATCGAAGGCAGAGGTGGCCTTCGGCATCACATATGGGGATCTGGACATGCTCTCCACGCCGCCGGCGACAATCATTTCGGCGGCTCCGCAGGCAATGGCTCGGGCCGCTTGTCCGACGGCGTCCATGCCGGATGCGCAAAGGCGATTGACAGTAGACCCGGCGACTTCGACTGGAAGGCCCGAGAGGAGCACGGCCATTCGGGCCACGTTCCGGTTGTCTTCGCCCGCTTGGTTTGCGCAGCCGAGGATTACTTCGTCTAGCTTTGCCCAATCGATACCGAGGCTTCTGGCCATCAGAGCTGAGATCGGGAGAGTGGCGAGATTGTCGGTTCGAACGGTCGCGAGCGCTCCACCGTAGCGCCCGATCGGAGTTCGAACTCCGTCGCAGATGTAGGCTTCACGCATTGTTTCCATCTCTGAGAGTTTTGAGTGCCGTTCTACGCAGCAGGGCGGAGGCCCGATAGCGTTCCTCGCCGTAGGTGCGCCTCATATGGTCCAAGACTTGCAAGCAATAGTCAGCGCCCAACTGTTCGGACCAATGAAACGGCCCACCGGGGAAATTTAGGCCCTTTATCATTGCCAAATCGATATCCTGAGCCGTGGCGATTCCCCTTTGCAAAGATTCCACGGCTTCATTGATCAGCATGCAGATTGTGCGGGCAACCACCATGCCTGGGAGATCATCCACGGTCGACACGGATTTGCCCAGGGCCTGAAAAAGGCCAGTTGCCTCGTCGACTGCCTGAGTTGAGCATCCTGCGCAGGGTGCAAGCGCTATGTGGCTCGTGGCGTTGTAATCCAAACTGAGATCAAAGGCGATCCAATCCGAGCCTGATTCCACTGCCAAAGTCGTCGCCATTTTGCCATCGGTCAGCGCCAAAACCCCGTGCTCCATGTAAATTACGCCCGTTCCATCCTCTCTGACGACATCGATGCCTACGGCTTTCCACAGTTCAGTCAAAGCCGATGCAGGGCCCAGATCACCGCAAACGGTGACCACCTCTGGTGTCGTGCCTCTCGGCATCAGCTTCGGGTCTGGCTTTGATGAGTCCAGATAGGAATAAAACCCTGACCCAGACTTGCGACCTAGGAGGCCGGCCGCCACTCGTTCCTCAACCAAGGCGGAGGGTTTGTACCTGGGATCACCAAAATGGGCATCAAAAATGCTCCTACTGGCAGCCAAGTTTATGTCAAGTCCAACCAAGTCAATCAATTCCAAGGGTCCCATGCGGAACCCGGCGGACTTCAGCAGGCTGTCGATTGTGGCTGCGTCCGCTCCACCCTCTTCTAGAAAACGCAATGCTTCGCCGTAAAACGGCCGCGCCCCTCGGTTGACGATGAGCCCCGGCGAGTTCTTCACTTTGACTGGCGTCTTGCCCCATCCTGTCGCCGTGGCCATCAAAGCTTCAATGACTTCGGGGGCGGTCTGCAAGGCACTCACCACTTCGACGAGAGGCATGATTGGGGCCGGATTGAAGAAGTGGAATCCGGCGAATCGTGATGGATTTCGGATGGTTGCGGCAAGGCTGGTGACCGATAATGACGACGTGTTCGTGGTTATAACCGCATCTTCGGGGATGATCCCCTCAAGCATCTGGAACATATCGCACTTGGTCTGTCTATCTTCAACGATCGCTTCGATGATCAGACCGACGGTCGCAAATTGCGTTAGATCCTTCTGAGGAGCAATGCGCCCAATGACGGCATCCCTGTCGTCGGACGATAGTCTTCCCTTGTCGACGAGCTTTGTGAGGTCGCCGGTAATCTTCGCTAAGGCGTCCAGTGCGGCACTCGGTTGGACGTCGTAAAGCAAAACCTGATGCCCAGCTGCCGCTGCAACCCGCGCGATGCCGGCACCCATGGCGCCGGCTCCTACCACTCCTACGACCGTGTCCCTATTGATTGGCATCAGCGTCCTGTGAATTGGGGTTCGCGTTTTTCCAGAAACGCGGCGATGCCTTCGCGCCGGTCTTCCGTGGCAAAGAGGAGAGCAGACGACTTGCGTTCAAGGGCGATTCCGGCGATCAAAGCTCCTTCCGAGGCCTGCCGAACGGCCTCTTTGGCCAGTCTGAGGGCAATAGGCGATTTCTTGGCGATGAGCTTCGCGAGTTCGAGCACCCTTTCCTGGGTGTTCTGGCTGATTTCGGAAATCAATCCCGCCGCGAAAGCTTCCCCAGCGTCCATGAGTTCGCCGCTAAGGATGGTTTTCATGGCCTTTGCCTTACCCACGGCCCAGGTCAAGCGCTGAGTGCCACCAGCACCTGGAATCATTCCCAATTTAATTTCAGGCTGCCCGAACCTGGCGTCCTGGCCCGCCACGATGATGTCGCACGCCATGGCGAGTTCGTTGCCGCCGCCGAGGCAGTAACCGTTCACGGCTGCGACGAGAGGTTTCGTAAATTCGTTGATCGCCTTCCAGTAGGTGGGGCGGGTGTCGGTAAGTGCTTCAACCGCTGTCTTGCCGGCCATCTCACGGATGTCGGCTCCGGCGGCAAAGACTTTGTCGCCGCCGGTTATGATCACGCAACGAACCTCGTCGTCCCGATCGGCTACTTCGAGCGTGTTAGCGAGCTCAGCGAGCAGGTGCGTGCTTAAGGCGTTGCGGGCCTCGGGACGGTTGAGGGTGATCCGCATTACGTAGTCCGTCGGAAAATCGATCAGCAGCTCTTTGCAAGTCGAAGTCATGGTGCCACTCTTACAGTTGGGAGCCTACCTCAGGGTATTTTAAGATGAAAATGATTGAAGATTGAAATTTTAAGTTTGAAATAAACCGAAGAATCGGTGTAGAGTATCGAAGGGACATCAAATGCGACTCATCAACGAACGACGGGAATGCAAAGGGCTGCTTGACGTGCCGGCTGCTTCACATCTTCTCATCTGTTCGCTGTGCCCACAGGCTTCCGCCCAAGGCTGCGCAGCAGATTTGGGTGCCGCATGAAGATTGTATGCATTGGGGCGGGACCCGCCGGGTTGTATTTCGCCATTTCGATGATGCAGCGCGACCCGAAGCACGAAATCACGGTCATCGAGCGGAACGGACCCGACGACACGTTCGGTTGGGGCGTAGTCTTCAGCGATCAGACGATGAAAAACCTTCGTCTGAACGACCCGATTAGCGCTGACCTGATCCTAAGCCATTTCGCCCACTGGGACGACATTGACGTCCATTTCAAAGGTGAGACGATCACATCCGGCGGTCACGGCTTCTGTGGCATCGCACGCCAGAGGATGTTGAACATTCTGCAGGACAGGGCACGTGCATTGGGGGTCGAACTGCTCTTCGAGACTGAAGCGGAAGGAACGGAATCCTACCCTGAAGCGGATCTCATCATCGCAGCTGACGGCATCAACAGCAAGATGCGAAATCAGTACGCCCGAGCCTTCAAGCCGAGCATCGATTTGCGCGCCAACAAGTTCATCTGGCTGGGGACAAAACAGGTGTTCGATGCCTTCACATTCGCTTTCGAAAAAACTGAACATGGGTGGATTTGGGCTCATGCCTACCGATTCGACGAAGACACTTCTACCTTCATCGTCGAGTGCCAAGAGGCCACCTGGTGCGCTCTTGGGTTGGACACGCCGAATCAGCAGGAAAGCATCGAAATCTGCGAGCGGCTCTTTGCGAGGTATCTGGGCGGACACGATCTGATGAGCAACGCCAAGCACCTTCGAGGGTCCGCCTGGCTCAACTTCCCTAGGGTCAGCTGCGAGAAGTGGCATCACGGCAACATCGTGCTGATGGGAGATGCCGCCCACACCGCACACTTCTCGATCGGCTCGGGCACAAAGCTGGCCTTCGAGGATGCGATCTTCCTAGCCGAAGCGCTTCACTCACCGTTGTATCCGACCCGCGAAGCCGCGCTTGAGGCATACGAGGAAACACGTCGGATAGAAGTGTTGAAGCTTCAGAGCGCTGCTCGGAATTCCACCGACTGGTTCGAAAACGTCCCTCGCTACACCCATCTGGAACCGATGCAATTCGCTTACGCACTGTTGACAAGGAGTCAACGAGTCAGTCACGAGAACCTGCGACTGCGCGACAAGGCTTGGCTTGAGGGAATGGAACGCTGGTTCGCCTCGAAAGCGTCGGAATCGGCGGTCGAGCGTGCAATTCCTCCCATGTTCACGCCTTTCAAATTGCGTGAAATGTCGCTGACGAACCGGGTGGCAGTCTCACCTATGGCGACCTATAGCGCTCACAACGGGTTGCCGAACGACTTTCACATGGTGCATTACGGATCGCGAGCGCAGGGTGGGGCTGCACTCGTTTTCACAGAGATGACCTGTGTTACTCCAGAGGGACGGATCACTCCTGGGTGCCCGGGGATGTACAACGAGGAGCAGGCTGAAGCTTGGCGACGAATTTGCAAGTTCGTGCACATCAATACGCCTGCGAAGATCGGGATTCAGTTGGGCCACTCGGGACCAAAAGGCGCAACAAAACTCGGATGGGTTGGAATGGACGAACCTTTGAATGGCGCCAGCTGGGAAATATTGGCGCCTTCCGCAGTGCGATGGTCGCCCCTCCATCAGATTCCAAGAGAGATGTCCCGATCGGACATGGAGTCGGTCAAAGCGGCATTCGTGGAAGCGAGTCAAAGGGCCGACGAGGCTGGGTTCGACATCTTGGAGCTTCACTGCGCCCACGGGTATTTGCTCTCGTCGTTCATCACTTCTCTTTCCAACAAACGCTCGGACAAATATGGGGGGTCGCTGGAGAATAGATTGCGTTATCCATTGGAAGTGTTCGAGGCAATGCGTGCCGTCTGGCCGGCGAGCAAGCCAATGTCAGTCAGGATCTCGGCCAATGACTGGGTTTCTCACGATCCGGCCTTGGCCGCCGACGGAATCACGCCCGATGACGCTGTGGAGATCGCCAAGTCGTTCAAACTGGCTGGAGTAGACATCATCAATGTTTCCTCTGGACAAACGAGCAAGCTGGAGAGACCCGTCTACGGGCGGATGTTCCAGACGCCCTTCGCGGACAGGATTCGCAACGAGGTGGGGGTCTCGGTCATGGCGGTCGGCAACATCTATGAATTTGACCACGTGAACAGCATCGTCGCCTCCGGCAGAGCGGACATTTGCTGCATCGCAAGACCGCATTTGGCTGACCCATTCTGGACACTGCACGCCGCTGCCCAACAGAATTACCGAGGGATTGAGTGGCCCAAGCCCTACTACGGCGGTCGGGATCAGTTGTACCGAAACCTGCAGCGAGCGGCGGAGATGGCGATCAATGTCTAGAACATTGGCTGGGCGACACGCCTTGGTCACGGGAGGCGGCCGCGGCATTGGCGCCGCCATAGCACGCGCTTTGTCTGAGGATGGCGCCAGATTGACGCTGATTGGACGCAACAAGGAGGCTCTCGAGAAAACGGCAGGGTCGTTGGCAATGGCGAGAGTGATCGAAGTGGACGTTGTGGATCCGAGGGCCGTAAACAAAGCATTTGAACTCGCTGGAGCGGTGGACATCCTTGTCAACAACGCAGGGGCGGCCGAGAGCGCGCCTGTTGAGAAGACGGACGAAGATCTTTGGAACCGAATGTTGGCGGTCAATTTGACCGGGTCGTTCCATTGCATCAAGGCAGCTTTGCCCGCGATGCGTGCCAATGGGTTCGGTCGGATCGTCAATGTAGCCAGCACCGCAGGGCTGAAAGGCTACGCCTATGTCAGCGCTTATTGCGCGGCCAAGCATGGGCTGGTCGGACTCACGAGGGCAATCGCCGCTGAGACTGCCCGAGACGGCATCACGGTCAACGCCGTTTGCCCCGGTTACGCCGAGACCGACATGTTGGCGGCTTCAATTCTGAAGATCGTGAATTTGACGGGGCGCGCTGAGGAGGCGGTGAGAAAGCAACTCGCCTCGGGTAATCCTCAAGGCAGGTTCATTCAACCTGAAGAGGTCGCAGCGTGTGTGTCATGGCTGTGCTCTTCATCTGCAGGAAGCGTAACCGGTCAAGCCATCACGATCGACGGAGGGGAGATCCCGCGATGAGCCACGCCCACGCAAAATCGGGGAACTCATCCTCCCGGAGCAAACAATCCCTTCGAGCGTGGTTGCGGATGCTCTCCTGCACGACGCTGATTGAGCGGCGGCTTCGCACGAGGTTGAGAGAGACCTTCGACGTCACATTGCCGCAGTTCGACGTGCTTGCTGAGCTTGACAGGGCTGGCAAGGCGCAAACGATGTCGGAATTGTCCAGGCAGCTCATGGTATCGAACGGCAACGTAACGGGGGTCGTCGACCGCTTGGAGCGTTCGGGATTGGTTCGACGAACTGCCTCGCAAACAGATCGCAGAGTGCTTTATATCGAGCTGACGGAAGTGGGCCGCCAAGCGTTTACAGGCATGGCTAGAATGCACGAAGAATGGGTCGACGCGATGTTGGCAGAGTTGGTGGACGGGGAGTTGTTGGAACTGACCGAGTTGCTAAACCGTGCCAAGCAGTCGGTCAAGTCACCGTCCTTGACGGAGGTTGAAGATTGAATTTCTGTGATTTTGCCCCTAAACACTTTCGCTGGGAATTGAGCGACGGTATCGCAAGGGTTACTTTGAATCGACCGGAGAAGAAGAACCCTCTCACCTTTGACTCGTACGCGGAACTTCGTGACACATTTCGGGACTTGGTCTATGCGGAGGACGTAAGCGCGGTAATCATCAGCGGCGAGGGAGGCAATTTCTGTTCCGGCGGTGACGTGCATGAGATTATTGGCCCACTTACGAAGATGGACATGAAGGGCCTGTTGAACTTCACGCGCATGACGGGCGACCTTATTAAAGCGATCAGAACCTGTCCTCAGCCTGTGATTTCGGCGATTGACGGCGTCTGTGTCGGAGCAGGGGCAGCGGTTGCGATGGCATCTGACCTGCGCCTAGGCACGTTCAATGCGAAGGTCGCGTTTCTCTTCGTGCGTGTCGGGCTCGCTGGCTGTGACATGGGAGCTTGTGCAATGTTGCCACGCATCGTTGGTCAAGGACGAGCATCAGAATTGCTCTTTACCGGTAGGTCGATGAGTGCAAAAGAGGGCGAGCAGTGGGGGTTCTTCAACGCATTGCACTCCTCTGAATCATTGCTCGAAGAGGCGACAATGACGGCTCGAGGACTGACGGCTGGACCTACGTTCGCCCACGGGATGACTAAGGCGATGCTGAACCACGAGTGGAACATGAGTTTGGAGCAGGCAATCGAAGCCGAAGCCCAAGCGCAGGCACTTTGTATGCAAACGATGGACTTCGAGCGGGCCTACATTGCCTTTGCGGCTAAGGAGACACCCACATTCGAGGGCAACTGATGGCAGACGACACATTTCTGAGTTGGCCCTTCTTTGAGCCCGAGCATCGCGAGCTCGCCCTTACCCTCGACCACTGGTGCCTGAGGGAATTGGAACACCAAACTGTCGACGTGGACGCCGCGTGCAAGAAGCTCGTTGGAGACTTGTCAAACGGAGGATGGCTTCAGTATGCCGCGCCTGGGAACGGGCAAAAGCTCGAAGTTCGAAGTTTATGCCTAATCCGAGAGACACTCGCTCGGCACTCGGGGCTGGCGGATTTCGCTTTCGCAATGCAAGGATTAGGCAGCGGCCCAATTTCACTTTTCGGAGATGAAGAGTTGAAAGCGAGGTATCTGCCTACGGTCCGGTCCGGGAAGGCAATTGCTGCCTTTGCCCTTTCTGAGTTAGAAGCCGGGTCAGATGTCGCTGCGCTCGCCACGACCGCTAGCAAAGACGGCGACCAATACGTCTTGAACGGGAATAAAACTTGGATATCGAATGGCGGAATTGCCGACTTTTACGTAGTGTTTGCGAGGACGGGCGAGGCACCCGGCGCTAAGGGATTGAGCGCATTCGTCGTCGAGTCGTCGTCGGCCGGCTTCCGGGTTTCCGAACGAATTAATGTGATCGCTCCTCATCCATTGGGCACCTTGGAATTCGTAGACTGTAAGGTGCCTACGACGTCGATGCTGGGCAAACCAGGTGACGGATTCAAGGTCGCCATGGCCACTCTCGATGTCTTTCGCCCCACGGTTGGAGCCGCAGCCCTTGGATTCGCGCGTCGTGCCTTGGATGAGTCGTTGAAACGAACGACCGGACGGATTTTGTTTGGAGCGCCGCTGTCTGACATGCAGATGACGCGGGCCAGGCTCGCTGAGATGGCGATGGCGATTGACGCGAGTGCACTCTTGGTATACCGGGCGGCATGGGCAAAGGATTCAGGCGCTGCACGAATCACTCGCGAGGCGTCGATGGCCAAGCTGTTCTCGACCGAAGCCGCCCAACGAGTGATTGATGACGCTGTGCAGCTTTTTGGAGCACTAGGGGTGGTTGAGGGCGTTCCCGTTGAGCACCTCTATCGCGAGATCCGCGCCCTACGCATTTATGAAGGCGCCTCGGAAGTTCAGCAACAAATCATTGCCAGGACGATCCTGGCCGCCCACCAGGAACCTACAGCATGAGCAAGACCGGACATTTGGACACATTTGCGAACGACAACTTGCCACCGCGAGCACAATGGCCTGACATGATTAATCTGGAAGCGTTGGGCTATCCAGAAAGACTCAACTGTGCAGTCGAGTTACTGGACAAGGCTGTGGCGGATGGCTTCGGTGGAAACCTTGTCATTCGAACGCCCAACGTCACTTGGACATACCAAGACCTCCTCGAAAGGTCCAATCAAATTGCTCACGTGCTAAAAGACGACTTGAATATGGTTTCGGGCGAGCGAGTTCTTCTTCACTCGCCAAATACGGCGATCATGGCCGCTTGTTGGTTCGCCATTCTTAAGGCTGGGGGCGTCGTTGTCGCGACAATGCCAATGTTGAGGGAGAAAGAAATCGGAGTCATCGCCGAAAAAGCGCAAGCGCGCTTGGCACTCTGCGACAAGCGGGTCAGCGAAGCCGTGTTGCAGGCTCAATCTCATACGCCGGTACTGAAGCTTGTGCTTTCGTTCGAAGACGGAGAATTGGAAGCCCTGATGAAGGGCAAACCCTCGACCTTCGAAAACACGGACACAGCCGCGGACGACGTCAGCCTCATCGCCTTCACTTCTGGAACAACGGGCGTGCCAAAGGGCACTATGCACTTCCATCGAGACGTGCTTGCCATTTGCGATTGTTTTCCGCCCCACATTCTCAAGCCACAAGAGGAGGACGTATTCATCGGCAGTCCGCCGTTGGCATTCACTTTTGGACTGGGAGGACTGCTGCTGTTTCCGATGCGCGCTCATGCGTCGACCGTGCTGCTGGAGAAAGCTCCTCCTCCTGAACTGGCCAAAGCCTGTGTCACCTACGGCGCAACCGTCATTTTCACTTCGCCAACAGGCTACCGGTTCATGCTCGACAACTTGGGTGACTACGACCTCTCCAATCTCCGCAAATGCGTATCCGCGGGAGAGACTCTGCCACGTGCAACGTCCGATGCTTGGTTTGATAAGACCGGAATTCGAATCATCGATGGAATCGGATCCACCGAGATCCTTCACATCTTCATTTCGGCAAGCGGTGACGATATCCGTCCTGGAGCGACGGGTAGGTCGGTTCCGTTATATGAAGCCAAAATCATCGATCAAGACGGCAATATGTTGCCACCGGGACAGGTCGGACGTCTTGCCGTGCGCGGTCCGACAGGATGCCGTTATCTCGCCGACGAACGTCAAAAAGACTATGTGCTGGACGGCTGGAACCTGACGGGCGATGCCTACAAGATGGATGAGGACGGCTATTTCTGGTTCCAAGCCAGAACGGACGACATGATCCTATCGGGCGGTTACAACATTTCAGGGCCTGAGATCGAAGAGTCATTGTTGACCCACCCCCTCGTTAAGGAGTGTGCGGTTGTGGCTTTCCCAGATGAAATGCGCGGCAACATTGTGAAGGCATTCGTAGTGTTGCGCGAAGAGGCACCGGACGCGAGCGAAGCCATGGTCGCGGCGTTGCAAGACTACGTGAAGTCTCAGATCGCCCCTTACAAATATCCAAGGGCGGTCGAGTTCTTGGCCTCACTGCCTCGGACGGAAAACGGAAAGTTGCAGCGCTTCAAGCTGCGAGAACTTGGGGAGAAGGCGATATCGCAATGAACTTCACGCGTCAAATTCAGATTCGCTTTCAACATTGCGACCCGGCGGGCATCGTCTTCTATCCGCGCTACTTCGAGATGTTCAACCAGGTCATCGAGGACTGGTTCGCTGAAGCCCTGGGGATGCCGTTTCAAACCATGCATGTCGAGCAGGGTTTAGGGGTGCCGATTGTGAGGGCAGAATGTGACTTCGTTGGCGCAAGCCGGATTGGTGACATGGTGGATTTCAACCTGCAGGTGGCCCACATTGGCAACAAGTCATTTGGACTCGCGATGACGGCAAAGCGGCGAGACGAAATTCGCCTGAGGGCTCAATTGACCTTGGCTTGCGTGGCCCTCGGTGAACCCTTGCGGGGTGAGCTTATTCCCATCGCGATGCGCACGGCTATGCAGCCTTATCTGGAGAGCTGAGACTATGGAAATCCTCCTTCCACCGGGATGGCCCCGCCCAAAGGGGTATGCGAATGGCATTTCCACAACCGGGCGCACGATCTTCGTCTCGGGTCAAGTTGGCTGGGACGTTCATGAGTGTTTCGTAAGCGACGGATTCGTCGGCCAACTCCGGCAAACTCTGCTGAACATCGTCGAGGTGTTGAGGGAGGGTGGTGCCAATCCGGAGCACATTGTCCGGATGACTTGGTACATTGTAGACAAGGCCGACTACTTGGCAAACCGATCCGAAGTGGGTGCAATCTACCGTGAAATCATCGGAGCCAACTACCCGGTGATGTCCATGGTGGTCGTCAAAGCCTTGTTGGAGGATCGAGCCAAGGTTGAAATTGAGGTGACTGCCGTGGTTCCAGACCCTTAAGACAACATCCGGAGCAGCATCATCAACTGCCCGAGATGATGGGCTTCGTGCTCTGCGACCAGCATCGCTTCGCGGCACAGCGTCTGTCCATCACCCCAAGGAAATTGTGCGAAGAGTTCACGTTTGGGATCGTCGATGAGCCGTTCGAACTCCGACTTCTCAGCCCGATAGCCGTTCACTGTTTCGTTCCAAAGCATTTCATCGCCATTCAACGGATTATCGCGCCATAACTCGTCGGGCCATTTGAGCTCAACGTAATGACCGTCCTCATTCGTACTGAAGTCATGGATGTCACGCAGGGCGAGCCGCAGGTGCTCGAGAATCTGCCATGCACTGCGCTCAGCGCCGTTTAGAATCGCAAAGCGTTGACTGGGCAGGAACTCCGACACTATGTGATCGAAAGAATCGAAGGCTTGCCCGCCGTGGAGCAGCTTGATTAGGTGCCTGCGAAGTTCATGCATTGCCGAAGGATGACCCGTTGGGCGGCAGATTTCAACCTCAGCCGGTCGCTTCTACACCGAAACGAGTTCCTTTTCCTTCACCGCATTCATCTTGCCTTTGCACTTTGATGCTGGTTAACCAGCCTGTTGTTTGCGCCGACGGCGGTAAAGGGCCGAAAAGACCCGTTCTCAACCACTCCCAGCTTAGCGCCGAACTTCGTACCCGCCATTCCTGGGTCCTTCCCGCATTAGGGTGAGATACGTGACGACTATGTCGCCCAGACCCTGGCTTTCACCCTGCTTAAGCGTGAGAGGGGTTCCAATTTGGTTCTGAGGCATGATTGCTCCCTCGCGCTTTAAAGGCTCGCGCCGCATCCCAAGCCCAGCGCTGCTTCCACTCTTACCCCCTGCAAGCTAATGGCTCGTTAAGTTCATTTCAACCTTCTGCAAACCTCCCAGATCACATTTGGCGGTTTGCAAGCTGAGAATACTTACCCATTAGTTTGGATACAAGTCGGCATTTGGGAGTCATAGGAAGGATGTCATCTAAAAGGAGGACATGCGGGATTAAAGTGGCTCCGACCTGGAGTCGCCCTCGCCCCATACGCACTGTGTGGACACGAGTTTGATGGTCTTAGAAACCGATTTTTGCAAGCAGGGACTTGAACTGAGATTCTTCTCTGAGAGAATCGAAGCGAGGTTCGACATTGACCCAGGCCAACCAGGCGGACCGCTCTTCGAGGGCTTTGTCCAGCCAATCCAGCGCCCTGCTTTTGTCGCCCAGACCGACGTAGATCAGACAAATCCAATACGATGGCACGTATTGGGTCTGGGACCGTTCTTGCAATGCGGCCAAAATCGCGAGCGCCTCTTCCGATTGGCCCGCAGCGGCAAAAGCGTGCGCCAAAACGGCCAGCGAGATTGTGCTCCGGCCTGAAAGTTCGACAGCTTGCTTCAATTCGAAGATGGCCTCGTTGAACATTCCTTTTTGAAGAAAAGGTCTGCCAAACCAGAGTCTTGCTTGCACGAAGGAGGGGTCGAGCTCCAGGGTTTGCCTATAGGCTTTGATTGCTTCGTCGTATCTGCGGGACAGATAGAGCACGTGGCCCACGCCGGAGCTGATCGCCAGGGAGAGCGGATCAAGCTCCTGCGCCTTCCTGATCTGCTCAAGCGCTTCGTCGAAACGACCCATTCCTTTCAGGTAGTCCGCATAAAAGTGATGGCCAGGGGCATAATTCGGTTTCAGCGCTATGGCATTGGTCAGTTCCTTCTCGGCACTCGCCCAATCCCAATCGTATTGAAATTTCACCAGGCCCAGGGATGCTCTTGCTTCCGCCAGATCGGGGTTCATCTCGAGGGCTTTGGCAGCGGCTGAGCGAGCCTTGGGAAATGCATCTCCTGGGGGGAGGAACTCAAAAAGGGCTAACAGCGTGTAGCTGTCGGCGAGTCCGGCGTACGCCTCCCCGTAGCTGGGATCCCGAGCTATTGCGCTTTCAAAACACTCGATCGCCTTGCGCAGTGTCTGATCAGTCCGCTTGTTCCAAAAGAACCGTCCCTGCAGATAGAGCTGATAAGCTTCCAAATCCTTCGTCGGTATGCGCTCTATGCGCTCCTTTTCGGCCGGCGTGATGCGCGCACGAAGCGCTTGAGCGATTTTCTCCGCAACTTCGCTTTGGACTCCAAAGATGTCGCTAAGCTCGCGGTCGTACGTCTCCGCCCATAGGTGCTGATCGTTGGTCGCATCGATCAATTGTGCCGTGATCCGGACGCGGTTCTCGGATTTACGCACACTCCCTTCGAGAATGGTCGCAACACCGAGTTCCTGGCCGATCGCACGGATGTTCTTGGTGGTGTTCTTGTACTGCATCACCGAGGTTCGCGAAATGACTTTGATGGAACTGATCTTCGAGACTTGGGTGAGGATGTCCTCTGTCAAACCGTCACCAAAGTATTCGTTTTCCGGGTCGGGACTCATGTTGGTGAACGGAAGGATGGCGATGGAGTGCTTGCTCAAAGACTCCCGCTCCGAAGGGGCCGCTTTGACGGTCGCGCCGAGCCGAAAGACTTCAATTGAGTCCGTGATGTTCTTCATCTCGGGTGTGCCCATGCTCTCCAATTGGGCGTCCACCTTGTTGCGTATTTGGCGGGCGATGTCTTCGCTCACACAGATTCCGCCCGGATCGGCAAGCTTTTCAATACGCGCCGCAACGTTAACGCCATTGCCAAGGACATCTGATCCGAGCAAGACTACGTCCCCAAGGTGCAAACCGATTCGTAGGACGATCCGGCGCTCTGCAGGAGCTTTAGCATTGCGTTCGGCTAGTTGCTTTTGGATGGCAAGTGCGCAACTCGAAGCGTCGACAGCGCTTGAAAACTCGACGAGAAAGCCATCCGCCATATGCTTGATCTCGCGCCCGGAGTGCTTATGGAACTGCGAACGCAAAACCTTGCGTTGTTCCTCCAGCAGTTGAAGGGCAAGGCGTTCGTCGCGCTCCGTAAGCGCGCTATAACCGACCATGTCGGTGAACATGATTGCGGCGAGGCGCCTCTCTTCGGCTGGCGCTGGGTCCTGACCCGACATTGTCTGAGGCTACCTCACGGCGGGTCGGCGCACCCAATCCCGACCGACCTGCACCCGCTCTGACCAAACAGTGTGCCCCGAAAAGTGCGGGATTCCGAACAACATTTAGTGTATTCAATACTATGTGATCGATGTGGAATGTATCAACCATCAGGCCACCGATCGCATTGACTGTTTAGAACGATGAAGCACTTCAAGAACTCGATTCTCATCCTGTGTTCTGCGGCTGGCTCGCTCCTGCCGTTCCAGCTATGGGCCGGGCACCCCAATTGGGGCCCTGAGCCACCCGTCGCACCCTATACCCGCGCGCGTCTGCCGATTCAAAACGATTCCGTTGGAATCATCTTTCCCGTCATTGGCAGGTGTCGGTGGCGGGATGACTACAACGCCAATCGTGGGCCATATCGACACACCGGAATCGACATCCGCGCCCCGAAAATGAGCCCCATCGTCGCTCCCTTTTCTGGTCTCCTTGGCATGAAGCGAGAGTCCTTTTGGATTTTCGGGGACAACGGCTGGGCAATGCTCGGAACACATCTGAATGATGACGATCTCGGCACCCACAACCATCGTGGATCGCGGGACGTAATGTTTGCACCCGAACTGACTCCGGGCCAAAGAGTGATTGCCGGCCAATTCATCGGATATGTTGGGATGAGCGGCGATGCCACGGGACCCCACCTGCACTTCGAGCTTTATGCGCCGGGAGGCGGAAAGACGATGGATCGCATCAGAGATCCGTTTCCTTCTTTGAAGCGCGCACAAGTGATTCGCGCACCGCGAATGGCCTCGATGCAGGAATTGGCCTTGCCGCGTCGCGATGAAATCCGATTACAGGGGTGCGTCCGGAAGATTTCCCCCTCCAGCCACTCAATCACCGTCCTGTTGACCGCCAAGCAGACTGCCAAGGGGTTTATCACAGCCCAGACGCACATTAGATATTTGCACCTCCGCGTTTCCGATGCGGTCCTCGCTCAGGTCGGCGGTTGGGACCAACTCACCAATTTGCCGGCAACCCAGTCACTGGGATTTTACATTTATGCCGGTGATAATCCGGAGGGATCACTGGTGCATTCGATCTCGGATACCACAAGACCGCTTACAGTTACACCTGGACTTCGAGGCCAACACCCTCAGTAATTGCCCGCCGAAGGACGAGAGCTGCGGCCGCCGCGTCCTGAACTGCCACCCCAACTGACTTATAGAGCGTTATCTGAGTGGCCGACTCTCGGCCGTCCTTCACACCCATGATGAGTTCGCCTACCTCCGTCAATGAATCATGGTGGATTACGCCGTCTCGCACCGCTTCGAATAGATCGTTGCTCCCGGTGGGCATGGGCGAAGTCGCGGCTGATCTTAGTTCAACGAACGTCTTAGCCTCTCGAATGGTATCCAGGTCGACTTCACGGCCCTCGGCGGACATTCCCACGGAGTTCACGTGGGTTCCCGAAGACAGCCATTCTCGCCTTACGACTGGCTCATGGGGATGAGTCGTCGCACAGACCACGTCCGCTCCCTTCGACGCCTCACTCCAGGTGCGACAAGCCTTGGTTGAAATGCCCAACTCCTGACTGACTTGAGCCGACATCTGACACGTCTTGTCGTAATCTCTACCTGCGATTCGAATGCTTTCAAAAGAACGGACCCTGGTGACGGCGCGCACATGGGACCATGCTTGGACTCCAGTTCCGAGTACAGCTAGGGATTTGGCATCCTGACGGGCAAGCAGCTTCGTCGCAAGAGCGGAACCTGCGGCTGTGCGGACCGCCGTTATGTGAGTGCCGTCCATGAACGCGAGCGTCCGCCCATTTTCTGGGTCAAAAACGACGATGACCGCTTGATGGGTGGGCAGAGGTCCTCCCGCGTTAAGGGGGAAGAGGGTCACCAGTTTGGAGGCCAAGACACCCACAGTTGGGCAAAAACCGGGCATGGCACCAAGTAAGGCATTGCGGTCTTTGACAAGGGCCGCCGTTCGGTTGGGAAGCGATGCTCTACCCGCACTCAAATCAACCATTGCCAACGCGATGGCCTCCACCAACTCGTCGAGATCGAGCAGGTCTCTCACCTGATCTTGATTGAGGAACAGCATTGCCCGTGATTGTGACTCAAGGCCGCGGCCAATCAAAGGCCTCTGTTTGCGTCACTGCGTGTCGAGGATGACGGCCCAGTAGTGATGGCCCTTCTTAAAATTGTGGGACAGTCCAACGTAACGTCCAGCCAAAGGACCCTTTGCAGCCCACTCCGAGGCAAATGCGTCTTCTGAGTCCGTCGTGAAGACGATGGCGTTCATAACACCCGGCTTGTACCCACCTTGGGTTGCAAATTTGGCCGCCTTGGATCTCACGTCCTGAATCTGTTTGCCGCCGCTGATTCTCTCGTTGATGAGTCGGGTTGCCACCCTGTCAAGGACGCCATTTTCGATCGCGCCCAGGGGCCCTTGCCCGCGAGCCGCGCGAATGACTTCGAGCATCTGATCAAGATCCTTCGTGCTTGGCGGAGGAACATACGACGGTGGCGCGAGACCTGCGACTTCCTGCGGCTTTGGACTGTCTTGCAATCCAACATCCTTGAGCGCTCTGTAGTAACGGAGCACGGCCGGGACGTAGGCACGCGTTTCGGAAAGTCCCATCCAAGAGCCGTTGGTGACCCTTCCGGGTCCGGCATTGTAGGCGATCAGTGCCTTTTCAACGCTCCCATCGAACCGTTTCAACATCTCGGCAAGGAACTTGACACCTCCGCGGATGTTCTGACCGGGATCATACGGATCATCGACGCCACAGTCGGCAGCCGTCTGAGGCATCAACTGCATCAAACCCATGGCGCCCGCTCGAGATACGCACAGGGGATCGCCTTGGCTCTCTTGTTGTATGACAGCTGCCACCAAAGCGGGGTCGACGTCGAACTGCTGAGAACACTCTTCGATGATCGGCCGGTAACTCATGATGGTGTCCACAACACGACCACTTCGGCCACCCTTTCTACTTGCCACCAGGCCTTCATAGCGGCTGGTCCGCTTGGCCCGGACGACTTTTTCTGGTGCCGACGACACAATGCGGTCCAACGGATCTTCGGCAGGCTCGGCTAACCGCATGGCCATTCGGAGTGATTGGGCAGGATTGATGATTGCGCCCGTCACGCGATCCTTGATCTCGAAATGCAGGTGTGGCGCCGTCGACTTTGCGTTGCCGCTATTGCCCAAGTATCCAATGAACTGCCCCGCGTGCACGTGCATGCCCGAGACCAGTCCTGGAGCAAATGCATATTGGTCGCCGCCCCGGCTGTCGTTTGTGCCGGGAGTGTTGTCGTTCAAGTGGCAGTAGAATGCCCTCCAGCCATTGTCACCGTCTAGGTAGATGCAGTTGCCGCTGATGCCATGGGATCGGCCAAGCCGAATGGTGCCGTCGACGCAAGCGACCAGGGGCGTCATCATTTTGCCCATGATGTCCTGGCCGTGGTGCCTTCGCGTACCATTTCCTCTTGGCGCCAAGAAAGTGTCCGACCACGACACATGGCCTGCCACCGGAAAGACAATCTTCAAGGCAACTGAATCGCGAGTCACGCCATCGTAATCGATGCTTGGATCAAACAGCCGTACGGCATGCTCAACGGGTTGGACATCTTCGCCGAACACCGCCCCGTCGATCCAGGCTTCGCGCACAGCCAGTTTGGCGTCTTTGCCAAGGCGCGGGCCCTGAACCACGATGGTGACGCGGTCGTCTTCACGCATCTCCTCCATCGGCAGCGAACGCGTGTGCTTGCCATCCGTTTGACGAGCTCCCTCAGCCCACGAGACGGTCTGGGCGACCGGTTGCGCATAAACGGTCTCGCTGCCCTTGAAGTCGACCATTGAATCCACTCGGAGCACGTAACGGCCCTCCATCGGATCGGCCATTTCAACAAAACCGGTGAGCCGCATTTCATTGTCGTATGGAGCTCGAGCCCCGTGAAACCCATCGTTGGTTATGGACTCATTGGTGATGTCCATCTGCGGCTTCGTCGCCCAGAAGGCAATGGTCTCCTTCTCATCGGCGCCGATCGGATGCAGGATCTCATCTTTATCTCGAGAGCCCACATGAACCTTAACCGCGACTCCCTTCTCGACAACGATAAGGCGCTGCGCCCCCACCCATGTGGGCCTGACGCCCGGATCACACGCCAGAGGCTCAACGGTTCCTGTGGCCGCTCGCACCGTGCTCCAACCGCTCTTCGTTTCGGCCAAAATATAACGTCCATTTGGTGACCATTGAATTCGGTTCGCGGCAATCTTCCCTATCTGATGGATGCCTGCGCCGTTCGGCCTGACTTCAAAGAGAAATCCCTTTGTGTCGACAAATCCAATCTCGCCCCCGTCCTGTGCCCAGTCCGAACAAACGATCTTCCGGCCCTTTACGATTTGTCGCGGGGTGACGCCGCCCAAATCCGTGACCCACAATCCGTCGTGTGCGCCGAATGCAACTCGGTAACCGTCTGGCGACCACGTTGACGTGCCAAGCCGAACGCCTGCAGCGACCGTCCTGGCGCCATCGGCGCTGGATCCTGAGTCAAGGCTCCCAACCTTTGACACGACCAGCGCTCCTCCCAGGGCGTCGTACATGAGACGGCTTCCGTCTGGAGACCACTTTGGGTTTCTAACTTTCTCCGCGATCTTAATGGCCGCGCCTTCCTTGGTCATCCAGCCAAGAGTCCCACTGTGCTCTTCAAGCACAGCTAGGTTTTGACCCGACGGAGACCACATGAGGCAGGTGGCGGGAACGTTCTTCTCGATCGGGGAGTTGGCCCCCAGAATCTTCACCTTGGATTCCGCACCCTTGCCGATAATCATCGCCTCTTGCCCGTGTGCAGCTAAGTACACCATCTGCAAAGCGGCTGCGGCACCCAATCTAGTCAACTGACGCTTCCTCATTCTTCTACTACACGACGACAGGTTGGCGACTTGGATAAGTTCAAATGACTCCGTTTCACGCCTCAAAATGTGTTCTCGACGCCGCTGGCGATCACGGGGAACACAATCTATGCAATTCAATGCAAATCGGTCTCGACCGAGAAAACCAGTATCGCACATCATTGACGAATACGGAAATCCCCAGGTTCAAAACCTGCAGAATTTCACAGGTGAGAACTTGAAAGCGATCGACTGCTGCCGAATGGCGGCCCGAGGCTTGATGCCAAGACCGGTCTCGCATCGACGATGGTTGCCGGTAGGACCTCACATCGGGTCACACCGCCCTTACCAAGTTCGAACCGGAAGATGCCGGTTTGACATTCGTTGGGCTTGCTCGTGTCAAACAGAAAGTCCCCCATCGAAAAAGCCACGCAGGTCCGTTTGCCATTCCGTCCGTCTAACCATTCGACAGGTTGCAAGACGTGAGGGTGGCTGCCAAGAATGAGATCGACGCCATTCAGGGCGAGTGCCGACGCCTCCAAACGCTGACGAGAGGTGGGCACAACGCTACCCTCTGCCCCCCAATGCACAGCCACCACCACGATGTCAGCTTGCGCCTTCGCCTTGGCGATGGCGGTTCGAGCTTGCAACTCATCGAAGTAGGCGATGTCGGGCTCATCACCAACGACAACTTCTGGGAAGTCCGAAAACCCTAGAAATGCGATGCGGATTGAATTCACGGTGACAACCCTGGGGCGCCAAACACCCCTAGATCGCGTGCCGCAAAACGAGATTCCCGCTCGGTCCAGCGTCTGCTCGGTGTCAAGCAAGCCGGACCGACCGCAATCGAGTGAATGGTTGTTGGCCAGGGAGAGGACGGTTGGCCTGCGAAAGGCTAAGGCCGCCACCCTCTTGGGGGGAGCCCTCAGTACGTATCGCTTTCTCAGCACACGATCACGCTTCGTGAGAGAGCATTCAAGATTGGCAAAAACTAGGTCGGCGTCTCGGAAGGCCGAGTTCACTTTCGCCAAAGCATAACCAGATCCGTAACGGTCGACATATCGACCAACGCGCCGATCGAGCATCAGATCGCCAACCGCCGCCAGTATCGCTTTGGGGGGTTGCGTCAGCGCCAGCGCGAACAAAGCCGCCAGCATCCTAATCCTTGACCGGCACAGCCGTCCAAGAGAAGTAACTACCCGTCCAGTGGGGTCTCGCGGGCGTATGACCCTCTCTCACCATTTTCTTCCACTCCGTATCCCCAAGCCTGTTTCCAATAGGCTGGAGGAATTCGTAGTGGCTATAGACCGAGCCGCGGGCGAAATAAAGCTTCCCTTCAATTGGCACAACGGCGATGAGGTCGTCAGCCCTACCGATTGCCTCTTCCAAAGCGTCTTTTCCGGCAGTATGGACGTCCGCAACAAGGCTCATGTCGAGGTCATCCTCAGTAAGGACTTCGATGTTGGTGCCGTACTTGAGCATGGTGTTTGTCGCATCGGCAAGTTCGCCCTCGATGAACCGGATGCGGGTGTGAGTGTCTTTTGTCAACTTCTGACCCTGCAATTCTCGCCGGACCACTTGAATCAGGAATTTGAGAGTGTCTTGAAAGCCATTCATTGCATCAGTCGCTTCCTTTGCCATCAATCCACGCTTCGTCAACTCGCTTTGAGTCTGTTTGGTCAGAGCGAGCAGACGCTCGTACGTTGAGAGCGAGGGTTCGACGAATCCCGGGACGAAAGGCGGCTCTCGACCGTCGCCCATTTCCGAAGCTGATTGCTCCCCATAAAGGATCGTGTCGTGCCGCAACTCAGCCCATGATCCAAGCGTCGTAGACAGCCGTTTATCATCCCAGGCAGGACTTCTCATGAAGGTGGGATATCCCATAGGTATGGGCTGAACGTAACTGCGCAGCGTGTCGAACCAACCCCAATAGAGATTTGAGTGCCATGTGTCATTGCCGACTTTTGCGAAGGCATTCTGAAGTTCGCTACGCCTTGGTCGATAACTGCTCCAGTTGAAAGGGTTGTATCGCTTGTGATCGGCATCCAAGATGGAAGCGGCTTTTCTCGAACCTAACACTGCCATGACGTCCAAACCCGAAGGCAAAGGTCTCGGATCACCGGTTAGCTCCTGCAGAATCATGGAGTCTGGAATGAAGCGCCGGCCCATGAACCGAAACTGTAAATCTGCGCTGATGCCGGTCTTTCGGCGGGCGGACACGATCAAGGGCTTGCGGAACGACTGGAGCCGCGTGAGGAATGCGGGGCACTTTGACGGGTCAACGTTGAGAGAGGAACCAAAGGTATCAAGCGCGGCCCTGCAAAGTTCTGCTGGCGTATACATGTTTGAGCTGCCAACGAACATCGTGGTGGGCTCGTAGATGCCTGTCCAATCGGCTTGTCCACCACCCGTTTGGACCGCACTCGCGGCAAGCGCGGCCTGCCGAATCCCCTGCGGTAAAGGATGCCCCTTGTCGTCAGCGAGAGCAAAAGGCATCGAATACCAAGTCATCGCCTTGAAATAGCGTCCTAGGGCTTCACTTTTCGTGTAATGCCCTCGGACGATGAACATGGAGTAGTCGACCTTGCCTCCGACGATAGGACTGACCTCGTATCCGCTGTGTCGCTCGATCAACTTCAGCTCCACTTCGATTGATGGTCTCATGACTGCTGGGATGGTGTCGGGCAAATCATGGCCGAGCAGTCGTTCGGCAACGGCAAAATAAGCCACGTTTTTCATCGTAGCGATCCGCATCGGCGCGTCTTTCGCACCTTCTGACTGACGGGAAGCTTCAGCGAGCATCTTCCCATTCAATCGCTCCAACTTTTGAAGGAGGGTTTTCTGCTCAGTTGCCCTCAGCAGAGCGTCGTAAAAAACGTGATAGATGTGGAGGACGTTGTCTGCCGTAACCAGGGAAGGAGTGTCGTGATAATCGTTTTCGGCATAGACGTCGTACAGCTGCGGGTTCTTACCCGGCGTCACGACAAATAGGTTCTTACGGAGAAGTGCCTGGGCTTGGGGGCCGAGTTTGAACGACGACATAAAGGACTTTCGATTGGCGACTTCCTTGAACCCAGGGGAGACCGAATAAGGCTTGTAGTGACCTGTTTGGGATCTTGCGACAGCCGCCAACAAAGCGACAACGAAGACGACGAAAGTACGATTCATTTGGACTCCCTCAATAACACTCCGTCAGCATTGTATTCTCGCCGCCCCGATTCCGTCTCGATTTCGACCCCTTGCCTGGTTGCACCAAGCTTCGCGCTCATCAAACTGTCCCGTTCCCAAACTCTTCTGAAGCCAAAGCCATCCCATTTACGGCACGTGACCGCGATTCGGCCATCGAGAAGACGATCCAAGGTGACGATTCTGTCGCCTTTCTTTGACTTCAGGACTGCGAAGTCCGTAAAGTCGCGGCCTAGAGTGGATCCTCTCCACTTGGGAAACACCTTTGCGCCGTCAAATCCGTAAACGAACAACGTGTGGAGGCGACTTGGACTGTGTCTCGTCAATTTGAACAACGCGACGATAAGCTCTTGCTTGCCGTCGTGATTTAGATCCGTGACAGCGAGTTTCCAGGGGTGCCAATCCTTGGGAATGTCCTTCCATAGGACCTTCGCTCCGACAGTGACGGTCACGCATCGCAACTCGTTGGGGTTCAATTTCACGTCAGCGACGATGGAGCCCCGCTGAATCCTCACGTGGTCGCGGGCCACAAATTGGGTGACAAATGCAAAGGGCAACATGAGAAGAGCCGGCTCCGTTGACCAGAGCCGGCTCATTATCTCTTTTCCTACTGGGTGTTCAGGAGGAAATCATCTACGACGAACGACGTTTGAAGCGAGCTGTCTTCAGTCCCCACGAGATAGACCCGAATGGTCTGACCCTTGTAGGCGGACAGGTCGAAGCTCTTCTGAACGTAACCGCTGTTGTGATTTAGGTTTGAGTACGTGGCGAGCGTCGCCAGAACGGCGTTGCTCGAATTTCGCACCTGGACCTTAAGCGTGTCGTATGCCGTAGTTGTCGTCGTTTCGGCCGTATCGATGTGCAGCCAGAAACTCAGTGTCGCCGAAGTCACGGTGGATGGGATCGTCACTTGTTGGTACAAGGTGTCGGTGTGGCTTGAGCCATAACCATCCAGCCA
Source organism: uncultured Fimbriimonas sp. (assembly GCA_964619505.1). Lineage (GTDB taxonomy): Bacteria > Armatimonadota > Fimbriimonadia > Fimbriimonadales > Fimbriimonadaceae > JBBQMJ01. The sequence continues at coordinate 5,207 of CAZUCK010000027.1, read as the reverse complement.
GGCGTTCCAAGTGCCTCCATGTGTGGGTTCGCCTGAACCTCCCCATTGTCCGATGACACCCGCAGAGGATGACCAACTCGCCGTGCCGCTTTCAAATCCCGGATTCAGCAGAAGCTGCTTCACCGTGCTTGCGGTCGGAGTGGCGAAAGCTTGATTGGAATTACCGCTTTCACCTGAAGTGTTCACCGCGGTGACCACATAGTAATAAGTGGTTCCGTTGGTAAGGCCCGTGTTCGTATACGCATTGGCGGTTGGTGAGGCAACCGTCGTATAGGGTCCGCCGCTGACGGTGGCCCTTTTCACGTTGTAGCTCGTCGCGCCGCTGCTCGAAGACCAAGCCAGGACCACTTGGCCGTTGCCTGCGGTCGCCGTGAGATTCAGAGGTATCGGCGGAATTGCGAGGTTCGGAGTTGCGGAGGCCTGATTCGAGTTCCCGCTCTCTCCCGAGGCGTTCACCGCAGTCACCACATAGAAATACGTGGTGCCGTTTGCGAGGCCGGTGTTCGTGTAGCCGTTCGTCGTTGGCGATGCCACTGTTGTGTAGGGTCCCCCGTTTACGGTGGCCCGCTTCACGTTGTAGCTTGTCGCCCCTGTGCTGGCCGACCAACTTAGGACAACTTGGCCGTTGCCTGCGGCGGCCGTAAGGTTTGTTGGTGCGGGCGGGATCGCCAGGAACGGAGTCGCCGATGCCTCATTGGAGTTACCGCTTTCGCCGGCCGTGTTCACTGCCGTGACCACATAAAAGTAGGTGGTGCCGTTGGTTAGACCCGTATTGGTGAACGAGTTGGTCGCCGGCGAGGCGACAGTCGTGTACGGACCACCACTGACCGTTGCACGTTTCACGTTGTAAGTCGTTGCTCCGCTGCTTGCACTCCAAGTCAACGACACCTGTCCGTTGCCAGCGGTGGCGGCAAGATTGGTAGGAGACGAAGGAATGGTCGTTGAAACTTGGCTTGCGACAAAAGAATTGAAGTTGATCGCACCCCAGCCGGTGACCATGTCCCAACCCGCCGTTGCATTCGATGTCGAGCCGTTCGGCAACGTACCGTTGCTTCCCGAGGTGACATCAAACCAGATGTCTGATCGGCCGTTTTGCGAGTAGAACAGGTTCTGAATCCGGCCAAAGCGCTGCTTGCCTGCACCGTTAGGCGGGAGGCCACCTTGGTTGATGATCTTCTGCTCAGCGACCGCCAGCGAGCCCGCAAAAACAGGACAGGCGAAGCTGGTGCCCACATAACCCGAAGTCAACGAGCCGTTCAAATAGAACTGGTAAGCGCCTGAAGAGCTGGACGCGTGCAGGGCGACATCGGGGCTCATTCGGAAGTTGATCGTCGTCGGCACGCCGTTCCCAACTTGCCAAGAGGGTCGCGTGTTGAAGCTGGCGGAATTGGTGCTCCATCCGCCGCCACTCCCACTCCAGCCGACCTCAGACGTTCGGTTGCCGCTGCCATCGACAGTCGCCACTGTGCCCCCCACCATCAAGACTTCGGGCTCATAATTTGGATATGAATAGGGCTCGAGGCTGGTGCCGGAGTCGCCGCTTGCCGCCATGTAGGTGATGCCTTGGGCGCTCATTGAAAGGTGCAGGTTGTGCGCTGAGGTCGCCATTGAAGAGGAGAGACTCCAGCCATAGCTTTCGCTGATGATGTCAGCCGTATTGTCGTTCACTTCCTGGGTGAGCGTTCCGATAAGATCCGATGCGCCCCCGTCATATATTGTGAAATTGCACAGAGGTGCCATTCCGAGCACCATTTGGATGTCGAGGTCACCTTCGCCCTGCGGCGTTCCGCTTCCGGCTCCGCCGCTGATCGTCTTCACCGTGATGTTGCTTCCGACTCCACCCGATGGCGTGGGCAGGCTGAACTGCGAATAGTAAAGGGGCACGTTCGACAGCCTGTAGCCATCGAAGTTTGAGATGGCTACATTGCGGCCCTCGCCGTGAAAGCCGCCGGTCCACATCGATGAGACGCCGTAAAGGGTTCGCGTTTGAGTTGGTGTCAGAGCCCTGAATTCGGGCTTGGTGTTGCTCTCCAGGCCAGCGACATCCAAGACACATGCAGCGATGGAATCAGGCACTTCAAGGGGCTGTGAAAACGAGAAAAAGTCTCGGTTGCCAGGCTCGTTTGCCGCGTCCGAGTGAAAGTTCTCAATCGTCGTATTGAACGCCCTCTCAGCTTGGTCCACGGTGCAGTCGGCAAGGATGTTAAGGTGGTTCTTAGCCACGAGCTTGATCTTGAAGCCATTGCCTTTGAGGTAATCGACGACGCTTTGGACTTGGTTTTCGGGCAGGCCGAATTGCAGTCCAATTTCTTGAGGAGTCAAGAAATTTCGGTAGTTTGGATTGAGTGGATCGCTCAATCCATCGACATAGTCCTCCATACCGCCCACGTTTGCGTACGGCAGGCTAACCGATACATGCAGAACGTGGTCGGGATTTGCATGTCCCATTGAGTTGGATCGGTGCACTGCGGCAGGAACATCGACGTTCAACCACCGGTGCCCATTGGACTGGCCAAAAGCGCTTTGGCCCAGGCAAACGCTCAACGCCAAGAGCTGAGCTACTATTGCGAAACGATTTTTATGCATTTTCCCCTCCGCCGTAACGAACTTGAATCCCAATGACATATTAGAAGTCCGCAACGCTGGGGCGTTTCCGTCAATGTGGCAACCAGCTTCTCAAGACATCTGCCAGGAATGGAGGGCCTTGACCCAAAACTGGTGAAACCACATAATCAAATGATGGCCCGATCCTGGCTCGTGGCAGCCGCCACATTATTCGTCTTCATATCCGCCATGGCACAGATCCCAGATCCTCAAAAATCAACCACCGGTGGGTCCGGAACACAGTTGCGCGACGACCTTCTAGACAAGCTTGTCGGCAAGTGGAAGTTGACTCGCAGGATGGGCAAGCGCGTCGAACATAACCGCGTCACGGTGGAATGGGTGTTGAATCATAACTTTCTTCAAATCCAAATGAAGGATGTGAAACGACCACCCAAGTACGAGGCAAAGGTAATGATCGGGTCTGGCCCAACGGACAAGCAGTACGTGATCTACTGGCTGGACACGTTCGGCGGCAAGTACTCAGAAAAGGGCTACGGAACCCGCGAGGGCAGCTCGATTAAATTCGTATTTCCGTATCCAGATGGCCCCGTGCACAACACTTTCACCTGGAACCCTGATTCCAAGTCATGGCGATCACTCATCGAGCAACCGGATGCGCACGGAGCTTGGTCGGTGTTTGCCGACGACACCTTGCAGCGTTGACCGCGCCCGTTTCAGGAAACGGTTCGGTTCCAAGATGTCGTAGTCTATGTCTATGAAGATGCTTCTCTCCGGCGGGCTCCTTGTAACCTCGCTGTCGGTTGTCGCGGGTTCCATTGCCTTCGCCCAGAAGTCGACACCTAAGCCTAAACCGCTGCCCTACGCGCAGGAACAAACCAAGTGGCGTCAAGACCAGGAAAAGGACTTGAAAAGCGAAAACGGCTGGTTGACCGTGGCGGGGCTCTTTTGGTTGCAGGAAGGTGACAATTCGGCGGGTGCGGACCCCAAATGCCGAATCGTCTTCCCACAAGGCACCGCGCCAGAAGACGTTGGCAAGGTGACCTTAAAAAATGGCCACGCAACGCTCACCGTCTCCAAGGGCGTCGAAGTCAAGGTCAATGGCAAGCCGGTCGAATTGGTTGAGATGAAATCGGATGAAAAGGGCAAACCGGACAAAGCCGTCCTTGGACGACTGACCTTTACAGTCATTAAGCGAGGCAAAAGGATGGGTATTCGGCTCTACGATCCCCAGGCCAAGACGTTCACTGGATTCACCGGCGAAAAGTGGTTTCCGGTCAGCACGAAATATCGAATCAAGGCAAAGTTCACGGCTTACAAACCCGTTAGGCAAATTCCGATCACCAATGTCTTGGGGGACACCTCGATGAACCCTTGCCCAGGGTACGTCACGTTCAAGGTCGATGGTAGGAAGTGCAGCTTGAATGCGCTCGATTCGGGCGACGTGTTGTTCTTCAATTTCGCCGACCTCACGAGCGGCAACACGACTTACCCGGCAGGTCGGTTCATGGACGCACCCAAACCCGACAAGCAGGGCTTTGTCCTCTTGGATTTCAACCAAGCGACCAATCCCCCATGCGCGTTTACGGCGTTCGCAACCTGCCCCCTGCCACCCAAGGGTAATCGTCTGAAGGTGGCCATCCCGGCAGGCGAGAAGTTATATAAGCCGACCGAGGAGTAAACGCTCGGTTCAGACGTGAAACGAGCCGGCGTCGGCAAACAAGCTGAAGTCGGCCGTCGGCCTAAAACCAATCCTCTCATAGAGGGGCTGCGCAAGCGGCGATGAGTGCAGGACACCCAACTGAAATCCCTCCTCGCGCGCTGTGTGCAAAGCTTCCAAGACCAGCACTTTGGCAAGTCCCTGGCCACGCGCTCCGGGCTTTGTGGCGACACCATAGATTCCTGCCGAACCGGAATGAAGGTTCAACACGATCTTGGACACGGGAACGCCGTTTTGCATCGCACCCCAGCAACGCACCTGGGCACCTGGTTTGCCAACGTTGAATGTCGACACGAGGCCGCGCAGATGTCCAGCGACATCGGGCGCAATCTCCCAACGCCAAGCAACCAATTCTAGCAACGCATCCAATTCTTCCTCAGCCCGAAACTCGCGGATTTCGTAGTCAGAGCGGGCGACCTCCCGTGGAGGCAAGAGACCTAGATCCATCGTCATTCCCGGCAGTCGTTCCGCTTCTTGAAAGCCACGACAGTTCAGCCGGGCCGCCAGATCTTCTGGTTTCGACGATGGGTGGATGAGCCAGAAGAACGGCACACCACGTTCACGATAGTGCTGGAAAATCTCGTTGATGACGGCATCCGGATCGTCGTAAACGGCAAACTTGGGCATACCGTTGTAGGGGAGTTGGGTGATGGGAGTGTCAAACCATACGGCGTCGCGGCGCTCGTGAAGGGTGGAATCGGGACCTCGTCCAAAACCTTTCCACAGCCCCCATAAGTTCTCTTCAAGGGCGGTCACAAGTTCGGTTTTGTTCAAATCGAGGCTCATTGCTGACCGCAGATTATGACACTGCGCTTAATTCATAGGTCATGTGACCCCACTCGTGCAGCGGCGCGATCCCTAGGCGTCCTTTGGTGGAGATGATCGGGATCGAACCGACGACCTCTGCAGTGCGATTGCAGCGCTC
>CAZUCK010000026.1:978-32184 GCA_964619505.1 uncultured Fimbriimonas sp. | reverse complement strand
CCACAGGCCAATTTAAACGATTTTAAAAACAACCTCCTTGCGAACCAGCCTTTCAATCCTGCTTCTTAGTGCGGGACTGGCCTCCTGCAGCCGGGAGCCGGGCGCGGCAGGCGCGACGCCTCCGAAGTTTACCCCGGAGGAAACGGCACAGTCGTTGGCCCTGTTGTTTCGTGAAGCTGAAAAGGGCAAGGTTCGGTTCGCCGCCCTCGACGCCGTTCGTAATTCCGCGCCTTATGTTTCTGAATTCTTCCTGTTGTTTCCCGGCGCGGAAGTGAACTACCGATATTTCGCCATGCCGGACGAACCCGGCTTGGACGTCGCGGTGGATTTGCACGAACGCTATGAGTTAACTCTGCAGCTGCCGGTCCATTTCGACCCGGAGCGGCGCAAGGTCATCGGTTACGGGGAGCCGCACTTCCTCATTTCGGAGGTGCAAAGCGTCAGCACCAATACAAGCGGAATCGCCGAAACCACTTACAACCCAGATGGGGAGCGCCATTTCGGCTCCAATGAGTGGCACACGCTGGTCGAACGGCATGGAGATTTCTCTGCCATCGGTTATGCCCTGCGCACTAACCAGCCCGTGGCCGGATTCAAGAATAGAAACGCCCGGCCATAGGGCAAACTCGAACGCACACCCGCGAGCCTCAGCGTCTGTGGAAGCGCACCAAATCACCCGCGATTCATAAATGCGCCCCACGGCTCCCGCAGGCTTCACGGAAGCATCGCTGTTTTCGAACACCCGCTCCTCCGAACAGCGCTTCGCTGGTTCGGAGGGACTGCAGGGCAGGAGCCGATACTCCTCCCTACCCGGTTTTGGCTGGGCCGCTTTCGCGGCGGCTCGGGCCACGAACGATGGCCTTTGGCCGCGTGCCGCAGAGGGTCTTTCGACCCTCGAGAACCAACCACCCAACGCGATGGAACGGCCGCTGATTGAACATCCGATGCCAACCGGAGTGAGAGCCATCGACGGACTCCTCACCGTCGGAGAAGGTCAAAGAATGGGCATTTTCGCAGGTTCAGGAGTCGGAAAGAGTGTCCTTCTTGGCATGATTGCCCGAAATTGCCAAGCAGACGTGAATGTCATTGCGCTTGTGGGTGAACGGGGACGTGAAGTGCAAGAGTTCATCAAGAACGACCTGGGGCCGGAGGGCTTGGCCCGAAGCGTCGTAATCTGCGCGACCTCCGATCAGCCGGCACTTGTCCGCGTCAAAGCCGCCCTTACAGCCACCGCCATTGCGGAAGGGTTCCGGGATCAAGGCAAAAGGGTCCTCATGATGATGGACTCCGTCACAAGGTTTGCCATGGCTCAACGAGAAATCGGGCTCGCTGTGGGAGAGCCGCCGAGCGCCAAAGGTTATACACCCAGCGTCTTCGCCCTCCTTCCGCGACTGATCGAACGCACAGGAAACTCACCTAACGGCTCAATCACCGCCCTGTATACGATTTTGGTCGAGGGCGATGACACGAACGAACCGATCTCAGATGCGGCACGCTCCATCCTTGACGGTCACATTGTCTTGAACCGCAAGCTAACCAGCCGCGGCCATTACCCTCCAATCGACGTCCTCAGCAGCCTGAGCCGTGTGATGCCAATGGTTGTCGATGAGCCCCACATAAAACGAGCGCAGCAGGTTCGTGAATTGCTCGCCGCTTACGACGACATCGAGGACATGGTCAGCATCGGAGCCTACAAACCCGGCGCAAAGCCCATCGCTGACCGTGCTCTGTCACTCCATGATTCCTTGAACGGATTCCTACGCCAGAACAAAGAAAAGGGGTCTGAGTATCAGACGACAACGGACAATCTAAAGGAGATTCTCGGTGAAGAAGTTTAAGTTCCGACTTGAAAAGGTGCTCGACTATCGAGGACTGGTCGAACAATGGGCAAAGGAAGCTTTCCTTGCCGCAAGGCTCAACACGTTTGAATGCGAAGGCGAAATAGAGGATCTGATCGCCCAGCGCACAAAGCTTGTCGCACAAAAGGCGGACACCCTTCAGGAGCGCTTGGCACTCGAAGCGCTGCTTCAAAAGAGTGACGACGACGAACGAGCCAAACATGTGGCCCTCGCCGTGCTCAAAGACGAGGAAGCCGCGGCACTTGACGAATGGAAACTGAAGCGACAAGAATTGCAGGCCCTTCAGCGTTTGCGCGAAGACGCGTTGGCTGATTGGCAGAAACGCTCCGGACGCCAAGAACAAGCGGCCCTAGACGAGTGGGCGATCACGAGGAAAGCCTCCTAATGGCGGACATCCAACCTTACCAAGCACTCGGGCCCGACGGCATTCAGAGAAGAATGCAAGAAATTCAGTCAAGGTTGTCCGCTGTTTTTGGCAAGCCTGCCAACGCTGATCCATCCTTCGACGAGACGTTGAAGCCCTTCGATATCCACGGAGCCGGTGTGAACGTCAGGTCGAGCCATGCGTCGCCACAGATTAAGTCGATGATTGTTTCCGCCGCTCAGACCAACGATGTTGATCCTGATTTGTTGGACGCACTTGTCAATGCGGAAAGCTCATACGATCCATCCGCTCGATCCAGAGCGGGCGCCATCGGTCTGTCCCAATTGATGCCCGACACCGCCAAGTCGCTGGGAGTGAATGACCCCTTCGACCCGGTTCAGAACCTGAATGGCGGCGCAAAGTACCTCCGCGGCCTACTCGACAAGTTCGGAGACGTACCGCAAGCCCTTGCGGCATACAACGCTGGGCCGCACGCGGTCGAGAAGTATGGCGGCATCCCACCCTATTCCGAGACCAAGGCTTACGTGAATCGGATCATGTCTGCCTACAACGCGAGGAAAACGCAATGAAGTCCTGGCTGATCGTTCTCGTCCCCATCGTCCTCTTCGGAGCCTTGCTCGCGTTCGACAATGCGAAACCCTCACCCGCGGATTCTGCTAAGCCTGCCAAACGCGCCAAGCCTGCTCCGATGGCGCTGTCCGCTCCAGTGCTTGCCGTCACCCCAAAGCCAACCCCCCAGCCTACGTCGCCGACAGCGTCTGCAGTTGCAAAGTCGGATTTGAAGCAAGCCAATGATCCAAGCCCAACCATAGATCCTGTGAAGGGAACGAAACGCGTTGCAAAACTCTGGAATGAGATGGATGTTGCTCCCTTGGCCGTGATCGTTGACAAGTGGAAGGATCAAGACCTAGCGCCGATCCTGGCCGTTATGGACAACTCAAAGGTCGTCGAGCTCCTCAGCCTGATGAGCCAGACGAAACCTGACCGCGCGGCCACCCTAAGCAAGGAACTCCAGCGCCTCGCCAGCATCGTGCCACCCCAACAAACAGTGCCCACGCCCGGCACCTAAACCGCCGGAAGGTCTTCGTCGGGCAGCCTTTGTGGCCTCACCTCACCGTCACCCCTGCGCATCGCCATCCAAGAACCGATGCCCGCAATGAGAACCATAACGGCCCAAAACACGAGATCCGGCATCTCACTCGTCTTTGGCAACAATCCATTCGGATTAGCCTCTGAATAGTTGTGCACGGCGGTGAAGCACAGCTTCACACCGACCCACCCGACAAGAAGGTAAGCCACGTCGTCGAGGAGCGGGTATCTGGCGAGAAGCCGGATGAATTGATTCGCTGCGAAACGCAACAGCACAATGCCTATCGCCGCTCCAGTGAAAACGACCCAGATTTTCGAGGCGGAACGTATCATCGCGACACCTGCCAGAACGCTGTCAATCGCGAAAGCTATGTCCACAAGGTCCACCGCAATCACCGTCTGCCAGAATCCCGTCCCCGTTGGCTTAGCCTCTCGCTTTCCCTTAGAACGGAAGTGCGCCACCGGTATGTAAAGGAGATAGAGGGCGCCAATCGCCTGCAACCACCAAAGGAGCAACACTTGGCGAGCCAATAGAATGGCAACGAACCGAAACAAAAAGGCGCCGCCAAGGCCATAAAACAAAGCCCTCTTCTGCTCAGGCTTTGGCAAGTGCCGAACCATGATCGCCATGATCAAAGCGTTGTCCGCAGAGAGCAGGGCTTCCAAGAGGATGAGAAACAACACGACGCCGATGTCGCCGGTTTGAAATGTTTGGGGGCCAATCATCGTTTAGAGTCAGGGCGGTTAAGCTTTCGATCGGTGAACCCTTCAGTCAAAATATAGCTTGTATCCAGATATCAGGAGTCCAATTTTGCCAACTTACGTCTACGAATGTTCCGCCTGCGCTGAAGTCTTCGAGGCAGAACAGCGAATCACAGAAGATCCTCTTGACACATGCGTTTGCGGATCGAAGGGCACCATCAAGCGGGTCATCCAGCCCGTGGGTGTGATGTTCAAAGGAACGGGTTTTCACATCAACGACTATGCAGCCTCCAGTTCGACTGTGGAAGCTGAACCTAAACCTGAAACCAAGACCTCTGAACCACCAGCCGCTCCAGAACCCAAATCGGCCAGCCCGACGAAACCATCGGCAGATTGAGGACTCATCCTGGTCGGGGAGTACCTAAACCTGCGGGCTCGCCCACCGGGTAAAATGGACCGGTGTGGCGTCGGCCCTGCAGATCGGGCCCCTTCCCTGCGCCGCATTATGAGGAGTCTCACATTTGATCACCTGTCAACTCACGAAGCTGGAAGCAGCCCTAGACCAATTGCGCAAGTCCTATCCCAAGCTGAAACCCGCAGATGCGGCGCTGCTTGCGTCGGCCCTGACCCTTACGGGGCGCCACGCCATTGCCCTCTACGATTCTGAGCAATATACGTGGCCGGACGATTACGAGAAGTTGACCCATGCCATGGTTGCCCAGTTGCAAATGGTCCAGGAGGGCATTGAAGCGTCCACACCAAAGCGAGTTGCCAAGAATGCTCCCGAAGAGGAACCAGTAACCGTCACCGTGGGACTCATGCCAAATCTCAGCGCCGGCGAAGCCTTGCTCGGTGATCGTGACAATCTGAAGACTAAACTGAGTGACATCCTCCAAGACGGCGTCGAATTCGTTTATGCGAACACAGACATCGGCTGGCAGTGGGCTCTGGATCGGGTCAATTGGAGCACGGTCAGCGGCGGCGACATGAGTCGTAGAATCAAGATTAAGGCTGGCTTTACGGAAGGCGCCGTCGGGATCGAAGTCGGAACGGCCGGACCCAAAAAACGAGCGAGTCGGGCCAAAGCAGCCGCCGAGCCCACACCGGTCGAAGCCGAACCCGTAGTCGAATAGGTCCCCTACGGCAATACGTAGAGCGACTTATTTGTTTCGGCGTTCAACTTGATGTCGACGTCCCAGATGGTCGCAACTTGTTGAGGCGGAACACCCGGTCTTGGCTTTCCTAGGCTGATCGTGAGGTCTTCCTCATAGCGAAGCAAGTCACCGGCATCGGTGATCCACATCTTGTAACCGCCACCCACTGCCGCGGTTGCGTATTCCCTGAGATCGCCACCCACCACGTGGGCGTCAATTCCGCGAACCTTGTCTTCACCCAGATAAAGGTGAGTGGCCCATTGCCCCCGTCTAAACTTCAAGTCGGTTGATCGGCTGAACGCTAAGTCCAGAGGCATATTGCGATCTTTCAGACTGGCCGTTGATGCGGCGTAGATTTCCTGGCACGTCAAAATGTCCCCATTTTGGTTCACCGCCTCGAGCAAACGATCTTCGCCCGGCTTCGACGACGGCAAGTACGCCGGGACATCGTAAGAAAACCGTTTTCCATCGCTCGCCACCACACAGACCCTGGAATCCTTCGAGCTCGAAACTTGCCGTATATAAACGAAGCTGGGCTTGTCAAATTGGAAGACGGTCTCGACCGTAGCGGATTCATTGCCCACCAAAGCGCTTGCACGAATAGTCCCGGCCATGCTGTTTGCTCCCGAATAACGCGCCAGCATCGCAGACATGATCTTTCCAGCCGAAGGCTCGGCCGCCGGACCTTGCCCTTGGATTAAGGCAACCAAAGCTGCCGACAATGTCAGTAAATTCAATTCGCCTCCGTCTTCCGCCAAGTCACGTCCAATACCCCACCGTGGGCGTTTTCCGTACGCGCCGCAAGGAAAAGCCAATCGGATAGACGGTTCAAGAAGACCCTGGCTTCGCCGCTTACCGGCTCAATTTGGTTTAGTGCAAGGACGGCGCGCTCGGTACGCCTGCAGATTGACCTTGCCAAATGCAACCGTGCACCGGCTTCGGTTCCCCCCGGCAAAATGAATTGCTTAAGAGGCGCCAATTCAGTCGCCATTTCATCCATGGACGCTTCCAGCTCTGTGATCTGTTTTGCGCCGGGACCATGAACTTCGAACTTCCCTCCCACCGGGCAAGCAAGCTCCGCTCCCAGATCGAACAGCCAGCATTGGATTAATTCCAAAAGAGGATCCTTGCACACGGTCCTGGCTAGACCAATCGCGGCGTTCAATTCGTCGACTTCACCGATTGCAACAATGCGAAGTTCTGTCTTTCCAACACGGCTGCCCCCAAGAAGCCCGGTTTCACCTTCATCCCCCGATTTCGTATAGATCTTCACTTCCGGGACCACAAAACCTTCCACGCAAACACCGGGAGAGCTCTGGCCTTAGAAATCTTCTTTGGGTTGAGAATCAACCTCCAAAGCCATTCCAGCCGCAATCGCTGGACCAGCTCTGGAGCCCGCTTAGCCTTACCGCTGAAAACGTCGAAAGATCCGCCTACACCCATTGCCACCCTTGCGCGAATGATGTTCTTGGTGGCGTTGATGAATTTTTCTTGCCTAGGAATGCCCATCGCCACGAAAAGCACGTCAGGCTTCGTTTCCGCAATCTCGTGTGCAACCAGGTCGTCGCTGTCAGCCGGGAAATAACCGTGCCTCGTTCCAACGATCCGACACCCTGGATGTTTCAACCTCAGCTTCTCGGCAGCCAGTTCCGCCACCCCAGGCGCCGCGCCGAGTAGAAAGATGCGATATCCATGATCAGCGCTCAAAGCGCAAATGCGGTCGACTAAGTCGACGCCGCTGACGCGCTCAGGTACCGGCTTCCCTTCTCGCTTGGCGGCCCAAACAATTCCAATGCTGTCTGGAGTCACCAAATCCGCCTCTTGAAACAGCTTGAAATGCTCGGGATCACTCTGGGCCTGAACCACCCCGCTCGAATCTGCGGTGATGATCATCCTCGGCCAATCGTGCTTGAGGAACTCCTGGATGCATTCAACCGCCCCCTCCATCGAAATGCGATCCACCGGCACGCCTAAGACCGAAACCCGATCTTGAGTGGTTTGATGAGATGTCGACATCATCATTCGATGCGACGAATATTACCGGTCGAATGATCTAACCATTTCGTCCAAATGGCTGGATCCACATCACTCCCAATGCGGCGAACGCGGCGAAGCAAAGCGACAAAAGCGTATATTGAGGAAAGTCCAATGCCAACCACAGTAAGACTCAGCATTCTTCGACAAGACGACAAAGATGCCAAGGCGCATTGGGAAACCTACGAGATTCCCTTCACAGAGAAAATGAACGTCATCTCGGCGTTGATGGAGATTCGGAAAAACCCGGTCACATGCGAAGGGAAACAAGTTCAACCTCCCGCTTGGGAAGCCGCTTGCCTTGAAGAGGTTTGCGGCAGTTGCACAATGAACATTAACGGCGCGATCCGTCAGGCATGCACGGCGCTCATTGAAGACGTAGGAGAACTAAGGGGCCAAGTCTATGAGGTCGTCCTTGAGCCGATGAAGAAGTTTCCGCTCGTACGAGACCTTATCGTCGACCGAACCAAGATGTTTGACAATTTGATCAAGGTGAAGGGCTGGGTGCCAATTGATGGATCCTTCGACCTCGGCATGGCTGCTCCCCAGGATGACCACGTTCGCCAATTGCGCTACGCGCTTTCCCGCTGCATGAGCTGTGGCTGTTGCCTTGAAGCCTGCCCACAAGTAAACGAAAAATCTCACTTTGTGGGTCCCGCGGCAATCGGACAAGCTCTGCTCTTCAACCTTCATCCGGTCGGTAAATCTCTTCAGTCAGATCGACTAGATTTCATGAGCTCCGAAGAAGGTGTCACAGGGTGCGGCAACGCCCAGAATTGCGTCAAGGTCTGCCCTAAAGGCGTGCCATTGACCCATGCAATCGCCCAAATCAACCAGGACACCACGGTTTACCGCCTTAAGAAATGGATGGGGCTGGTCGGTTAGACGGGAGCCGTCCTTCAAGGAGCAACGAAACTGCCACGTGGAACGGTTCGACCTCGCCCCGTCGTTTAGGCCTATGATGCACAACCGCAGATTGATCGCGTGTCTGACCTTGATTCCTCTTGCTGCGGCTATCTGGGCTCAGGGAAACACAGCCCCAAAACTGTCCGTTGTTGCCCCTGCTCACGTAACGGCGGGCTCGAACTTCAAAGCCACAGCTAATTTGACGTTTGCACCGGGCCTGCACGGGTATCAGAACCCTCCCAGCGAGGACTACATGATCCCGGTGACCGCTTCGCTCCAAAGCCAAGGTTTCAAGCTTGTTAAAGCGCACTACCCGCTTGGAGAAGACCTGCAGGTCGGCGGAGAAGATAAACCCGTCAAGATGTACAGTGGCACAATAGCCATTGCCCTCGACATCCTGGCTCCAAGCAAGCCTGGCTCATCCAAACTGGCCGTGAACGTCAACTATCAGCAGTGCAACGCCACTAGTTGTTTTGCTCCCGCCGACGTTCAGGCCAGTTCTGCACTCGTCATCGATCCGGCGAAGTCGTCTGCGAAACCACTTCCAATAAAAGAGGTTCAAACGCCCGCTACGGTGAAAGTTCAGGCCCCTCCCGCAAAGGCAACCACCACGCCTTCCCCAACGAAGGAAAAACAAAGCGCCTCCCCGTTGGTCATTCAACCCAACCCCGTTTCCATAACCGGCGATGACGCCAGGCGACCCCCTCCTGCGGCCTTGCCATCGACCGAAGAACCCAAGACAGGGCTGGCGGGCCTGCTCCAGGGAGCCTTTCAATCGCATAACTACTGGTTGATTGTGCCGCTCCTGTTCCTCGCCGGCCTAGTGATCAATTTGACACCCTGTGTGTATCCGATGATTCCAGTCACGTTGACCTTTTTTGCGAACCAAAGCGCCGGGTCAACGGCAGGGAAAGCCAAGCTCGGCTTCATGTATATGCTGGGTATTGCCGCCATGTACGGCACCCTCGGGGGCGTCGCCGCTTTTTTCGGTTCCACATTCGGCTCCCTGTTCGAGAACCGGTGGTTCCTCATCACGCTTGCCGTCCTTATGGTCGCGCTTGCCTTATCCATGTTCGACGTCTATCAGATCGGCATCCCCGCGCCATTGGCTAGGCAACTGAAGGGCCGGAGCGGTTCAGTCGGAGCATTGATCATGGGACTCATGGTGGGCGTGGCCGCCGCGCCTTGCGCGGGTCCGTTGGTGGTGGCCATTCTCGCTGAAATCGCCAAACTGAAGAGTGTCGGTGCAGGAGTTGGACTCTTCATCCTAGTCGGCCTGGGTCTCGGTCTGCCCTATATGGTTCTCGGTACCCTCTCAATCGGCGCTAAATCCCTGCCCAAGGCTGGGGGTTGGATGAAAACGGTGAAATCCCTCTTGGGCCTTCTCGTCATCGGCCTTGGGCTCAGCTACTTCTTGCAAGCGTTCGCGCGTGATCTGGGTGCAGACAACACGTTGTACGTATGGATCGCTTTTTATTTGCTCTCCGCCGCCTACCTGGTCTTCTTTGAGAACGGTGGAACGACGCGGGCTGTCTTCGGAATCAAGGGAACTGCCCTGCTGTTTTTTGGCATCTTGGCCGGCACTTCCTATCAAGAACACAGCCAACAGCTCAAGGAAGAGCGCTTCAATGCTCTGTCAGGCGGCACTGCTCTGGCCAGTAAGATCAATTGGCAACCATTCACCTTGACCGCCTTCGAGTCTGCAAAAAGCAGTGGAAAGGTGATCGTGATTGACGGCGCGGCGGACTGGTGCGTGCAGTGCCACGAGCTCGATGATCGCGTCTTTGCTCAGCCGGAATCGGTGGTGGCCATGCGCAACGTCCTTTCCTTCAAAATTGACTGGAGTACCGGTGTCGACCCGCACTACAAAGACATGACGGCTAAATTGTTCAACATCAAGGGCCTTCCTCACGTGGAGATTCTCAAGCCGGGCGGGGAACGAAGCGAAGAGCGGGACTCGATTCAAGATCCTGCCGACCTCATCCAATCACTCAAGAAGGCAGGAGCCCAGCCTTGACTCCATTCAAGGTTGGCAACGTGACGATCGGCGACGGGCGCCTGGCCATCATTGCCGGTCCTTGCCTCGCAGAATCCCTACAACTTTGCCGCGACGTCGCCACCACCATGAAAGGGCTATGCGACGAATTCGAATTCGGTTATGTCTTTAAGGCCTCGTTCGATAAAGCCAATCGAACCTCCTTATCGACAATGCGGGGCGAGGGTTTGGAATCAGGTCTGGCCATTTTGAACAGCGTTAAGAGCGAGTTCGGCGTGCCCGTCACCACCGACATCCACCTCCCAAATCAAGCCGCCACAGTTTCAGATGTGGTGGACTTGCTACAAATACCGGCATTCCTGTGCCGGCAGACCGACATGTTGGAAGCCGCAGCAAACACGGGCAGGCCGGTCAACGTGAAAAAGGGCCAGTTCCTTGCGCCGAACGACACGAAAAACATCGTTGATAAGTTGAGATCCTTCAACGCCAAGGGGGTCATGCTCACAGAGCGTGGGACGACTTTCGGCTACAACACGCTGATCGTGGACATGCCTGGATTGGAAACGATGCGATCTTTTGGCGTCCCCGTTTGCTTCGACGGAACACATTCAGCACAAAGGCCGGGCGGCGCGGGCGCCAGCAGCGGGGGTGTGCGAGAGTCCATTCCTGCAATGGTCCGCGCTGCGGTAGCGGTCGGCCTCGATGCACTCTTCCTTGAAATCCATCCCGAACCACAAAAGGCCGCTTCTGATTCGGCGACGCAGTGGCCCTTGGATCGCGCCCGTCAACTGATGGAGCAAGTCAAGCTGATTGAACAAGCTCGAAAACATATCCCTTGAATCCAAGCTCCTGCTTATAGACGGCGGCGATGCGCGCGCCCATCTTTTCCACGGTGTAGCGACTGGCGTGGACCTCCTTCCCCGTCTCGCCAAGTCCAGGGCCAAGAGATCGATCAGCCTTCAAAATCATCACGTTCGTAATGAATCCTTCAACGTCGCCCGGTTTGAACAAGAGCCCATTGACCCCGTCATGCACCAACTCCGGCAGACCACCGATTTTTGATGCAATGACAGGAACGCCTAACGAAAAGGCCTCCAACGCGGCATATGGGAACGCTTCCGCCCAAACGCTGGGAATCGCCACTGCGTCCATGGCATTCATCAGGTTTTCAACTTCAGATACAAAGCCATGAAGCTTGATGAACTTTCCTGCGTCTTTGTCCGCAATCTGACGCAGGAGCGCAGCCTTCTCAGGACCCTCTCCAAACACATGGAAGCTCGTCCCCTTGCAGTAAGGCGCCGCATCGACAAGCACTGAGACACCCTTGTCAGCGACTAACCTTCCAAAGTTTCCGACTGCAAAGTCCTCGGGCTTGAGCCCAAGACCCTGTCGAACTTCGTCGCGGGACTTGGAAACCGTCAAGCTCGGAACCCCCGCCTTGGCGACCGTCATTCTATGCGGCGGAACACCGGACCCTTTCAAAACCTTCATCACGGCGTCGGAGACAGGGATGATGTGTTCAAACAAAAATAGGTTGCGGCGCACTTTGGACGCGCTCATTGGCAACGCCACGTGTCGGGTCATGATTCGGAGAGGCGTTCTGGCCATTCGCGCTGCAAGGCCGACCGTCATGAAGTCTGGGCTGAAGTGGGCGTGAATGACGTCGAATTTCCCTTGTCGCAGGATCTTGACATAGCTGCCGATGGCCGCAGGGCTCACTCTGCCTTTCACCGAGATCGGGATGGAATTCGCGACGCGCTTTGACAACGGAGAGCCAGCCGGACAAGCCACGCAGTTCTCTATTCCTTGACTGTCCAGGCCCTGTGACAGGTACATGACGTAGCGCTCGATGCCGCCCCAATCATTAAGCGAGCTAGCAGCCTGCAGAACCCTCATGAGTGATCCATATGATCCAACAGCCACCGCCGATTGGTATCAATCATGTCAGGATGCCAATCGTGGCCCCAATCGTAGACGATAAGGTTCTTTTCGCCGGGCAGGGCTTCGAAAACCGCTCTCACGTTGTCGGGACGAACCGCCGGGTCCTTCGTGCCCGAAGAGACCAAGGTCGGCTTATGGCAGCGCGTCGCTACATTCATCGTGTCGAAATAGGAGATCGTGTTGAAAACTCGCTCTTGACCCAGGGGAATCGACTCCATGTAATCACTGAGCTCCTTCAGCGGATAGCGATAGACGTGATTCATAAGGGTCTGCTTGATCGCAGAAAGAAAGGGTAGGTCCGCGCAAACCGCTCTTACGATGGGGCAGAAAGCACCCAGCCAAATGGCGATTCCCGCACCCTGACTCAGGCCCATAGCCCCAATTCGATCTTCGTCAGTCTCGGTTTGGGCCTGAAGCACCCTCGTCGCGATGACGGCATCCTGAAACATCTTCCTGAAAATCCATGTGCTGGGGTCTTCAGTGCCCTGAGCAAAATAGCCCCGCGCCTGCACGTACTTCTCCTGATGAAAGGCACCGTGGCCAAAGAAGTTGAAGCTCAGGCTCGTAAACCCCTCTCTCGTGCCGTATTCGTTAGGCAGAAGTGACTCGCGTCCATAAGGTGGCACCCAAACAAATGAAGGCAACCGCCTGCCACCCGGCGGGTAGGCGAGCCAGCCGTGCCTTGCCGTCCCATCCACGCCGCGAAACTCGACGGTCTCGACGACGAAGTTTGGGAGTTCGAAGTCGTTCGTCAAACTCCGGTGGTAGTCAAGGGGTGCGCCTTTTGCCTCGGCGTGTGTCTCCGCCCAGAACTCGTCAAGATCTTCGGGCAGGTACGGCTGAAGGCTCATGCGCCGACGGCGCGCTGAACTGCTTCGACATGCAACCCAGTCGTCATCAGCCAAGCCGTCGCGCGCTGGATCTCCTCGACTGGGCCCTCCAATTCAATCTGGACCCATCCGAAATCCGTGTCGACATTCGCCTTCATGAGGGTCACCTTGACGTTGAATTCGCGACTCAGCTTCCAAATCCAAGGCTCGCCAACCGTTTCCTTCCCCGCCGTGATGTTGATTTCGACTGTGGTCATGCCTTAGCGATATTACCGCTTGGGACTTGGGGTGCGCAGACCAACCGGCAGTTGTCAGGAAATTCCATGTTGCACGTGCTTTGTCATGGCACTCCAATCGAACGCCCAAGCCGTATAATGGATTTGTTCCCCCACGTTGGAGGTGGATGACCATTGACTGACCGTGTTCTCGTTTTCGACACCACCTTGCGAGACGGCGAGCAGAGCCCGGGCGTGCGCCTATCAATGAGCGAAAAGCTCGAAATTGGACACGCATTGGTGGACCTCGGCGTTGACATCATCGAAGCAGGATTTCCCATCAGCTCACCCGGCGACTTTGAAGCCGTAAACACGCTCTCCAAAGAGCTGAAGGGTGTCACCATTTGTGGGCTTACTCGCGCTAGAACGAAGGACATTGACGTCGCTGCAGAGGCGCTCAAACCTGCCGAAAGCAAGCGCATACATACGGGTCTCGGAGTCTCCGAGAACCACCTCCAGTTCAAACTGAAAATGTCCCGGGAGGAAGCGCTAGCGACCGGCGTTGCGGCCGTGAAACACGCCACTCAATACACGGACAACATTGAATACTTCATGGAGGACTCGGGCCGCGCCGATCGCGACTACGTCTACCAAGTTGTCGAAGCCGTCATAAGGGCCGGCGCCACGACGATCAACGTGCCCGACACCACCGGCTTTACATTCCCCGAGGAATATCACGACCTGATAAGAGGAATCATCGACAACGTTCCCAACAGCGACAAGGCCGTTTTCAGTTGTCACTGCCACAACGACCTCGGAATGGCGACAGCCAACACGCTGGCCGGCATCAAGGGTGGGGCAAGGCAGGTCGAAGTCACGGTGAACGGAATCGGTGAGCGGGCGGGAAACACTGCCCTGGAGGAAGTGGTGATGGCAATGACCATCCGCCTTGATCACCTTCCTGTCGGCACCCGAATCGACACGACCAAATTGCTCCCGATTTCGCGTATGGTCGCCCGCTTGACAGGCATGGTTGTGCAGAGGAACAAGGCTGTCGTGGGCGCCAACGCCTATGCCCACTCGTCCGGAATCCACCAGGATGGCGTGTTGAAAGAGCGATCCACCTACGAGATCATCGACCCGCGGCTCGTTGGTGCGGAGAAAAGCGAGATCATCCTCACCGCGCGCTCGGGCCGTCACGGACTGAAGCACCGCCTTGCTGAACTCGGCTTCAACTTTACGGAAGAACGATTCGAGCAGATCTACGAGGACTTCTTGAAGATGGCGGATACGAAGCACGAAGTCGTCGAGGACGATCTTCGCGTCTTGGTTGGGTAGTCAGCTTTCGACGCCTGACGAGGGCGACCTTGCCTTGACCCTCGTCAGCGTTTCTTCCACAACTCGTGCATCAACACCGCTTGCCCGCCGTGATAGGCGTCGTGCTCGACGACGTGGGCGAGAATCCACCGAAACGTGAAGCTGAAATCCCCTCGATCGTAGCGGCTGTCTGGATCGACACTTTTCAAGGATTCGAAAACACGAGCACGAATCTTGTCGTGGAGATCGTAATACCAAGATAGAGGCTTTGCCGGCGGCGTGGGCCATAGACCCTCATATTGCTGGATCTCGGCCGACATGAGGAGCTTCGACTCTTCGACATTTTCCTCCAACGCGGCGGCGACCGTCTCAAACCAATAAACCTCGACCTCCATGATGTGGAGGAGGAGCCCGCCGACACTGTAAGAGCCTGGCTTTGCCTGCCAGGTGATGGCCTCAAGCGGCGGATCGCCAAGTTCATCCCGCCACTCGCGAGTGCTGTCATTGAGCGAAGCAAGCAACAAACCGACATCGGGCCGATATCCAGGCAAGGGTTCAACGTCGAAGAATTGGGACATGGGTTACCGTACCCCGCTAACCGGCAAATGGATCCTAAGCGCACCAAGCAACATGCGATCCACGAACGCGTTTACCAGTGCGTACGCACGGTATAAGTGATCTTCTTCTCTTCGCCGGCCTTCAAATCCACCACGAAATCCATCGTGTTCGAATCCGCCTTCGTGTAGTCCATGGAATTGTCCGTGACACTCCAATCACCCCAATGACGCTCTAAGACATGCACCGTATCGGAAACCTCCTTCCGATTCCGGACGCTGATCTCAAACGACTCCTCAACCGTCGAGACGTCGATCCGGTGAAAGCTCAACCGCATTCTGCTTGCTCTGATATCGAAAGACTCGCCAACGACCAGAGAAAGCTTCTCATCCTTGGGGGTGTGGTCAATCTGCGCTTCGCCAAGCATCTGCACGGAACCGCTGTTGTCGCGTTGGTAAATCTTGATCTTGCCCTTCGGCAAAGGGATGCCAAGGTCGTTGTCCTTTGAATTGACGAACTCAAGACGCACCTGCGGCTTTAGGTCGCCTGTCCCAACCTCACCCTCATTAGGATAGTAATTCATATAGGGCCGCATCGAATCAATGATCAGCTTCTTCTGGACCTTAATCCCCTTGCCCTCCAAAAGCGAAAGTTGCTTGATCTCGTTGTTTGCAACGGTCGCGGGCCTCTGCATTGTGTAGAGGTGATATTCGAACATCGACTCTTCCGCGAAAGTCGGTGCCGCTTTCATGGCCCGCATCTCCAAGGCTCCGCCTCCGCCTGAAGCTCTGGGAGGCTGCACCCTCGCTACGTCGCCCGCGAGCAACTTCAGTTTCGCATCCTTGAAACCAATGCCCGACTGGTTGGTCAATGTGACCCAACCTTTCAATGAAGCCGTGCCGATCGGATCGTACATCAAGACGTAATCCGCACTCCAATTCATCCCCTCCGTCAGATAGCTCAACTCGACGGTGTTCTGCCCGGCTTTTGCGGACTCGATGTCCCAAAGCAGGGTCGGCTTAGAAATCAACCCTGGAGGAACGGTGGAGACCTCAACTTCTCCTGAAGGGCTCAAGACGATTCGGCCGTCATCCGTGCGGATGACCATTCCGTTGTAGGTTTGCTGCGAGCTGCCGTCCGCATTCCCAATCACGCTCGTCGGCGAACTGATCAGCGTTCCCTCCAACACGTCCCTTTGGTTCCCAATCGTGCGGATGAACCGCACCTTCTGTCCAACTGACTTGTTCAGAATGGCGATCGGACTGATGAGATCGTATTGATAATTCTGCTCGAGCACCGTAAAGCCATCCGGATCGGTCAGACTCCTGATTCCGACGCTGTTGGGCTCAATCCGGGCGGCCACATCTTCGACTGAAAGGCTCTGGCGACCCTCCTTCAGATCGAGAACCCGGGTCTCCTTGACGAGCCCAAAGCCTTGATTGTAAACGGTGACCTCATTGGCCTGGGGTCCTACGAAGCCGGACATGGCGGCGGCGAGCGTGATGGACAAAATCATAAATGCTCCTTCCTCTCAGGCACAGTGGCGCGCGCATCAACGGCGGTTTCGTCAGTGCCGCACACTTAGTGTGCCCCAAGAGACCCGGCGTTCACCGAATTTTCAAACCGTCGCCAAACGACCGCCGATTGCAGCCTTCACCACCGCCATTTCGTCGTCCGTCAATTCAACCAAAGGAAGGCGAACGCGCTGGCAGTCGAAGCCGTTCAGGCACGTCGCGTACTTCACCGGCACCGGGCTGGGATACGCGAACAGCGCTTTGAACACCGGCAGCAAGCGCTGGTGAATTCGCTTCGCCTCAACTGGACTGGATGCAAACCGCGTCACCATCTCCTTGATCTCCGCTCCAACCACGTGCGCCGCAACGCTCACTATTCCATGCCCGCCCAAACTCAGAATCGGCAGCGTCAAACCGTCGTCGCCGCTATACACTCGAAATCCGTCAGGAATCTTGCTGCAAAGCTCGCTGATTTGCGGAATGTTGCCGCTCGCCTCTTTCACGGCAACGATGTTCTTGATCTCGGCGAGCCGAAGCAGTGTGTCATTCTCCAAGTTGATCGATGAGCGAGGCTGGATGTTGTAGAGCATGACTGGCAACGCGGTCTCTGCCGCCACGGTTGAAAAATGTGCGTAAAGTCCCTGCTGCCCCGGACGGTTGTAATACGGATTGACCAGCATGATGCCGTGCGCACCACGTTTCTCCGCCTCCCGAGTTAAATGGATCGACTCCTTCGTGTTGTACGTGCCCGCCCCAAAAATGACCGCAGCCCTATCGCCGACCGCTTCCAGTACGGTCTCGAGTACCCGAAGCTTCTCATCTTCCTCCAAGGTAGGCGATTCCCCGGTCGTGCCGTTGATCACAAGCCCGTCGTTCTTCTGCTTGTCCACAAGATAAGTGGCAAGCCGAGCGGTCTCTTCGTAATTGACAGCCAAATCGCGGTCGAACGGCGTCAACATGGCCGTCAACAAGGTGCCCCAGTCACGCGGTGCGAAGAAAGAACCCATATTGGAAGTCTACTGCCTCAACCTCACTCTGATTGCGCCATCACGTCCCGGGAATCAAAGCCTTAATCTTCGCAACCACAACCTCAACCGGGATTCCACCGCTTTCGACAATGTGAACTCCCTCCGCGACCGTAAGCGGACTGTCCTCGCGCGTAATGTCCCTGTTGTCTCGGTGCTGCACCTGTTGCCGAACTTCCGAATAATCGGGCGCAACCCCCTTTTGCTCCATCTCCAAGTGTCTTCGCTTTGCACGCTCCTCCAGCGAAGCAGTTAGGTACACCCGAACTGCTGCGCCAGGAGCAATGACCGTCGTTGCATCACGACCCTCCAAAGTGACTCCGCCGACCGCAACGATCGCCTTTTGACGTTCAACCAGCACCCGTCGCACGTTTGAGTTCACACTCAAGGCGCTCGCCAACTCGCCGATGTCAAGGGTTCTGATCTGATCGGTGACGTCCTCTCCATCCAAATACACCGGCTGCGGGTCTCCAACGCCAAAAGTGATCGCGGTGGCGTCCCCAAGCTTCGCCACGTCATCTCCGTTTTCCGCACCCAACCCATTGCGATGGGCTTTCAGAGCCAACGCACGGTACATGGCTCCCGTGTCCAAGTAACGTAAACCCAAATCCTTGGCGAGTGCCTTGGCAACCGTGCTTTTTCCCGCGCCTGCAGGGCCATCGATGGCGATCACAATTTCAGACAACGCATAATCTCCAAAGCTCGGACTCGAATTGCGGGAAGCTTGTGGCCACCCCGTTCGAACCCATAATTTCCGTCGGACCTTCCGCAATCAATCCCGCGATGGCAAAGGCCATTGCGATGCGGTGGTCATCATGTGCGTCCAAATTTGCGCCGTGCAGTCTCGTGGGACCCGTAATCTCAAATCCGTCCGGCTTCGTTTCGATCTGGCCGCCCATCGCACGTAGACATTCTGCGACATGCTCGATGCGATCGCTCTCTTTCACACGGAGCTCGGCCGCATCGCTGACGATTGAAACGCCTTTGCACTGGCTCGCAAGCACGGCCAAGATGGGAAGCTCGTCAATGAGACGCGGCACCAAGGAACCTCGGACTTTGAACGGCCTCAGCAGCCGGGTGAACGTCACATTCAGTTCGGCGACTGGCTCGCCAAGCTCTTCCCTCCTGTTTTCCAACGCGTAATCCACGCCGGTCTGGTCAAAGACGTCCAGGATTCCGCACCTCGTTGGATTCACCCCCAAGTCATATACGTTCAAGTTCGCTTCGGGTAAGAGGGCCGCCGCAACCATCATGAAGGCCGCGCTCGAGATGTCCCCGGGCACGGTGAAATCCAAGCCCTGAACCGTCGAACCCCCTTTCACGCCCAACCATCCATCATCGTGCAGAATCTCCACTCCGGATGCCGCCAGCATCCGCTCCGTGTGATCCCTGCTTTGATACGGCTCCCTAAACCATGTCTCCCCCGACGCATCGAGCCCCGCGAGGAGCACGGCGCTCTTGACTTGAGCGCTTGCCACGTCCGATTCGTACCGAATTCCTTCCAGCGCTCCACCTTGAATGAGTAAAGGTGGTGTTTCACCCTCAATCTTGGCGCCCATTCTGCGCAACGGGTCCGCAATTCGCTTCATCGGCCGTGTGGAGAGCGATTCATCCCCAATGAGGGCGGCGTGCATCGGGCGACTGGCGACAAGCCCCGCCAACAGACGCATCGTCGTCCCGCTGTTTCCGCAATCCAGCGGCTCAAGGGGCTGCCGCCACTCCTCGGGCGGAAACAGCCGCACTTGCTCCTCCGCGCGTTCATACATGATGCCGAGCGAACTCAAACACGACAACGTTGAATCGCAATCACCCGACATGAGAGGCTTCCGAACAGTCGACGGCCCTTCCGCGATCGCACCAAGCAAATAAGCCCGATGCGTCATCGACTTGTCAGATGGCGGACGAAAATTGCCCTGCATCGACGCAGCCCTTCCAACCCTCAAGATCATTTGCCGACCAATTCCTGCAACTTCGCTTTCAGCTTCTTTTGCAGCTCTCCATATTTCGCAAAATCTCCGGCACGAAGCGCATCATCTGATTGGCCCATGAGTTTCAAAGCCTCTCTCGCCAACGCGTTCTGACCCTCCGCCGAAGACTTAGGCGGCGCAGCGGCAGGCTTGACGACCGAGGCCAGTGAGGGCGCAGGGGCAGCCGGTTGCCGAGCTCCCACCAGCTTCTGCAACGCCCCCGCATAGGTGTCATCCACAACGATCGTGTCTTTGAAAGCGAGAATGACCTTCTTCAGCTCCGGCGGCGCTTGGATCCCGGCCGTCTTGCTCCGAAAGAAGAGCGGCTCGGCATACATGACGGATTCCCCAATCGGGATGACGAGCAGGTTGCCCACAAGCACCTGGTTCTGATCGTTGTTGAAAGTCCTGTTCACGTACGAGATGTTCTCGTCCTGGTTGAACTTCGTCTCCATCTGAGCGGGACCCGGCACGAGACTTCCCTTCGTAAACTTGTACAGGACAAGTTTCCCATAGTCGGTGGGATCGCAGTGGGCCGCCAGCCACCCGCTCATGTTGTCCTTCTGCCTGGGTGTAAACGGAAGGATCAACATGAACCCATCTTTGGGCTCGTCGGGCAGACGCATCTGAACGTTGTAAGCGGCCATCGGCGCCTTCTCGCCACTGATGCCACGATTGTAAGGCATATCCCAAGCGTCGCCATTCGTCAGGAACGTCGTCGGATCAGTCACGTGATATTGCGTGAGGGCAATGGACTGGGCCATAAACATCCCTTCCGGATATCGAAGGTGCGAGTCAAGCCCCTTGGGCATCGCGGACGCATCCTTGATGAGCGTTGGGAAAACCTCGCGCCAGCACTTCAAGATCGGTTCTGAGGAATCGATGGCGTAAGCGTTGACCTCGCCCGTATAGGCGTCCACCGTCGCTTTCACCGGATTCCGCACGTAGTTGGTCGCATGCCCGTGCCACTCGAGGTGCCTGGAATAAGGCAACTTGTCCGAACTCGTGTAGCCGTCAAGCACCCAAACGAGATTTCCGTGCAGCACGACCAAGTACGGGTCGGGATCGAATTCCAGAAATGGGAACAGAAGGCTTGCTCTGTCCAGAATGTCCCGGTGCATCAAAAGCTTTGTTGAGCCGGAGATGTTCCCGGAGACAAGCAAGTTCCCATCGCCAAACGCTGCGCTGAAGATCAAGCGGTCCCACATTCCACCCACCGGAATGCCTCTGTCACCCTCCCACTCGCTCTTCTTGTCGCCCTCCGCGCTTGGATAGTCGAATTCCTCGATCTTTGTGTGGACCAGCGAATATTGGTTGTCACTCTCGTTTCGGTAGTTGCTGAAATAGATCTGGGGCCGTGTGACCGGAATGTCACTGATCGCCTTCACCGGGATGTCCTTGACAAGGTAGTCCGGGTCACCCATGCTGCTAGACGTGTTCACCGGTACGACAGCGACACCGTAGCCGTGAGTGTAATAGAGCTTGTTGTTCACCCAAGTTGAAGCAGTCGGATCGAGTCCCCCAAGCATGATGTCGCGTGGAGAAATCATCACCATCTGCTGCTTTCCGTTGATCATGTAACGATCCACATCGACGTCGTGAAAGGTGTAATAACGCTTGAAGCCTTGGGTCTGCTCGAGCGCGTTGTTCAGCACCCCCGGGTCCCAAAGACGCATGTTGTCCAAAGTCGTGCGGGATGCAGTGACGTCGGCCGCCGTTGGCGCGTCCGCGACCGTGAAGTCCTTGACCTGAATCTTGTCAAGAGAGAATCCAAGGCGCGTCATCTTGATGGCTCGATCCGCGAATGGTCCCTCGGCCGCAATCTTATTCGGCTCAACGAAGACGCGCTGCACGATTTCGGGATAGATGCCGGTCCCCAGAATGGACAGGATCAGCGTCAATGCTCCTCCGTAAACGAGGAATTTATAGGGCCGTCCCAGCCAGCCCCCAAGCATCGTTCCAAAGCCCAAGAGTGCGACCAACCCGGCCACCGCCTCTTGAACCGCCAATTGTCGAACAGCGGCATATCCCGCGCCCGTAAATTGGTCTCCGTCCACCAATCCAAACTCCAGGCAACCCAATCCCAAGCGCATTGCGAGAATCAAAATCGTGATGCCGCCAAGAAGACTCAGGTGCTGCCGAATTTTGGGACGGCTCAACTCGATCTTGGCAAGCGAGGCAAGAGCTTGCATGCCCACGTAGATGCCCAGCGTCAGCACCACCGCAAACATCATCACACTGAAGGCGTAATCGGCGACCGCCTTATACCAAGGCAATTTGAAGATGAAGAAACTGAGGTCAATACCGAACAGAGGGTCGACGTGGCCGAATCCTTGTGAATGCGAGGACAGCAAGTATTCGTTCCAGTTCGAACCGAAGCCACCCGCCATCACTATCGCAAGCACGCCTGCGATCACTCGGGACGCCCCCCTGCCGCTGTTTCGAATGAAGTTCAAAAGGGCAGCGACGGCAGCCACACCCCGCGAATCGGCGTTGATCACGAAGCCGCTGCTCAGCTTGACCGCCTGCAGAAAGTTGAACCACAGAACTCCAAACGTTAAGAAGAAAGCGGTGAAAAACAGGGCGCTTTCGACCTGATAGCGCCTCGTGAACACTTCGGGATGACGCACATCATGCACGAACCACTGGTAGGTGATCGCCGGATTCAAAACCGCCCCGACGACGATGAACAGCACGAGAAGGATGAAAAAGAAGCAACCGAACTTCGAAACTTTCCTAATGTCGCCCGTGATTCGTCCGTTGAAGTCGCTTCTGATTGATATGTTGTCCATAGTTTCCCAATAACTAGTACGGTGGCCGGATGCGTGAAGCCGCGGCCGGTCAGATGGGGAACGGACGAGCGCGATGCCTGTGCGGCATATCCTTAATCCCAAAACGGGATTCAACTTACGTCGATAAGCCGAAAATCTCCCGCAACTCGGCAACAACCTGCTCGGCTGCCATCCTTCCTTGCTCCCGAGGTTGGGGCAGGGCGTCGTCGAAGAACCTGTCGACCTCCATCTCAGCCGCGAGATGTTCCGGCAACGCGTCATCGAATTCAACGTCCCCCAGAGTCAGGCAAGCGGCAACCCACATCCTGGGCACGGTTGAAAGGGTGTACCCTCCGCCTCCAAGAGCGACGATGGGCAGCCCAAGCGCCCGAACAGCGAGCGCCGCCCCAAGCCACTCCTGAGCCACGAGGCTCAGATGCCCAAGGCGGTCGAGATAGTGCGCGTCCGTGCCCATTTGGAGCACAATTGCGCCAGGTTTGAACTTACGCAAGGCCGGAACGACGGTTCGCTCGAAAGCGTCCAACCACACGTCCCCCGTCGTGCGCGCCTGCATTGGGACATTCAGGGCGCTGAACTCTCTGCCCGTTTCCTTGGTGAATCCAGTGCCAGGGTAGATCGTCCGGCCGTCTTCGTGGATCGAACAGGTCAAAACCGATGGATCGTCATAGAAAATCCACTGGACTCCGTCTCCGTGGTGGACGTCGATGTCGACATAGGCGACCCGTTTGAAGCGATCGCGAAGAATCGAGCAAGCGACGGCCGCATCGTTGAACACGCAGAAACCACTTGCCTCCGCCCTCCTTGCGTGATGCAGACCACCCGAAATGTTGAAGGCAAGCGTCGCCCCGTCCTTCACCGCTTCCGCAGCGCGTACCGCTCCACCCACGTAGGCAAGGCTTGCTTCATACATGCCGGGGAAGGTGGGGTTGTCTAAGTTGCCAAATCCCCAGTGGCCCGGTTCCCTCCTGCTTTCACTCAGCTTGCGAACGGCGTGGATGTAATCAGGCGCATGGACTCTGAGGAGGTCGTCTTCGGTTGCAAGGCCCGGGTCTTGGCACTGGATGCCGTACGCTTCCACCAATTTGATAGCGCGCCTCAGCCTTTCCGGTTTGAGAGGGTGCGACGGCCCGAAATCGTAGGACAGCATTCTCGGGTGGTAGAAGAAGTTCGGCAACATCTAGATCATTATTGAATCTGCGAGGCAAGTGCGCGGCGAATGTCTTGAGCGGGTCGCCGACTTTTCACCCTGGCACTCACATTGTAAAACGTCAGATCGGTGCCTTGGTACACTCACGCCAGATGTCGAGCAGCCTGGGAACGCTTTTCAAAATAAGCACTTGGGGCGAGTCCCATGGCGGCGGCGTCGGAGTCGTCATCGACGGATGTCCGCCCAACATTCCCTTCTCTCTTGAGCAAATTCAGACAGAATTGGACCGAAGGAAACCTGGGCAGAGCGGCATCGTCAGCCAACGCAAAGAATCCGACACCGTGAGCGTGCTGAGCGGAGTTCAAGATGGTTTGACGCTGGGCACCCCGATCCTGATGATGGTTCGCAACGAGGACGCGAGACCCCGCGACTACGACGAACTCCGCCACAAGTACCGTCCCAGCCACGCGGACTACACCTACGACCGGAAATACGGAATCCGTGCCTGGTCCGGCGGGGGAAGGGCTTCGGCTCGCGAAACCGTTGGGCGCGTCGCGGCAGGAGCTTTGGCCAAATCGGTCTTGAAACTGCGTTATGGCGTGGAGGTCTTGGCCTACGTCGTCAAGGTCCACCATTTGTCAACTTCCATTGACCCGATGAGGGTGACCCTGGAGCAGATTGAGGCGACTCCGATTCGGTGTCCAGACCTCGCCATGGCGGGAAAGATGATCGAGCATATCGAGGCCATTCGCAAAGAAGGTGACTCCGTGGGAGGCGCCATCGCGTGCGTGGCGAAGAACGTCCCGGTCGGATGGGGAGAACCTGTTTTCGACAAGCTCGAGGCAGACCTCGCGAAAGCAGTGATGTCCATCCCGGCGTGTAAGGGATTCGAAGTGGGCAGCGGCTTTGCGGGGACCGAAATGACGGGCTACGAACATCACGACGCGTTTGAGGCGGACGCGAATAAGAGCGTCCATACCCAAACGAATTTCAGCGGCGGAATCCAGGGTGGCATCAGCAACGGTGAGGAGATCCTAATGCGAGCCGCTTTCAAGCCAACGGCGACGATTCTTAAGGCCGTTGACACCGTGACCACTAACTTGGAAAATACGACCCTGCAGAGCAAGGGGCGACATGATCCGTGTGTTCTCCCCCGCGCTGTGCCGGTGGTTGAGGCCATGGTTGCGCTGGTTCTCGTCGACCACGCGATGCGCCAAGAAGCCATGCGAGGAGTTTCTCTTAACAATTCGGGAGTAACCTTAGGGGGATGATCGTGGCGGCGCGACCTGGATTTGACAGCACAGACACCCTGAGACCGCCGAAGATCACGGCCCGAGGTCTGAATTTCTATTACGGTGCCTTCCAGGCGCTAACCGGAATCGACGTCGACATCCCTTCAAACCAAGTCACCGCGTTCATCGGACCTTCGGGATGCGGAAAGTCGACGTTTCTCCGCTGCCTCAACCGGATGAATGACCTGATAGAAGGCACAAAGCTTGAAGGGACAATCACTCTGGACGGACAGGACATTTACGCCAAGGGGATCGATCCGGTCGCGTTGCGCAAAGAAGTCGGCATGGTGTTCCAGAAGCCGAATCCCTTCCCCATGTCGATTTACGAAAACGTTGTTTATGGGCCCAAGATTCACGGCGTGAAGGGCAAAGCTGACCTCGATGAAATCCTGGAACGAAGTCTGAGGAATGCGGCGCTCTGGGATGAGGTCAAAGACAAGCTGAATCAAAGCGCACTTGCCCTTTCCGGCGGCCAACAACAGCGGCTTTGCATCGCTCGAACGATGGCGGTGGATCCCAAGATCATCCTGATGGACGAGCCGTGCTCAGCCCTGGATCCTATCGCAACGTCCCGAATCGAGGACCTCATCTTCGAGTTGAAGTCAAAGTTCACGATTGTCATGGTCACGCACAACATGCAGCAGGCCCAGCGGGCGAGCGACGTGACGGCTTTCTTCATGATGGGTCGCCTCGTGGAAGTCGAAAAGACGACGAATATTTTCCTATCCCCCAAACGCAAAGAAACCGAGGACTACATCTCGGGGCGTTTCGGCTAGACGCCAGTTTGGGCCCCGCCGCATAACCTTTCAATCTGCCCCGCCGTCGAACGCAGAAAAATAAGCTGCCGCAAGATTTCCCCCTTAAACGCCCACCCTCCACTGGTCGCTTCCCTCCAAGTACACTCAAGCGAAGGAATGGACAATAACGACCGCTTGATAGGGGCCGTACAGCGCTCAACTCGACGATTGGCGAGCAGCGGCAACTTCGACATGCTCCTGAAAGACGCGCTTGCAATCTGCGTCGAAGCGGTCGGAGCGTACGGTGGCACCATCTACCTGCACGATGCGGCCTCGAGGCGCTTGAGCTTTCAGCACGTACTGCCCGAGGAAATCGTTGACAAGTTGCCTGCAAAAGACATTCCGGACGATTTCGGCACGGCCGGCAAAGCGTTCCAGACCCGGCAGACGCTCACCATTGAATTTGAACCGAAGGCGGAAAGTGCCCGCTCCGCCTTTGAACAGTCAACCGGCGTAACCCTGAGATCGATGATCGCGGTGCCTCTGATGATGGAAAACGAGGAACCTATCGGAGTCGTTCAGCTAATCAACAAACAACAAGGCTGCTTTACTGAGATGGATCAAGCCGTCTTGGATACCGTTGCCGCCGTCTCAACGATGGCCTATTTGAACGTGCGGCTTTCGGAAGAAATGACCCGAGCTTCGACGCTCCTCGGGATGGGCAAGGTCAGCCATGACATCGGCAACCTCGCCGCCAGCCTCTACGCGAATTTGTCGTTTTCCGACATGGCGGTGGCAGGGTTACGCGAGCAACTCGCGGGAAAGAAAGATCCCGAGCGGGTCGCCATGTATGTGGACACCTTCGACGAAATGGTGGACGATATCAAGCAATCCGTCGATCGTATCGTGGGCTACTCGCGTTTGATTTCTGACCTGTCGGCGGGACGTGAGTTGCGCCCAACGAAGACGATGGGAACGATGTCTGACACAATCCGAAACAGCACCGCCTACTTGGAACCAGAGGGGCGCAAGAACGCAGTTGCGATTCGATACGAAATCCAGGAAGATGCGCCAACCGCATACTTCGACGAGCTCTACCTTTTTCGCATCGTCCAAAACCTAGTCGGCAACGCGATCAAGGCTGTCAAGGAAACCATGCCGGACGACTGGCAGAGTCGCCATGATGAGGCCGCCATCTTTGGAGAAGTCACCGTCCGCTATCGCTTTGAGAATGAGAGTCACTTGCTTGAGATCAGCGACACGGGACCGGGAATGCCCACGCAGGTTTCGGAGCGAATTTTGAGCGGCACCGCGCGCAGCCAGTGGGACAAAGGCGGAGGCTCAGGTTGGGGCACGAAGATCGTCCTGGAACTGGCCGCAACCCACGATGCAAAAGTTTCAATTGACAGCGAAATCGGGCACGGTTCGACTTTTCGAGTTGTTTTCCCTCGTAGCGAAGTCCTAAGCAGCAAGAGCTGAGATTTGGCCTGTGCCAAAATGGTTCTTCCCACACCGTTATGCCGAAGAAGAAACGTCGAAAGTCGCAAGCTCAACGATTTTTCTCGGGGTTACTCTACATATTTTTCCTGTTTTCGGTGCTTCTGCTGGGCAGCGCCGCAGGCTGGTTCAGCAAGAGCAACGTATTCCGCGCAGGCTTGCTGCACCTCAGCGAGCCGCCGGAACAGATGTTCCACCAGAACACACTGAACGTACTCGTCCTCGGATGCGACGAGGACCGAGCTACGGGTGGCAAGAAGATTTTGAAGTCTGGCGTTCGGAGCGACATGATGCTGCTGACTCGCTTGGATTTCAAGAACAATCGGATTACAGGCGTATCGATACCTCGTGACACGTTGTGCGACCTCACGGGATACAAACGGCAGAAAATCAATGCTTTCCACGCTCTGGGGGGCAAGCCGCTGGCTAAGAGAGCCGTCGAAGCGCTGCTTCCGGTAACAGTCGATAGGGTGGTGGACCTGGATTTCGACGAGTTCGAAAAATTAGTGGACATGGTCGGCGGAGTGCCAATCACAGTCCCAAAGAACATGAAGTATACGGACCGCGCAGGAGGCCTCTACATAAACCTTAAGAAGGGGCCCCAGACACTGAACGGCTACGACGCAATGGGTTTTGTGCGCTTCCGTCACTCTGACAGTGATTTCGCGCGGCAAGAGCGGCAACACCAATTCGTAATCGCTCTCAAAGGGGTTTTGCAGAAGAAGTGGCAAAAGCTCCCCCAAGTGGCTGACCAAGCCGCCAAGGTTGCGGGCGATGAATTTTCCGAAGCCGAAGCCTTCAAGTTGGCCCAGTTCGCAAAGGGCGTGAAAGAGAAGGACATTCGCCTAGGGTCGATTCCTGTGACAGAGGTTCCTCGCTCGTCCAACTTGGAACTTGACGAAGACAGGGCCTTGGAAACCTTGCGGGAATTCAGCTTTCTGCCGCCTCTCAAGCAAGCGAGCGTGACCGAATGATTCTCGCCGCGAACGACTACGAAGTCGATGCCCCAGAAAGTGCGACCAAAAGCACCTACATCGCGCCCAAGGATCTAAGAATCATCGCCGTCGTAGTGATCTTGTTGATCGCTTTCATGATTCCGATCTATTCCGGCTTGCGCGAAGGCAGAAACAAACACCTTTGCTACGGAAATTTGACGCAAATCTCGAAAGCCGTCGGCCTCTACGCCTCCCAAAACGACGATCGGCTGCCACCCACCTACGTCCAAGATGGGCCCTCCCCCATGCTCGACAAAGAGGGTCGTCCATTCACATGGGCCTCACTTGTCGCCGGGAACATGAACAAACGATCCAGCTTCCGGTGCGATTCAGCAGACCTTAAAGAGCTCTCCCAGTCTCAAGACGCCTCAAACAGCAAGAACACCCTCAACACCGCTTACGGCATGTACGGCGTTTACAGCGGGTATCCCATCGCTCACATCGCCAGCCCAGATTCGACTGCCCTCATTGCGGAGACCTCCAATCTCGGTGCCATGGACACCTACGACCCAGTCCCGTTCATTGGCCGGGACGGCAAACCCATTCAACAGGACGGATTTCTCATCGGCTATTCGGATGGCAATGGGGAACCCTCAAAAAAGACCACCGCCGTCACCCGCCTAGCCTTTCCGGACACGAAAACCGGAACGTTCGAATTCAATGGGCGATCAAGGCACAAGGACGGCATCTACTACCTGACCGTCTCGGGATCCATTCTCTTCGCCAAACCGCCTGCCGCTCTGATTAAGCAGACTCCTGGAGAGGATATCCGTGGGCTGTGGACGGTGCCTCCTTCTGCAGGCCGCTAGTGGCTGCCGCCTCAAAGGCACTCCTGGAGGCTCGCCAAACTTTCAATGTCGCGTTCGCAAAGTCCACCTTGCTCTCAGGGAGCACATTTTGTTGATTCCAAGTTGGCGAGCTGACAAGAGCCAAGGCCCTGAGTGCCGAGGCCAGGAGCGCTTTGGCATCGCCGGGGTAATTGGCTGGGCATAAATCCTTGAAGCCACCCATTTCTTGGTTCGCCTCAGTGTGAAGGGCAAGGCAACGGTCCAGCGGCGCAATCAGTGACTCAAACCTATTTTTGAAGCAGATTTCACGCGTGGCGTTGAAGTTCTCAACATAGGCCACGGCGGCGTCAGTCTTAGATCTTGTTGGGCCGAGCGACCACCTGTTGAAGCGCTCGCCGTAGTGGACCACCAGACAGGGAGTCGCGTCCATCTTGTCGTAAGATCGCATCCTCATTGAAGGCTGCCACAATTCGCAGCTTCGGTCGCCGTCCACAGCCACGCCCCACTTGTCCTCGCCCTGCTTCGTGGGCTCCAAAGCGCATTTCTCCAAGTTCAAGAACAGCTTCTCTGCCCCGTCGAAACGAAGTTGTTTGAACCAGGCGGATGTGCTCTCCGGCACCATGTCCAAAGTGGTCGCACCTCCGCGACGCTCAAACGCAATTTCGTAAGAAGTCCTGAACGCACAAGTGACCGGGTGCAATTCTGGTACGGGCACCGATTCCGGGTCGGACAGATACTCGTTTCCGTAACAGCAAAGAGCAACCGATTGAAGCAGATCTACGCGCATTGAACCTAAATTGTCGGCTGATCCTGGCAAAGCCTCCAGGTGCCCACTTCGCAAAGTTGAGGTCAGAACTTCAATTTGTAGTCGACGTCGATCGTGAAACCACCCTGTGATCCGCCCGCGCCGAAGGCGCGATCGTAAGTCACATTGCCTGCGAATATGCTCATCTGCTGGTTTGGTCCCGCTTTCTGACTCAGCCTCAACTGATAACGGCTGGTCTTGCTTCGCTCGCCGTTCGGGTCAGAGGTCTCGACACCGTAAAACAGACTCAAGGGCGACCCCTTCGCCGAATTGAAGGTCAGGGTCAAACCCGTCGTTCGGCTGGTCGCTCCATTGGAGAGCACCTCGTCGTACGACCACGCGGCGGAAACGTTGGGCGATTTCTTGAAGTCCAGCTTCCATCGATCGGCACGCATATCCTGGATGATCGACCCCATGAGCGACGTGGGCACGACCATCTCGGGATTACGCGCCTTGGCGTTCGAAATTTCCAGACTCTTTGACGCTCGGAAGTTGAAGCTGGTGTCCGAAATCGACACCTGGTGATCGTCCGGCATCGTCCGAACCTTGTAGTTCGCGCCGATCGCCACAATGCGCCTTGTCGACTGATCCGTCGCGAACTGAATCCCCCGGTCGGTTCCTCTCTCGCCCATGGTGTCCACCTGGCTCCTTTCGGTAAGTGTCAACGTGTTTGAACCCATCCTGCCGCTGAAGGCGGCCACGCGGTTTTGCCTGAGCCAGGTCGACTGATCGGCCGCCGCATCGCATTGAAGACTGAGTCCCATACTCGCAAAGCGACCCATCCGAAGGAATTGGGCGTTTGTCAAAGTGAGCGAGTGGGAGGCTTGATCTGAACCGGTCACGGGGCTGATCGCGAGCCCAGTTTGAAGCTTGTTGTAACCATACGCCAACCGAATGCCAGGGCGCACGTCGCACCAAAACCCCAACCTTTGAAGGTGTTCGTCGCTGTTGATCGCGTTGCGGACGACCGTCCTGTCAGTTGCCGTGAAGCCACTGGATTTCGACACCGCGGCGGAAATGACGTTTGTCCGAATCGTCTCTCGACGACCATCGTCGAAGCGCGTCCGCGCCTGCTCAGATGAAAACGACGTCCTCTTGTCCAGGTTCAGATCGTAATTGAGTTGTTCCTTCGAAAAGCCGGCCTGCGTCCCGACGACGTCTTGCCGAAGCCCAATGTACTTGAGCTTCCCGAAACTCTGGAAATTACGCGTCAGGGTGCATTGGTCCTGAACGCTTGAAAGGGTCGCTCCGTTGATGTCGCTGCCCTGCTGCAACCGATGCACAAATTCCAGGCTCCCCATCTTATCCAGAGCCCACGACATCGACATGTTGTAGAGTTGTCTTTTGGGTTCCAGGAAGCCGGGACCAATGGTGCCCTCCACCGAGGCGTCAAAACTCAGTTTCGGAGCCAGTTGCAATTTCAACTTTGACTCGCCGTCCTTGGTCCCTGCAAGAATCGCGAGCAGGTCAGCCTCGGGATTCGTCGCCTTATTGGCGGTCGCATCCTGGAAGAGTGCAGCTTGCACCGGCAAGGGCAACGCCAGGGCGAAATGGAGCACGTAACGAGTCCAGCGGTTCAAAGCCATGTTTCTTCCACTAACGGCCGTTTGACATCCAAACCGCTGCACGGCAATTTCAACCCCCGCGAATGTCACCTCACACGC
>CAZUCK010000026.1:0-968 GCA_964619505.1 uncultured Fimbriimonas sp. | reverse complement strand
GTCCAGTTCCCTTCGCGATCACTGGATTTGACGGAGGTTCACTGGCAAAGAGCACACGGAAATCCAACATGTCTGTTGTATGTGGCAGGACGAAGAATCAATCAACCTCATCTTGACCAGGACAGAAGCCCAAGAGCTCTTTACGCGGTGCCTGAGAAGTCGTCTTAAGGACAACCAAGAAAGTCAGGCCGTGCTGAAGAAACTTGCGTTGGCCCTCGACTCCGTCCAGTTCAAACTCGGAGCCGCTTAGCGGCCACATTGACGGCTCCAGTGCAAAGCAAAGGGTAGTTGTAGCCGTTGTCAGGCACGCTGCGGCCTCCATTTAACGTCTGAGGCTGATCGAATGAATCAGGCGGTGCGTAGTCGCACTGACCAACGTCCTTCACTCAATGGAGGCGAGGTCCAGCTTCGGCATTCGACGGTGACGGCATCGCGTGGAGACGGTCTGATAGAAGCCAATCTTGCGAAAAAGCAACAAAAATCAGGCATTTTTACGGAACCACTTGACGTTTTCCACAATTTGGTGCTTCACTGTCAGCACGCACGTTCTCGCGGCTTCAACTCCGTAAGAATGGAAGGGGCAAACTTCGATGTGGCGATCCAGGATGGAGCGCACCACTTTGAAGCCGGAATGGGATCTCTCGATCCAAAAATTGAATAAAGCGACGGAGGAGTCATCATGGAAGAATTAGTACTCCAGGAAAAGCCTGGCCTATTTACACGCATCGCGGGCATGTTCACCCGTGAAGAGTTCGAGGACGAAATGGACGTCCAGAGCTCCAAACCCCTGACCATTCGGGCGGCCCACCGCTACACGGTTACCGTCCGACGTCAGATTTCTTCGTTCGACGACGCGATGGCGGCGGCCGACGGCCTCAAGAAGGGCGAGCAGCAAATCCTGAACCTCTCCAGCACCGAGCCCGCTCTTCGGCAGAAGATCGTGGACTTCATGTGCGGCGTCAACTTCG
>CAZUCK010000025.1:0-33056 GCA_964619505.1 uncultured Fimbriimonas sp. | reverse complement strand
TCGAGAAAAAGGCGAACACGACGATATTCCTCGCCACCGGATGCAGCATGTAAAGCGACTTCAGAATCTTGTTGTTCTGATACTCCTGCAACGTGAAGAGCCGATCCGGATCAAACTCAATGGATTGCGTATGGCTGTGATGGGTTGAGTTATGCCAGCGGCTCCAAACGTAGGGGCCGATGCCAAAAGGTGAAAAGCCAATGCCGGCAAGAAAGTGTCTCAGCTTTCGATTCTTGACGGGGCCACCGTGGCAGATTTCATGGGCGATGAAGCCAAGACATCCCATGCTGTGGCCGATCAAGAGCGACAAGGGGATGGCCAAGCCCCAAGAGAAGTGAGCCGTGAGCAGCCATAACGCAAGGACAAATACACCAAAGTGCGGGACCATCCAAAACAGATTTTGGTTGTCAGGTTTTAGATACTTTTCCGGGAGATGCTGCTTGAGGATTTGGCGGTAGCGAGGAATCGACGATTCTTCTGGTACGAGTTCAAGGGGGGCTGAGAGCATGGTTAATTTCAAAGACCGCCCCGTGTACGAGGCGGCCGGTAATCAATAGTGACGAATCAATAGCGCTTGTTGTATCCGCCACCACCGCTTCGGTTTTCACGAGGTCGGGCCTCGTTCACGGTGAGGGTTCGGCCACCCATCTGTGATCCGTGCTCGTTCGCGATTGCGGTTTCAAGTTTGTCGGAGTCGATGTCGACGAAGCCAAATCCCCGACCTTCAATGATGCGGGCGTTCGTGCCGCCGTAAGCCTGGAAGTGATCGGTGAGCTGGTTCTCGGTCGCTGAGTAAGGCAAGTTGCCGACGTAGAGTGTGCTTGTAGCCATGTTGATGGCCTCCTTGTTTGATCGGTGTTTCCGTTCCTTAGTGGCAAAGAAATCGAGATTAGAACGGAACCAGAAGGCCGCACTCTGAAGGCGAAATCCGAGACTTTGAAGCGTAACTGCCTATTCTACTCATTCAGCAGGGCACATGTTCGACCCTTCCTTAAACTCCCAGCGGCTCCATGAACGGATAGTCCGTGTATCCCTCCGGGCCCGAGGTATAAAAGGTCGCACGGTCCGACTCGTTCAACGGCGAACCTGTTTTGAAGCGTTCAACGAGATCAGGGTTGGCGATCATCAGAATCCCGAAGGCAACAAGATCAGCTCGACCAGACGACACGACTTCCGTCGCCGATGGATAGTCGTAACCGCCGTTGATGATCAAGGTCCCCTTGAATCGATCGCGATAGACCGGCAAGAGCCGCTCCACGCCTTCTCTTGGCGCATATCTGCTGTAGTCCCTGGCCTCGATGAGATAAACGTAGACGGGATTCAATTTATCGAGTTCCTTCACCAAATATCTTGCCAAGGCAGGTCGGTCCGAGTCGTCAACACCGTTTGATGATCCGTTCGGTGAAAGCCTAATGCCAGTGCGCTCTGGTCCGAACACGCCTGACACAGCCTCCAGTGTCTCCAGCAAAAATCGACATCGATTCGCGATGGACCCACCATACGAGTCCGTTCGACGATTGACTTTGTCGTAGAGGAACTGTTCGATCAGATATCCGTTCGCCCCGTGAAGCTCGACGCCGTCGAATCCAGCTTCCTTCGCAAGTTCAGCGCCGCGAACGTATTCTTGGATCACGCCAGAAATCTCAGACGTCGCCAAAGCCCTAGGGGTGACGCGATCAACTTCGCCCTGCGCAGTGTCGACTCGGCCCTCAAACTCAACGGCAGAGGATGAGACGGGCAACTCGCCTTCCGGTTGAAAGCTGGGGTGGGAGACGCGTCCGACGTGCCACAACTGAAGGAAGATTCGCCCAGCTTTGGCATGGACCGCGTCCGTAACCACCTTCCAGCCTGCCACTTGTTCGTCGGTGACGATTCCCGGAGTGTCCAGGTAGCCATAGCCCCTCATCGAAACCGAAGTGGCCTCGGCAATAAGGAGTCCGGCGGAGGCCCTCTGCGCATAGTGTATGGCGTTCAGCTCGCGGGGAACACGGCCTGCGGCAGCTCTGTGCCGCGTGAGGGGAGCCATGACGACGCGATTTGAAAGGGTGATCGGTCCGAGCTGATGATGGTCGAAGAGGTTCGGAGCCCGATCCTGCATAGGACCTTCTACTCGATGCCACTCGAAGTCATTTCAATGCGATGACGCGATGAAGCTGCCACCTCATCGCCCTTTGCATTAGGGGGGCGCGTTACTTGCGCTCGCGCCAACCGACTCGTCGCATCACATACACCGACTTGTCACCGGGCATCCCCGGAGGCATGTTCTGGATCAGCGAGGGGACTTCGTAAATCGATGGCACGTTCGAGCCCATGTCGAAGTAATTCGACACGAAGGTTCCGGCAATCTGATTCTGCTTCGCACTGTAAATCTTGCCCTGCGCGTAGAATGCCCCCGCGAGGGTCAGCTGCGAAGAACCATTGCCCGCAGCAAGATTGATGTTGCGGGTGGCGATGAATCCCAGCGTAGTCCCCGTGGGGAACAATTTGCCCGAGACCGGCACCACGTTTCCATCGATGTTGATGTCCTGGTTTGAATAAATCGTCCCTATGCCTTGAAAGTTAATGGTGTCCTTCGCGCCGATTTGTAGTGGGCCATTGAAAGCAATGATGCCGTTCGTGGTGAGCACGGCAGGATTGCTGCCACTTGCAGGAGTGAAGGAGATTGAATTCCCATATTGGTCAGGGCCGTAAGAGAAGGCGGCGGTGGTCGACTTGATGGTCGTCACGGGAACCCACAGGGAACGCGAACCCAGATACGTCTGCTGATTCGACCAATTGCTGCCGCCGGAGTCCGTATATTGCTTCGCACCGATGCCGTTGATGTAGGGGAACGTGATGCCGTAGGAGCCCAGGTCATACGGGTTGTTCGTGCCATTGTCGCTGAAAACGTTGCCGGCGCCCTTGTTGCCCGTGTATCCATTGGTCACGTAGCTGCCGTCGATCGTATCCTTAGTGGGTCCAATTCCCTGGATCGATCCTGCTGTGGCACCGATGTCCGCCGTGCCGCTCAAGCTGAGTTGCCCTTGCTTGACCCTCACTTCCGTGTTCAGCGTCGAATAGCCGTTGACCGTGGGCGGAGCCGGAACGATCGACGTGATCGCAGAAGGCACGCTCACATAGTTGTTGCCGATGTAGGCGGTGCCGCTGAGTCCTGCCGCCACTGACGAGGATCCCAGCGGGTCCACGTGGCTGCCTGTACCAAGAACGCCTTGATAGGGTTCCCCTACGTCCCACTTTCCGTTGCCGTTGGTGTCGGTAAACGGATGGCCGTCGCCTAGAATGTGAACCGACCCACGCACGTCGACGTTACCATTAATCGCTCCGCCGGCTGCCGCCGCTCCTGCGAAGATCGCGTTGTTCCAAATGTCAACGTTATCCGGCTTCACCATGACGCGAAGGCTCTTGGTCAGACCCTTATACGTATTGGAAGCGGTGACCCAAGCATAGGACTTGTCCGCACTTTGAACGACCGCAACCGTTGCCACGCTGCCCGGAGCGATGGTGCCGATGGTGTCGGATAGGTTATAGCTGAACTTAGTAATCTGCTTGTTGGTCTGCATGTCCAGTTGCACGTCAGCAATCGCGAGGTCCAGGGTTGCCTGTGTGGCCTCGAAAGCCACCGCCGCATTGGCGTCGTTTGTGGCGCGCAGCATCGAATGGCCGGAGTATCCGGCGGCGGAGAGTCCGGCAAGAAGGACGAGCCCACCTGTCAGCAAGCAATAGGCGGCAATGGCTCCACTCTTTTTCGTTTTCATCCTGTGTTCCTCGCAATTGCGGTGGTCTTCATTCTTTGAAAACGCACCTTCTCAATGACATGGTCCTGGCAAATCAGATTGATTGACACAGCCTGCAACGCCCCTTGGGCAGACAAGCTGAAAGGCTTGTAAGTCTGACCGTAAGTGGAGGATCCAACTTGCGGGTCGGTGCCGATAATGTTCTTGACAAGTGTCTGGCCACTGCTCGTGTCCTTAAGCGTTCCCGCCGTCGTATCCACGACAAAGGTTCGGTTGACCCCATCGCCCACGAGGGGCGTCACGTATTCCTGCTCCCCGGTTAACGCGTCGTTCGAAGCGTTCAGTTTGGGCAGAACATAGGTAATCGTCTTGCCATCCGTCGAGACACTCACGGTGTAGGCACTCCTAATCGTCTGCACCACATGCCGCAGCCCTTGTGCGTTCTTATCATTCAGGTCCGTATCCACGTTCGTGACGTTGAACGACTGGGTTCCCGCGACCATCATGACCAGGCTGCCCAGGACGACCAGCATCATCGTGAAGATGCCCGCCAGCAGTTCGATGAGGGTCATGCCGCGTCGCGTTCTCATCGGTAGCCTCCGAGGATCGTGCCGGAAGAGTAGGAGTGCGCCCGAGACTCAAGAGTCCAAGAAATCGTTACCGTCACCAGCTTGGAATTTCCTGCCGCATTTGCAATGGTCATTGTTCCAGTCCCGCCGGGGAGTGCCTTCGACGGGCTGTACTTCGTGGAATCGTCCAGCGGCATGTTGTTGAAGGTGAAAGGCGGATTGGCTTGGCCCGCGTCAATAAGATTGAGGCTCGTCAGGGTTGTGGCGTTTAAGTCTGAGGGCCTTAACAACTGAAGGTTCTCGATCATCCGCGAGGTCATTTGTATCGCTTTCGACTGTTGATTCGACCGCACGGCCAGTTTCTGCGCCGCAGGAACGAGGCTGAACAGGGCAACCGCGGTCATGGCGAGAATGAAGATGCCCACCATGCTGTCAAGCAACACGAAGCCGCCTTGATTTTTTTTCATGACTCTCTTAAGATCGGAAGCTCTGGCGAATTCCCTGAGCACATTGGGGAAATTCCGCGTCCGAAAGGCAAAAGAGCCTCGTATCCGGGAAAAACCGGTCCCTTTGTCAGTGGGGACTCAGGGGACTCTCGGCAGACCCTTGGCTCCTAATAATCGACCGTCGGTCTATTGTTCGTTCAATTCTTGGTGAAGACGGTGTGCAACAGCTCACGCCATTGCTCGCCCATTTTCGCTTCGACCTTGTAACCCAACTGAGTGTCAGACACTTTTTCGTAGGTGCCCCTGACTGGTGGCCCGGACTGTCCAGCCTTGCTCTCAAGAATGAGCTTGCCGTTGGAGAACTCTCCGACCAATTCCGTTGGTCCAAGAGAAGTGTTGTTGAACCACCAAGCCCGGAACTTCTGGATGGCTGGGTCGAAGGTCAACAAATGGCGCACGTCCGACTTGGTACCGTCTTCCCGGGTGGTCACGAACACGTCCTCGAGATAGCGCCCTCCGACGGCGGCATGAATGCTGGCTTTTACGTCCAACTCAGTGGGCGTCGGTGCATTGAAAATATGTCTACCCTTCCAGTCACCCTCCATGAACGCCAGAGCTTTCATGGCCTCAACTGGTTGAAGATCATGCCCGCTCTGGGCCAAAACGCATGCAACCGTCAACAGAAAGGTCAATAGTGCCAAAGCTTTCATCGAAGCCACCTCAACTTGAAGTTCGTGTTTACCTCACTTCAGCTTTTGCTCAGGCGTGCGGACAGCGCTTTCGTTGGAGTACAACAAGTTAGGCACATTTCGCCTCAACACCATGGCTGAACAAACTGAACTGACCGTCGGCTCCAGAGCGCCGGATTTCGCCCTTACTGGTCCAAACGGCCCTGTTATGCTGTCCGACTTTATCGGCACCCACAACCTCGTCATCTACTTCGTGAGAGAGTTTGCTTGTCACACCTGCATGAACCATGCACTCACGCTCGCCAAGATGCAGGATGAGCTCAGCCTGACGTCAACGCGAACAATCATGATCGGGGGAGGAACGAGCGAGGCCGCTCAGAAGACCGCCCAACGATACAAGCTGCCTTTCCCCGTCTTTGGCGACCCCGATCGGTCCATTTATCATCTCTTCAACTTAGACAAAGCAATGCTTTTGATCCAGAAGAGTGGCACCTTCCTCATCGACAAAGGGGGGATCATCCGCTACGCCAACCGTGCCTCTAAGCCCGGTGACGGACTGAACAAGATACAAATTCTGCACGCCGCAGGGAAGATCAGCCAAAGTCAATGACGCTAAGAAGAGTTTTCGCATCCCTACTGATCCTCATCGCCGCTTCGAGCATCCAGGCTCAAAGATGGAGGTTTGTGGTGACCGGCGACAGCCGGTCTGATTTGACAAACCCTCGAGAAGGAATGGATGTCAACGGTGTGAACACCTTGATCTTGGGGGAAATCGCACAGATGGCGCTTCGAGAAAAACCTGCCTTCTTGTTGTTCTCAGGTGATCTTGGGGTCGGTGGCAAGACTGATGCTCAAATTGAGTCACAGTGGAACACCTGGTTCGAATCGATGGCGCCCGTTTTCAACGCGGGCATCCGGGTTTACACCGTCCGCGGCAACCATGACATCTTTGGACAGCACCCAGCGCAAAATTGGCGGAAGGCTTTTCAAGGAAAGTACGCGATGCCTGCCAATGGTCCCACACCCGAAAAAGACATGACCTACTCCTTCTCCTACAAAAACGCCTTGATTGTAGGTCTGGATCAATTCCAGGGAGAGAAGGCACATGTCAACCAAGCGTGGCTCGACCGAACCCTGAGGACGGACAAGAAACAACACCTCTTTGTGTTCGCGCACAAGATGGCTTTTCGCGTTGGGGTGCACGTTGACAACCTAGACAACGACGTGGTGGCACGCGACCGCTTCTGGAACAGCATTGCCGCAGCGGGTGGCCGCACTTTCTTTTGCGGACACGATCATCTCTATGACCACACCGCGTTCACCGC
Source organism: uncultured Fimbriimonas sp. (assembly GCA_964619505.1). Lineage (GTDB taxonomy): Bacteria > Armatimonadota > Fimbriimonadia > Fimbriimonadales > Fimbriimonadaceae > JBBQMJ01. Next base: position 26,293 of record CAZUCK010000025.1, on the reverse strand, counting down.
ATCGGGGTGGCCCATGAAAAAGGCGATCCATCAGTTTTTGATTGGTACGGCTGGAGCGCCCTTTTACCATGGCAACGACCGAAACGGCGCAAACGGGCCCTGGCTGCAGACACCGATCAGTCACATCGAAGACAAGTTCGGATACACGGTCGTTGACGTCGATGGCCCGAAAGTGACGATTACTTTCAAGGCGAGGCAAGCGCCGGGGGTTTACGTCGCCGCCGATACTTGGAGTTATCTTGCGCCGGTGCGAGAGTTCCCGAAGAAACGGTCTCGTTTTTAGATCAGCGACCGATTAGATTACTGATTGGAGTGAAGAAAAGTGTCACCGCGAACACACCAGCGGCGCAGAGGATGCACGCACCTGCGAGGCCTGGGTTCATTGGCCCGGTTCTGACGGGCACTTCTTCATCGTTCGCGACAAAGGCCGCCCGTGCGATCCCCACGTAGTAGTAGATGCTCAGAATGGAATTGAACGCCAATACAATGGCCAGTGGCGTCAGACCTGCCGCAAGGGCGTCGGAGAAGATCAGGAATTTTCCGACAAAGCCCGCTGACGGCGGCATCCCGACAAGAGAGATCATGAACACTATGAGGGAAACGGCCGCCAAGGGCGAGCGATGCCATAGGCCGTGCAGACTGTCGAGTCCCGTGACTTCCTTCCCCGCTTTGGCTGACATCGAGATCACCGCGAATGCACCGATGGTCATCAAGCTATAGCTGAGCAAGTAGAAAACCACTGTCGTGATTCCTATGTGAACTGGGTCTTCAAAGTGCGCAAGCACGCCAACCAAGATGTAACCGGCGTGGGCGATAGATGAGTATCCAAGGATTCTCTTGACGTCCTTCTGCACCAACGCGATGAGGTTGCCGACGGTCATTGTCAGGATCGCTATCCAAAACAGGGCCGGCATCCAAAAGGCGGACATCGCTTGAGTGCCCTCGAGTACACGCCACAACGCACCAATCGCCGCGATCTTGGAACCAGCCGCCATGAAGGCGGTGACGTTGGTGGGGGCACCCTGGTATACGTCCGGCGTCCACTGGTGGAACGGCACGAACGCGCTCTTGAAACAGAAACCGATAAGGATCATCGCCATCCCGAACATCATCAGGCCGTGCATGTTGTCGGAACCCGCTTGCCAGGCGGCTTGGACCGCATCCAGGCGCAAACTGCCGCTTGCCCCATAGATGAAAGCGATGCCGTACAGTAAGAACCCACTGGCGAAAGCGCCGAGCAAGAAGTACTTGAGGGCGGATTCTTCGGAGCGCTCCTCACTTCGACTCATGCCGGCCATGACATAGAGGGCTATGGACAGCACCTCAAGTCCCAAAAAGATCATGAGAAGGTTGCGCGTCGTCACCATGATCATGGCGCCGCAGGCGGACCAGAGCACAAGGGGGTAGAACTCTCCGAAAGGCACCCGCTTCTCCCTCAAATAGCCTTCGCTGAAGAGGACGCTGAGGAAGGTGGCCAGGATGACCAGCAACTCAACTGCTTGCCCGAAGGCGTCCAACACTACCATGCCGCCAAACGTCTCTCGCGTCTGAGCACCCAGATTGGAAGCGACTGAAGAGCCCGCAATCAAAAGCCCAATCAGACAAAGGGCCACGATCGCATTGTTGTTCCGTTTCGGAGCGATGGATTCCATCAGGAGTGCGACACCGCCCGTGACGGCGACGATGATCACAGGCAAGATGGTGCTCCAATCGATGCCCGGTATTGGGAAAGTGTATGTTTCAGACATTGACTTTGGTTTTGGGCGGGCTTTCCAGTGCCTCTGAAATCGAACCGGTGACGGAAGAGAGGGTTATGTCCGCGTCAGGATCAGCGCTCAACAGTAGTCCACCCCTGATGGACCGCATCGCCTTGGCTGTGACGCCCGTCGTTGGGCTGTCCCAAGCAAACGCATCGGCCAGCAGATCACTGACGAAATCGAAATAGACTTCTTCATCGCCCGCGACAAACAGAATGTTGAATTTTGCCTGGCGCGCCTCGATGAGCAGTTCTCGATCGCGTTCAAGATAGAAACCGCCGTACTGCATGGGAGTGCACCAACGTGGGCAGGCCCCGTGAAGTCGATACAGAATGCCGTCGGCCCCTCTGGCCAACACACCGTCGATGGACCCTTTCACCTCTTGGGTCAGTTGATCCAACTTGGCCGCGCCCCCCGCGGGGTCTTTTCTCAGCAGATCGTTGAGGTTCAACTCCCTCTCAATGGCAAGGCCAAAAGGATTCACCACCTCAGCTAGCAACAGCGTTTCCTCATCCTTGATGAGAGGCTGGTTCTGCGACCGCACCAGAACGCCGGAAGGCGCCTGATCTGGGCATGGCCAGCTCACGATCGGTTTGCGATCGGGAGTTTTGCCCTCGGCAAGAAGAAATAAGCGCTCGCGGTCCGTCAAGGGCGAATCCCCTCCACGCCAAGGGCTTCGTTCTTCGCCTGCAAGTTTGCGGTTGGCCATTTCGTGTGGAGATTCGCTGGAGCGATGACCTGCAGCACTGGTCCGATGACCCCCACCTCTGCATCCGTTCGATCGGCGACCCGAACGAGTTGCCCACGGGTTTCCAGACCGGTAGACGTGTCGATTTCCATTGAGAGATCTTTCCAAGCGGGCCTGGAACCAACAGGGTTGATGGCCATCATACGGGTCGCACCGACGCTTGCCTCCATCGGGGCAAGAAATGTGTTCGGGAAGAAGCCGCCCCAGAAAATGAGGACGATGAACGTTCCAACCATTGCGATCTCCCAGGGCTTGAGATCCTTCAAGCGCCTGTTGTCTGGGTTCTCATTTCTACCGTAGAACACCTGCTGGAACATATAAAGCAGATAGACGGCGGCCAGGATCACGCCCGTGCCCGCGATGACCGCGAACGCTACGTTGAGCCCGTAGAGTCGGTTGAATGAAGACTCGAAGGCTCCCATCATGGCGAGGAACTCCCCGATGAATCCGTTTGTGCCAGGCAGGCCTACGCTGGAGAGCATGATGATGAGAAACAGAGCCGCATAAATTGGCATCTGCGCTTTCAAGCCACCAAAGTTCTTAAAGAGCCGGGTGTGTCGGCGTTCGTATATGAGCCCGACCATAAGAAACAGCGCACCGGTGCTGACGCCGTGGCTGAGTTGCTGCAGGGAACCGCCCATGATGCCGCTATGGCTGAGCGAGAAGATGCCCAAGAGCACAAAACCCATGTGCGCGACCGAGGAATAGGCAATCAGTTTCTTCAGGTCTGGCTGAACCGCCGCCACAACCGCCCCGTAGATGATGCCGATGACGGCAAGCGTCATGATCACGGGCACTTGATCCGGGAGCGTGTCTGGAAACAGGGGCAGGACGAATCGAAGGAAGCCGTAAGTGCCCATTTTCAGCAAGACACCGGCCAAAATAACCGAGCCCGCCGTCGGCGCTTCGACGTGCGCATCGGGGAGCCACGTGTGGAATGGGAAAGCGGGGCATTTCACGAGGAAGGCTATGGCGAACGACCAAAAGATCCAGGGCTCCGCTTGCATGGCACCCGCCCACAGCTTGCCGTTGGCGACCGACTGCTGGATGTCCAAGATTGAGAAGCTGTCGATGCCTGTCGCATTCTTGTTCAGCATGTACAGCGCGATCATCCCGATGAGCATGAAGATCGAGCCGGCGAAGGTGAAAATGAAGAACTTGATCGATGCGTAGGCACGACGCTCTCCGCCCCAGATGGCGATTAGGAAGTACATCGGGATCAGAGAGAATTCGAAGAACGTGTAGAACACGATCATATCGAGCGCCACGAATACTCCGAGCATGGCGGTCTCTAGTCCCAGCATGAAAATCATGTAGTCCTTGACGCGATCGTTGATGTAGAAGCTGAACCAAATCGAGATCACGCTGAGGAAAGTCGTTAACAAGACCATCCAGAGGGATAGACCGTCCACTCCCACAATGTAATTGATGCCCAGCGTGGGAATCCACGCGAGAGATTCCTTGTGCTGGAAGTGGTAAGTATGAGACGAAAAGTCCTTGAGGAGACTCAGCGACAGTAAGAATGTGATCACACTCACGCCAAGCGCCGCTTGTCGAATAAGCTGAATCTGTCCCTTCGGAATCAAAGCCAGCAAAACTGCGCCGATCAAGGGTGCGAAGACGATGAGTGACACGATGCCCATCAGCGCTGACCTCCCACCTGCACGGCGGCGTAGATCAGGAGGGCCAGCCCTCCAAAGAGCATCATCAACGCATAGCCCCGCACATAGCCAGTTTGAATCCGCCGAAACGCCCCCCCGATCTGGCCTGCGATCCAAGCCAACCCGTTGACGGTTCGGTCGATGACGCCAACGTCGACGCCCCTCCACAGGAACTGTCCGACATCGTCGCCGCCGTCGACCGAAGCGCTCACCATGGCTTGGTCATAGCCGAATTGGCTCTGAGCCGACAGCCTAAACCGACTCCACTTTGTAATGTCCCAGCCTTCCTTGGAGGGTAATCCCTTCAAGTAGATCGCCAGCCCAAGGGCTATGCCAAGGCCCGCCGCGATGATGGACATCTGCATGATGCTGAAGCCAAATGCGGTGAATTCGCCCGCCCTCACTGGCAGTTCCACGGGTTGCGGGTAAAGCCACTTCTCAAACGACTCGTTCCTTTCCAAAAAGTAACCCGCAACCGCAGAGGGAATCGCAAGCACGACCAAAGGCAACCACATGCTGATCGGCACTTCTTTGGGCGTGTGGTTGGCGTCTAAGGAGTAGTGGTGATCATGGGGTTCAGCCGCGCTAAGGGCGGCCATCTCCTCGTCGCTGTAAAAGAAACCGTGGACGTCATCGCCGTGGGGAGCATGCTCCTCGTGCTCGTGGTGGGCATCCCCGTGATGATCTGTGTGCGCCGGAATCGATCTCCAGCGCTCATCCTTTCCAAAGAAAGTCATGAAGGTCATGCGCGTCATGTACCAAGCGGTGAGCATGGCGGTAAACAGAGCTATCCAACCGGCGTAAAGTCCCAGTTCAACGTTCGAATTCGCTCCTTCGACCACGGCGTGTTGACCGTTGAACGCAGCACCCAAAATCGCCTCCTTACTGTAAAAGCCGGCGAGGAATGGAAAGCCAGAAATCGCCAGGTAGCCAACAACCATCGTCGCCGCCGTGATCGGCAGATATTTTGCAAGCCGGCCATAGTTGCGCATGTCTTGGTTGTGGGCCATCGCGTGGATGACGGCGCCTGAACCGAGGAACAACAGAGCTTTGAAGAATGCGTGGGTCGTGACGTGGAACATGCCCGCCCAGTAGGCGCCTGCGCCACAGGCGACGAACATAAACCCGAGTTGGGAGACGGTGGAATAGGCCAGCACCTTCTTGATGTCCGTTTGACCAAACGCGATCAATGCCGCAAAACACGCTGTGAACGCGCCGATGATGGCGACGATTCCGCTCGCGAACGATGACATCTCAAAGAACACGTGCATGCGGTTGAGCATGAAGACGCCGGAGGTGACCATCGTCGCCGCATGGATTAAAGCGGAAACAGGGGTAGGTCCAGCCATCGCATCAGGGAGCCACAGGTAAAGGGGAAATTGAGCAGACTTGCCGCACGCACCCACGAACAGCAGCAACGCAACGGCGGTGATCAACGCCGGGTTACTCGCGATCGCTCCCGCGTTGGCGAAGATGACGTCATAGCTCAGCAACCGGTCACTCTTGACGGGCAAATGGTCCCAATTGCCGACTAGAAGGGCGATGATGAGGAACAGACCAAGCGTTAAACCCCAGTCACCGATTCGATTGACGATGAACGCTTTGTTGGCGGCTTTGGCATTGGCGATGTCCTTGTACCAGAAGCCGATCAGCAAGTATGAGCATAAGCCAACGCCTTCCCAGCCGATGAACATCAGTGCCAGATTCCCGCCCAATACCAAGATCAACATGCACGAAACAAACAGGTTCATGTAGGTGAAGAACCGCGAATACTCCCGCTCCTCGCCCATGTAACCGGTCGCGTATAGGTGGATCAAAGCGCCAACGCCCGTTATGATCAGCACCATCGTCAAGGACAACGGGTCAACCTGTAGCTCAAAAGGAATACGGATGCTCTGCAGGCTGATCCAGTCGAAAAACGTCACTCTCACCAATCGAGAAGCAGGCTCCATATTGGCCATTTGCATCGTGATGTACGCACCGATGCAGAAGGCTGCCGCAATCGGCAAGACGGCAAGAGTGCCCATGACCCGCCGGCCGAGCGCCGTCCCCATCATGCCGATGATCCGCTGGCCCATAACGGCTTGAACCAGCGATCCAAGAAGGGGGAGCAGGAGAACCCAGAGGATGAGATTGAATTGAGAGTCTGTTTGCATTCGTTATCCTCTGAGCAGGTTCATCTCGTCGATGTCAATGTTCTCGCGAAGCCGGAAGATGGCCATGATGATTCCGAGCCCGACGGCCACCTCCGCCGCGGCTACCGCCATCACAAAAATGACCATCATCTGGCCCGCCATCGAACCTTGCACCAACTGCTCCTTGCTGAGATGAGCTTGAGTTGGCTGGTAACGAGCAAACGTGAGGAAGGTGAGGTTCACCGCGTTCAGCATCAACTCGATGCACATGAAGATCACAATCGGGTTGCGGCGGATGATTACGCCGACGACACCCGTAGTGAACATGAACAGCCCCAACGCAAGATAAGCGATCATCGGAACGCCGTTCATATCTTCCTCTTGGCCAGCAGAATGGACCCAACAATGCCGATCAGCAATAGAATGCTCGCCATTTCGAACGGCCAGGCGTACAGGGTGAATAAGACGCGGCCCACTGGCTCTGGAGCGCCGAAGCCGTCTTCAGATCGGGTCGCGGTCACCCCAGAAAGGGGCATGATAACCTGCGAGGCTATAAGACCAAAGAGGGCAACTCCAAAGAGCAACCCGCCCAAGATTTTGACGTCCTTCTTTTCGTTCAAGAGCTGTGGTGCGCTCAGGTTGAGCAACATGATCACGAACAAGAAAAGCACCATGATCGCTCCTGTGTAGACGACGATCTGCGTTATCCCCAACATCTCCGCATTCAACGTGAAGTACAGAAACGCGAGCATGAAGAAGTTGATGACCAGACATAGCGCGGATCGGACCGCGCTTTTGAACCCAACTACGCCAATGGCGGCTAGCGCGGCAAGGCTGGCCATGCCGCCGAACATCAAGAGATCGGGCGTTGGCTTCAACCCCTCCATAACCACCTGCCTTCCACTTCCAGACTTCGAAGGGCAAGCTTGTACTTCAGGAATCGACGACCCTCAAGGGCGCGAGTCGCCGACGGCTGCAAATCGCCCTGCCTGGCGCTTGCGGTGGCCCTCAAATTCAGATTCCGGCAACCCAGAATCCAAAATGCGCATTCCAAAGAACGTCGGTTTCCGTTTACTTCCATGTTAGTCAGAAGGAAAGGTGGGCTTCATGCCCACCTTTCCAGAAATTTTATGTGGCCACCTTTGCTGGGTCGACCAACTCCACATCCCTTCGCGGCGGCTTGGCGTCGACCATCTGAATCTCCCGGTTCTCCAGTCTGTCTTCTCCGCGCGTGAGAAATGCGGATGCAGCCCTGTAGAGGCCGAGCAGAATCAATGCCGCGGGAACGATCGAGCCGACCGAAACGGCCAGGTTTCCTGGGTAAAGAGCAGTCAACAGGATCCAGAAGCCGACGAGGACAAAATTGCCTACAGCCAAAGGGAGAAGGGACTGCCAACCAAGAGACATCAGTTGGTCGTAGCGGAGTCTCGGCAACGTGGCGCGCAGCCAAATGTAGAACGTGAGTCCGGCCACACATTTGCCAATCAGCGTCACAGCGCCGACTAGAGGGTGCGCCATAAAGGCGCCCACTCCTCCCATCCCCAGCGCTTCCCAGCGGATTGGCAGCGGTTCGTAGCCGCCAAGGAAAATCGTCGCAAACACACCGCTGAATACGAACATGGCTGCGTACTCGCCCATGAAGAACACCGCGAACTTCATCGAGGAGTACTCGGTGTGATAGCCCGCAATGAGCTCGTTTTCGGCTTCGGGAAGATCAAACGGAGCGCGATTCGTTTCGGCGACCATGCAAATCAGAAACACGGCTGCCGCCACAAAGCCAAAGGGTGTGAAGATGTTCCAGTTGGAGATGGGGAGGTTCGTTCCCCACAACGGCAGTTGCTGCACCTTCACCATTTCGGTCAGCTTCAGCGAACCGGTCCAAATCGCCATGCATGCAAGCGACATACCCATGGCCAGCTCATAGCTGATGAGCTGGGCCGAGGCGCGCAACCCACCCATAAGCGAATACTTGTTATCGGATCCGTAGCCAGCAAGGACGACGCCATAAACTCCCAACGAGCTGATCGCAAGGACGAACAAAATCCCAATGTTCGCATCGGAAATCGGAGTCAGGAAAAGATCTGCACTCCAGGGCAGCGTCCCACCGAGGGCAAAAGCTGGGAATAGGGCCACAGCCGGGGCGGTGAAATAGATGAATCGATCGACGGCAACGGGAGTAATGTCCTCTTTGAAAAAGAGTTTCACACCGTCGCAGATCGGCTGCAGAAGACCCCAAAAGCTGATCTTCTTTCCGGTACGGGCAATCGTGATCGTGGGAACGCGGTTTGGACCGATACGGTCCTGCATCCAGCTCAGAAGTCGCCTTTCCCACCAGATGAAGCCGGGAACGAGAATCAGCAGTGGAAGGACATAGAGGAGTACGCGAATCAGCGCTTGCAAAATCGGATGGCTATTGACAAACCAATCCGACAACTTGTGTAGCAATTCCCCCATGAGCCGCCTCTTAATCTACCTTGTGATGGGCGTTGGTTGCAGGGCCACAAGGCGCGGGAAAGCAGCTGAGTTCGGAAAGGCAAAATGTGGAGCGGTTTAGAGGCTACAAGCCGGTTGAGCGAACGTCCACCACTTCGTCCACATTGAACGAAATCAACACCGAGCCGTTGTCACCGTTGTAAGCCCACATGACCAATCCGCTGGCTGGATCGTTGATTCTTTTATCTGGCGCGCCGAGGGCCTGGATGACGGCGTCTTCCTTCATTCCTTTGTGGACGGCGTTCCTGGGATCAAGCTTCGAAGCGGATTTCAGTTTCTGAACGGTGCTCGCAGAGGGAATCAGACCGACAAACCAGCCGACCACGAGGCATGCAACAATGGCAAAAAATGCGTACCTCATAGCGTCATTGTCGGTGAGGCCGAGGGATCGTTAACCGGCAAATCTATGGGGTTTTCGCGTGAGCGGTTGACGGCGCCGAACCCAGCAGGAAACCCTCGTCGCCAAGACTTTGATAGAGCGCACCTTCAAACTCAGGCACTTGGCCGGCAATTTGCGCCATCACTTCGCCTGAGTTGAAAACGGGCGTTTCTGGGCTCAAGCGAACCATCAGTTCGGAGCAAGCTTTCCAAACTGACTTCGCTTCACCCTGCGGAGCAAAGACCTGCTTTAGGCGCTGAACCCTCCGCTCCAGATTCGTGTAGGTGCCGTCCGTCTCAGCAGGCCCGGTCCTCGGCAAAACAACGCTCGCGAATTCAACCAACGGGCTCATGGTGGCGGTTTGCACGACGAGAAATTCCACTGACTCGATTGCGCTCTGGGCCAGACCCGAATCGATGTGAGCCGTCGTGGGATCGCAATCGGCCAACCAAAGGGCTTTGACGGAGCCGGATGTACATCCTTCAAGAACTGCATGGGTACCCAAACCAGCTTCGCGCGGGTTTTGATAGTCGTCCTGTCCGGAATCATCCAGGGTTCGCCTGCCGGGGAGCTGGTCTGGAAGCAAGCCAAGCTCGTCCGCACCTTGATCGTTTGCGTTCAGTGCGTAAAGGTTGAATGCTCCCTTGACGCTTCGGGCGAACTCAACCAACAATCGAGCAACCTCAGGGCCGTCGCTTAGGTCGTAGAGCGACTGGGTGGCGACGGTTGGCGCATTGCCGTCCTTTAAGACCTTGGCTGCCTCTCTCAAATCGGCGACCTTGACGCCCGTCTCTTGCTCAACGACTTCCGCCGTGAACTTGCCGCTCCCACCGGACACAGCTTGCAAAAGACCTTCGGCCAGAATGCCTGCCGTCCCAGGTTTATATCGAAGTACGACATGGGCAAAGGAATCTGCATCGGTCGGTGCGTCGTGGGCGACGACGACCTTGGTGCCCCCTTTGAACCAAGCCTTTCGAACCCGTAGGAAGAGGATCGGCTCTTCTTCGGCAAGGGATGTGCCGAAAACGAGAATCGAATCGACGTTCTCAAAGCTGGCAATCGTGCTCTGAACGTGGGGCGTGCCGAGCTTTCGATCGATCCGCTCGTTCACCTTGGGCAGGTGACGGCGGAAGCGGTGATCGAGGTTGTTGCTCTTGAATCCTTTGCGGAACAGCTTCTGCAGCATGAAGAGGTCTTCGTTGGAGAGCGTGCCACCCGACAGAGCGGCCACCCCGTTGCCGCCGAGGGCGAAGGCTTTCATGATCTCGCCATATGCGGTTGCCCAGTCCGTCTCGACCAACTGGTTCCCGCTCCTGATCATGGGCTTCGTCACACGGTTTTCGTTATAGAAATCGTGCCCGAACTTGCCTTTATCGCAGGTCCACTCTTCATTGACCGCCTCATTGGTGCGGCCGTTGATGCGGACGACTTTGTTCACGCGGTAGTCGAACCAGATGTTGCACCCGTTGCTGCACAGGGTGCAAATTGCGGCCCGCGTCTCCAGGTCCCAGGGTCTTGCGCGGAATCGGTACTTGGCCGAGGTCAACGCACCGACGGGGCAGATTTCGATCACGTTCCCGGAGAATTTGGAATCGAAGTCGCGCATTTCGAAGGTTGAGGGCTGCATGGAGGCACCGCGGAACCTGAACGCCAGTTGCGAGTCACCGGAGATTTCCTCCGTGAAGCGCACACACCGGCCGCATTGGATGCACCGCTCCAAGTCGAGAGTCACGTATTGCGAGAGTGGGAACGCTTTGGGCAGATGCCGCTTGATTTCGAGAAAACGCGAGGTCGATGGGCCGTAAAAAAGGGTGTTGTTCTGAAGTGGGCACTCACCACCGCGGTCGCAGATGGGACAGTCCAACGGGTGGTTGATCAAAAGGAATTCAAGGACTCCCTTGCGGTCGCGATGAACCATCTCGGTGTCGGTGTAAATCGCCATACCCTCGGAGGCGGGCAGGGTGCATGCGGCTTGAGGTTTGGGCATCTTTCGCACGCTGCCGTCGGGTTGCTTGAAGCCCATTTCAACCAAGCACATGCGGCACATACCGACCGGCTTCATCCGGGAGTGGTAGCAAAAGATGGGAATTTCGAGCCCGAGCCGCTTAACGGATTCCACGATGATCTCGCCCTTGGGGACTTTGATCTCGATGTCGTTGATGCTGATGGTGACCGTTTCGACGTCCGTTATCGCTGCCATTCTTTATCCTGAGGGGCCCGGAACGGGCGGATTCGAGTCTACCGATTTTGGATTTTCGATTGCCGAATTTGGATCCGTTCGCAAATCGTTGACATTGCCGCTCATTCGGCGAGCTCACTTAGAAGGAATTCCGACGCGTCCCTCGACGAGCTGAAGCCCAGTCAAGGCACCCCCAACAAACGGCCAAAAGCTCAGGTGCCTCGAGCCAAGATGCAAACATCGGCGGTATCGCTGGATCTTCGAACCACTGCTCGACGAAAAAAGTCTCGATGACTTTTCCCGGTGTTGCTTAGCCTTGCCGAGAAATGCCAGCGTGAGCCGTCGAATAAAAGCCTCCAGAAGCACTCTGGCCCCTTGGGTCGAAGGGCTAAATCGGGAGTGCCATCGGACAACGCCGCGAGCGATTTCGACCCGAATAATCGGGGGATCTTCCATACCGCTGACGACGGCCTCCAAATTTACTGTTTACAAGTCGTCGCTATGCTGAGCCAGCAGCCCCACCAATGTGTCACAGACGTGTTCCATCTCGGTCAGCGAAGGTGGAGCCCGACGATCTTCAACTCATATAAGTTTGCATAGAGGGATCGCCGACGCCTTGGTTCGTCGTCACTCAGAGGCATTCTGATACCTTCATTTCCCTTCACGCCATGAAATGTTGAGGTCCTTCCTGAAGATGTACCGCACCATTCGCCGTACCTTTGCTGCAACAAACCAACGGATCGCCATTCGGATTTGCGCAACCTCGAAAGGATCTACGGTAGGCCGAGGATAGCCAGTAGTGCTTCGAATATCCGCATGCCTAACGAGCACCGGGCTAACGCGCCTTTCGCCGGATCTTGTGACCCTTCTTGCCCTTCTTCACAGGTTGCCACTTACCGGCTTGCGGTGGGGTGACGCTGTTCGCCTGCAGATAGTCGTCCAGGTTCACAGACAGCAAGTACTTGCCATCGGCAGTCCAGCAAAGGGGAGAGCCGACCGCGCACTGCTCGTTCAGAATCGTCACGGTTCTGAAGGTCTTAACGTCCCAAATCCGAACGGTGCGGTCCGACGACCCGCTCGCCAAATACTTTCCATTGGGCGAAAACCGCACGCTCTGCACCCACTCCTGGTGCCCGTGAAGGGTTTGGATCTTCTCGCGCTTCTTCGCGTCCCACAGGATGATGTTGTTGTCACGGCCCGCGGTGGCGATCATGGTGCCCGCAGGGTTGTAATCCACGTCCCACACGCCCTGATTGTCGTGCCCCGTTAGGAAGCCGTCCAATTTGCCGTCGGGTTCATAAACCCGAGCACCCACGCCCAAGACGCCGGTGGTGAACTCGTTCGTTTTGGGGTGAAACGTCGCGGAGTAGAAGTTGGCACCGTTGCCAGCAATCGTGCGCAATTCGACGTTCTTCTTGAGGTCGTACACCTTGATGAGGTCGTCTTTGCCGGTGCTGAGCATCAGGTCGTGCTTGAGGTTGAAGCTAAGCTTCTGAATGCCCCGAATGTGGGTGCGAAACTCCTTGGTCTTTTGCCACATCGCGGTGTCCCAGAGCCAGATCCGACCGGACTCGTCCCCAGTCGCAAACGCCTTGTTATCCTTCGACCAAGCGATGGCATAGCATGGCTGTGGGTGCCCGGTCAGGGTCTTCAGGGTTTGGCGCGTATTCGCGTCGATGATGCGGACGTTGTGATCCTCAAGAGTGACGGCGAAATTGGATCCGGTCGGCGCGGGGGCGAACGCCAACGGGCGCAAACCTTCTAGCGTCTTCAGCGGTCTGAAATCGACCGCCGGTTGAGATTGGGGCGCCTGCGCGATGGCAAGCGCTGCAAACAGAGACAGCATGGGCATCATCGTTCCTCCGTGAACTCGATTTCATTTTGACCGGTCACGATCTTGTATGACGCCCTTTGCAAGCAAAATTGCTTGTCTCAGGTTCAAAAACTTAGACCCTTATCGGAGCGTAAAGCTTCCGACGGTCAAGAGAAGACCCGCGAGTGACACCAGAATGAGAGATCGCCCTTTACTCATGTTTGAGTCAATTGTCGGTCGGCGGGCATATCGCCTTGACAAGCTTAATTGCCGTTTCTTTGTCGTCGGGAATCAACGTGCCATCCAGGATGTGCTCCACAAGCATCTGCTTGATCTTGCCGATTTCGGGCCCCGAAACCAGTCCCGTAAGCTGCATGATTTCCTCGCCGCTTAGGGGGCTCACCAGCTTATGGGCTGGCGTCGCGAGCCTCACATTTTCAAGGCTTGCTAGGATGGGCTCCAAATCGAGAACTCGCACTCCCGGCTTCAACGCGCTCGCATCCGCCTCCACGAGCTTGATGAGCCCCTCCAGTTGCGCGCCGAGGTCTCGAATGAGCCTTCGTGCCGCCGGCGGGGAGAGTTTCTCAGCGGCACCAAGGCGCATGTGGTTCTTGACCAAAAGAGCGACTGCCTCGATCTCGTCGGACGGAAAACGGAGCCTGCGCAAAATCTCGCGACTCATCTGGGCGCCTACCACTTCATGGGAAAAGAAGCGCGTGCGACCTTCATGATCGACGGTCCTCGTGGGAGGTTTGCCTACGTCGTGAAGCAAGCATGCGAGCGAAACGGTGAGGTCGTCTGGGCCGGCATTTTTCAGCGTGAGAAGCGTGTGATCCCAAACATCCAGGTGGTGAAAACTTCCCTGCTCCACCTCAACCATCGCCTCAAACTCGGGCGCAAATTGAGGCAGGAGCCCAAGATCCAACAGATCTTGCATGCATTCGGGAGCAGTGGGCAGCGACAACATTTTAGTGAACTCATCGCGGATTCGCTCGGCGCTGATGATTTGGAGCCGCTCGGATTCTCGTTTGGCGGCTTCGTAGAGGCCCGGTGCGGGGTCGAACCCCAGTTGCCACCGAAACCGAACCGCCCGAAGCATGCGCAATGGGTCGTCGTGGAAGGTCTCGTCAGGTTCAAGCGGCGTTCGGAGAACCCTCAATTTGATATCCTCCAGACCCTTCCGCAGGGGATCCCATATCTCCCCCGAGTGCAGATTTTTGAGGAGGGCGTTCACGGTGAAATCGCGCCGCCGCGCATCTTCCTCCAACGTCGCCGGTTGTACGTCCGGCTTGCGTGAGGCTTTGGAATAGTTCTCCTTTCGCGCGGTGACCAACTCGATCGCGGCGTCTCCGACTTTCACCATGGCGGTGCCAAAGCGCGGGTACTCAACGGGAAGAATGTCCGAAATCCGCTTCTTATGGAGAAGTTCCGCCAGCTCACCGGCCGATCCGGTCAAGACCAAGTCAAAGTCGTTTGAGACCGGTTTGCCCAGAAGCTCGTCGCGCACGGCGCCACCCACCAGCCACACCGCTCTTTCGAACGGAGTTCCGATGGTGGCCCGTTGAACCGCCTCAAGCGCCGGATGCATCACCACCATTCTGCGACAATCCCCGCCGGATACTGGCGTCCAAACGTGGTTGGTTGGGCGGAGACGGGGTTCAAATGCGAACCCCGCCCGACAATGTTCAGTTCCACAAGACGACTCCGGCGTGCCGGCCCGGCCGGGCCACGGATTCATCAGGAGAACTGCAATGCCGATTTATTACCGAGTTGGACCCAATACGAGTGCAGAGGATCAAATAGCAATGACGACAACACGGTCACCGTTATGTCACTTATCGCGGCCATCGCGGCAATCCTCTACTTTGCCGTGGTGCTTCCTGCCCAATCCCCACAACCTGCCGTCATTGAACGCACCAACGTCGTGCATGACAAATCTGCGACTCCGCCCACGACCATCGTGAAACTCCGGCACCTGCGCCCACGATTGTAAACGGGCCGGCCCAGGCACCCGGAACTCAGGGCCCCACGGGAGTCCAGGGCCAAGCCGGAGCGCCGGGTGCCCCGGGCCAGCCTGGAACGCCCGGTAAGGACGCCATCGACAAAAGCGACTGATGAGATTCAATGATCTCAGAGAGCCCAGGTTTGCCTATTCTTGGCAAAGGCTGGGAGTACCTCATTTGTTGGGCGCGGGAACCATTGACACCACGATGCAGCCCGACCTTCGTGTAAAGATGATTTGGGCGCCATCGGGGGACCATCGAGGATTCGTGCAGTCGTTGACGAGATCCGTGACCTGCCTGACATCAGCTCCCTCGGAATTCATCACGTAGATGCCGAGCTTGCCGTTCGAACTGCGTCGAACAAAGCAAATCCTGCCGTCCGGCCCCCACGATGGCCAACCGTCCTGCACCTGCTCACCCGAAAGGTTGTGGTCATCCGTACCGTCACCGTTCATGACCCAAATCTGCGACTTCTCGCCGATCGATCTTCGGTGGACGATCCGTTTGCCGTCGGGTGAGTAGAAGGCATAGGTGTAGCCACCACCCTTGGTTATCCGCCGCCAATCGGAACCGTCGCTAGCGACGGATGCCAAGTCGATGAAGTTGTCTTGCGGCTCTCCGATGGCGGGATTCCCCGGAGCGATGCCTCGCGTCTCTCTGTTCTCCTTCTCGTAACGCATGGTGTTGAACAGGATCCGCGTGCCGTCGGGGGCCCAAGCCGGGTGGATGTTGTTGTACTTGCCATCGGTCAGCTGTTTGACTTCCGATCCATCCGACTTCATCACGCAGATTTGGGAGACGCCATCTCGGATGGACACGTAAGCGATCTTAGTCCCATTGGGCGACCACGCGGGCGAGTCTTCTTCGCTCTTGCCAAAGGTGAGCTGTTTCATGCTTGAGCCCGACTCGTCTTCACCGCCGCCCAGCTCAAAAACGTGAAGCTTCAGGCCGCCATGTCGGCTGGATATCAAGGCGATTTTCTTGCCGTCCGGCGCCCAATAGGGCTCGTAGTCGATCACATAGGTGAGGAGGGTCGCACCATGGACGGGATACGTCGTCGTTTCTTGACCGACCTGCGACACAAGAAGCGATGCCAGAACCAGCGAATTCATCTAGGAGCGAGAACGCAAACGGTTCGCCTAACAGTTCCCGTCGCCCACTTCGCGTTCAAGGCGACGCTCAATGGCCCAACCCCATCGTGGAGGTCGGGCCCGTCGGCCGAATCCACTTCAGCCGCAGATAACCGGAGATCGGGAACGGCTGATTGTCGTCCCTGACCACTCCGGGAGTGTTTCCGGCCAAGGACTTGACATTGGCGGTCGTCTCGTTGCCAAGGATCGGTACGAGAGGATCGTACTTGTCCGTCGTGATTCCCATTGAATCGATGAGGGCCGCGACTGGGTTGCCGGGGATCAAAAGGGCTGCGATGATGGCTTCGTCGTAGGTCGTGCCCGCGTCCGAATTCAGGCGCTTCAGTTCCTTTCGGCTGATGTTGACGGAGTGCTTTCGAGGAAGCTTCGCGGGCTTGTACTGAGCGTCATTCATCACCACATAGACCGTCACCGCATCTGCGGAGTTGACGAGTTGGACAGAGACGCCTGTGCGAACCGTGAACTTGTAGTAGGCCATCAATTGGTCCATTGGGTTTCCTCGAACCGATGGGGGGCGCACGATGTAGGTCATCAGGTGCACGCCCTTGAACGGTTTCGGTTTGATCTTGGGGTGGGCTTCAAGGCTCAGGGACCGGAAGCTTTGAACCTTGCCGACCTCGTTCAGCAGGTGCTTCTTCATCGGGTAGTCGTCCGATTCAAACAGTTGACTGACGAGAAAAGGGCGACCAAGAATCGTCGTGTCGGTTTCATCCGCTGGGTGGGCGACATTGGGGTGCCCGGTCACGAGCAGCGCGGGAGGATGAATTTCCGTGTGAAAGTCACCATGACCCGTGTCGACGATCCAGCGGCCCCATAGGCATACGCGGTCGCCGTCCTGCGCTCGGTAGAAGGGTGGAACGAGGTTTTGATCGGTTTCCATGCCCAACATGTTGGGCACGGGATGGCCGTGCTGAGCCGCCTTGGCCTTCGCCTCCACGTACTCGTTGTCCTTCGTCGGCGCGGCTAGAGACTGATACGGTGCATCCGGCGCGGTCAAGAATTCCCAATCAAAACCGAACGGATGGAGGAACGGGTTGTCTTTATCGGAGATTACGGGCGAGTACGCCCACCCTGAGAGCCCCACGAAGTCGAGATCGAATTCCTCGGACGGGTTCAACACGGGGGTCCACTCAAACGGGGCGTCACCGGTGAGGCCGGAAAGGAAGGTCTTGCCGCCAACGCGGTTCTTCGCCCACGTTGCGGAGGACGTGTTGAATGGAGGGTTGTGATAGGTGGTTTCGAGAATGAGCGGTGGTGCAACGTTTTTGAGAATCGTGGCCGACATTTGAGGGTTGGGCCGGTTCAGGACTTTCTGAGTCCAGGCCACTGAACACAGGGCTAGACCCGCGATTCCAAGCGGGAGCAACCCGCGACGCGCCTTTCGGCCCACCGACGATCCATCCTTTGCAAATCGAAACATTCCTCCCCCCTTCCTAAAAGCCCAAAAGGCATATGTCTAACGGATAACAACGCAACTGGTCACCAAGATAACACGTTCTGGGGCGTTTGACCAGAGCTGGGCGTCGTCGCCGGCACCGCCAGGTGGTTCGCGATGGAGTCGGGAGATTCCCGCGTGGATCAGCGCAGATCCAGCTCCTCGCAGATGAATGGGCGGCCGCGATCGTCCAGGGCCAGGCGCCCCGCTGCGACGGTGGGATCATGCTCGAAGACCACGATCCAAGAGCGTTCGATCGCCTTCCTCAAGAAGTTCTCCTTTTCCTGAATTGCCCGTTCAGCGCAAACGTCGTAACCCATCACATACGCTACAGGCAGGTGGGCGGAGGTCGGCACGAGGTCCGCGGGAAAGGCAAGCGTCGTGCCGCCGTCCGTCACTTCGACCCATTGGAGCCCGAGGGTGTGACCATCGCTGGGATGCACCCAAACACCTGGCCACAACTCTTGTTCGGGCTCCGTCAGAACGAGGTCCACTTGACGAAGGGCGTCCACATTGTCGGAAAGGTAGCTGTTGCGCTCCCTCACGTTCGGCCGTTGGGCGTTTTCGTAGTTTCGAGCGGACACGTAATGCCTCGCATGCGGATGGCACGGCTCCAGGGTCTGAGATTCTTTGGAATAACGTGAGATCCCACCGGCATGGTCGAAGTGGAGGTGCGTCAGGAGGATGTCGGTGACACCAGGGAGCGGCTCATACGGCTCATTGGCGACGCAGAAGATGGACCGGCTCTTTTCGTTCCATTTGTCGCCGCAACCGAGGTCGACCAGCAGTGTGCGCTTTCCGTCTTCGATCACCAGAGACCGGGTGGCAAGAAGGATTCGGTTCAATTCGTCGGCCGGTGCGACCCGCTCCCAAAGTACCTTGGGAACGGCCCCAAACATCGCGCCGCCATCCAGACGGAAGAATCCGTGATTGTGAACGCTGACGCGGTAGCGGCCGACTTCCATGGGATCAAGCACGATGTTGCCATAAGTGCGGCGTGGGCATTACGCTTCGTGCGCTTTCCAAACTGCGCCCTGTACCCGCCCCGACGCGGCGGCCAGCACAAACGCCGCGACCAAGAAAACTGCGCCCCAGGCGACTGAGGCTACCAACGGCCGGTCGGATGTGAACGGCGCCAAGGGGACGCCGTCGCCGACGGTTGCCCCCGCCCCATACATATGGAGCAGGGAAAACGCCAAGGATGGAAATGCAAAGACGAAGAGGCCAATGCCGGCGGCGAGCGCTCGCGCGGAAGCCAAACCTGTCGCGAGCTTCGAAGAAATCCTGGCCAAACCCCATAGCATCAAAAATGCTCCCATCACATACGCCGCTTGGGCCAGGACGGATGCCAAAGCGCCGGTTCCGAGGGCCATGATCGCTGAAAACGCGCCGGTGGCCACCATGAGAACCAGATAGGGTAGCGCGCCGCTTGGCGTGGCCCGAAAGGCGTTACTGAACTTCGACGGCCCGTCGTAAATGAATTTGGGAGGGTCGTTTCGGGTGTAAGCCGAAATTGTGGGTGCGACCAGGGCGAAGGGCATCATCGCAGAAAGAAATGCCACAGGGCTTCCACTTCCCGCGCACCAGCCATAGACCCACACCCCCAATAGTGCCAATCCGCCGATGCGCAGGGCGGTTGTTTCCCGGATGTGCCAGGGGCTCAAGGCTGAGCCCGCCGCCAACATCCCGACGTACACCAAAGCCAAAGCGGCAAGGCTGAACAGGAGAATGCTGGGCATGTTTACGCCAAGGATCAGAGTCGTAGAACTCAAGCCCACGGCCCCGGAAAAGGGCAGAAAGCCTTGGGCCACTGAAACGCCGCCGGACGGTGCGGACAACGGAGAGCCGACAAGCGTAAGGTTGGCGGCGAAAAGGCCTGCCAGCATCAGGAACGTCGCGACGACGGCGGACGTCATTTTCTCAGCCCCTGAGGAGATGGCGAGTCCGACCACGGAGTAGACGAGGGCGTCCAGCGAGATCACGATGAAGCTCTTAAACAAATCGGTCCAACTTGCGCCTCCCATGACGATGCCGACTGAAACGACGGGCAGCGACAGCAGCATGAGCATCCAGATGTACCGATAGACGCTCAGCAGCTTGCCCACCAAGTAATATTTCGGCGTCACCGGGGTCGTGAAAACGAGGTCCAACGATCGCCGCTGTCGTTCGCTTACAATGGCGGTTGCGCCCAGCGTCGAGGCGATCAGCGAGACGGCGATGCCGAGGGCGGCGAGAACCGCTTGGTAACATGCGTGCAACCTACTTTGAGCAATGGCGGGCATGATGTCGGCATCGGACGCCACGCCCGCATAGATGAGGATTGCGGGGCACACGAGCACGGCAAGATAGGCAGTCCAAAGAATGATCGCTTTGGACCCTCGAAGTTGGACTCGCATATCGCGTTTGGTGGCCGCGTTGCCAAAGTAAACGCTTCTTTGTTTATCGACCCAGCGCGAGAGTGTTCCCGTCACTTAGACTTCCCCGCTGTCATCGTGAGGAAGACGTCCTGAAGATTGGCCTCCTCTCTGCCGTAAGAGACCACCCGAACATTGCCGGCGATCAACTTGCGAAGCAAGTCCGCTTGGGCGTCCTCATCGCCGTGGTATTCAAAGGTGACCAAGCCCTCCTCCGTCGTTTGAATGCGGCTCAGATTTTCCATGCCGGCTAGAAGGTTGGTCGTCTCCTCCACCGGTGAAAGCACGCGAACCGAGATGACGCTCGCTTGGCCGATGCTCTTGACGACGGATTCCATGGGCCCGTACGTGATGAGGGTGCCCTTTTCGATGATGCCGACGGTGTTGCAGAAACCCGAAAGCTCGGGGATGATGTGGGACGAAACGATGACGATTTTTCCCATCTGGCCGAGTCCAAGAATCAGCTCTTTGAGCTCGGCGCGGGCCCGGGGGTCGAGGCCGCTTGCCGGTTCGTCCAGGAGCAGCAAGGAAGGGTCATGAATCAGGCACTTTGCGAGGCACAGGCGTTGCTGCATTCCTCGGGAGAGGGTGTGCACGAAGGCTTTACGTTTGGCGGTCAGATCGGTGAGTTCCAAGACTCGGTCGATTGCGGCGGGCCTTTCGCGTACGGGGAGTTCGCAGATGGTGGCGAAGAAATCGAGATATTCCCACACACGCACGTCGTCGTAAAGACCGAAGAAGTCGGGCATATAGCCGATCATCCGCCGGATGGCCATCGGGTCTTGACCGACATCCACTCCGTTCAGCTTGGCGCTTCCGCCTCCGGGTGAGAGGAGCGTTGCCAACATACGGATGGTCGTGGTCTTCCCGGCCCCGTTTGAGCCGATGAATCCGAAAACGTCGCCCGGTTTGAGGGTGAATGTGACATCGCGAACGGCGACAAAGTCACCGTAGTTCTTGGAGAGGTGAAGCACTTCCAGCATGGGTTTTATGGCGCCTCCGCGCGCGTCGGCACCGAGGGTTGTGGGGTGATTCTAAGCCGTTTCACTTTGACGCGCCTCCGCTTGGCAAGGCATTGGGTTGCTTTTCCACGAAGCCGACGTGCTCTTCGGCATAGGTCAGCGTTGAAGCGGTCCAAATGACGGCAAAGACGGTGAGGATCAAGACGACGACGAGCATGACCTTTGCATAGTAGGGAGTGAATTGGCCGAAATCCCGTGGTGGGCCGCACAGCAGCGAAGTACACAGGACCGGGTTCAACGTGAGCATTGCGATGTTTCCAAGGGGCAGAGAAGTCAGGGCGGAAATCGCAAGGTAGAGGGCCCACAACCACCCGGCGAAAGTGGTCAAGGAAGTACTCAAGGATGTAAGCGTCGTGCGGCATCGCGCGGAAAACAGCAGAGTGATCGTAAGGCTGAGGAGGGCTGTCGCCAGGCAAAGAAGCGCGGCAAGCACGACGTTGGCGACGGGCGGCTTTCGGAGCATGGCGTAGTCCGTACGCAGGTAGGACAAATAGACGAAGGGGAGTGCCGCCGCCCAGACGAGAAGGACGACATAGGCTCCGGAAAGAAATTTACCAAGGACTATTTGGCTTGGTGTGATTGGCGACGACCGCAACAGATCCCAAGTTCCTCGATCCCGCTCGCCCGCGATCGCGGCGTAGAAACCGAAAACGGTCAGCAGAACCAACCCGACTGCCAGCAGAGTTATGACCAGTTGAATTGTGGGGGCCTGGTCTTTAGGGAAGACCAAGAAGAGCAAGACGTAAATCGCGACCAAGGCGGCCCGTCCACCCCACGCGAAGTTTGTCTTGCCGAGCCCGAGCGAGAAGAACCGCTTGGCCAAGCGCCTTCTCTCGGCAAGAACGGGATTCTTGAATACGTGGCTTCGTAGGTAGTTCACCGGACGTCCCTCGACAGATAGATGAAGGTGGTCGAGCATGCATCTGCCACGCCCAGAGCGGTGCCGAACGGAAGCGACTTCGTGACACCCCAAACGGCGGCTTGCCGCTTTGATAGGGCACGGGCGATGTCCTCAACATTGTTGCTCGTCCTGTCTTGCGGGGCGATGGGTGACTTCATTTTTGTATAGGCAAGAAACGTCGTTTGGCCGGCGTCCAAATCGCCTATCGACAGATGGCCCTCGGGGCTTTGAAATTCGGCATCTTCGATCTCGACAAAGGCCTCGATGAGATACCCTTCCGCCCTTCGGGTGACCTTCACCAACGACCCCTTGGCGACTTGCCTGAATCCAAAGGATCGGAACGCCAAGTTCGGCACATCCGCGGTTCGGATTTGAACTTCTTTGCCCGTGTCAATCGGTTCGAGGTCCCGCACTCCGGATTCCTGAGCGGGCAACAGGGTGTCCCTCAAATACCCCGGCGAGAGGGAGTCGACGTTCAACAGTTTGAGGTCGTATTGCCCGCCCTTCGCGAAGAAAACATCCGTTTTGCCCATCGCGACCAGGGTGGGGCTGTCGTCTTGGGCGATTGCAACCGCAACCGTGCGATGCGCGGTGGGAAAACCGTAGAGTCCCGACGCCTGTCCCAGCACCGCCCCCGCAAAGGCGATCGAAATCAGAGGTGCGCTAAGCCAGGCCAATTCTCCGCGATCGAGCTTTCGAAGCGCGAGAAAATTGAGCGGTACGACGACGGTCACATAGGCCACCAACAGCCATCCGATTTTTGACGCCTTGGGCATCTTCAGCTCGAACGGAGACGTGTCATCTTCGTGTGCTGTGACGGTTGGATGAACGCTGGCGGCAAGGTCTCGCGTGGAGCGGAATGAGACGCCAGTATCCATTCCGACTAGTCCTAGTAGGCCGAGCCTTCCTGCCCAATTCTTGAGGATGCCGTCGAAGGGATCGAAGGCGAACTGGACGACTTCACCCAATCCGTATTGTCTGGAAGCGACCAAGACCTTGGGGCTCATGAAGGCTCGGCTTCCTTTACGCAATTGGAGCGGCCAAGCCTTGAAGCGCTCCGAGAGGGGCGAATAACACAATTGGGATAGAGGCTGGGTGTCGGAAACAGTCTCCGCCGGGCCGGGATGCCCCGGCAGTACATCGGACCAACGGGGGTCTAAGGAGGAAACGCTGGCCGCACCTCCCGGTACCACCACGATCCCTCCGAGGAGCATGTAGTTCTTCAGGGCCGCCACCGCCGCATCGGTCAGGCGCTCCGCCCCCTTGCCGAGGAAAACAAAATGGAAGGACTCGAAAGCGGCAGGTCGTTCGGGCACGATGTTCGGGGGCGCATAGGCCACCGACCACGGAGCAGTCTCACCGAGACGCCCATCCATGAGGAGCCTTGGCTGATTCGTCTCCGTGAAGCCCAGTTCCCCGATCTGGCCGCCGATTTCCAGGATGCTCGTGCCGGAATCGCGGACAAGGACGGAAGGGTCAAACGTTCGAGAAATTCGTTTGGTCCTGGTTTGAAGCTCGATGACGGGCATTTCGCCGATTCCGTTCTCAGCGAGAGGAAGCAAGATTTGAACTTGCTGGGGGGTGTTCTTGGCCAGTTTGACCGGGTAGGACATCGAATAGCCGCCGCCAACGACGCGAACGGTGCCAGATGTCTCGGCGTCGTCGGTAGTGACTTCGGCGACGATGGGGACGAGTCCGCCTCCCCTCTGGTTGCCTTGGAACAGAGGGTGCAAGGTGAGGCTTGGCTCGGCCAGTGCGAGGACGCCAAAGGACCAAGCAAAGGCCGTTAGCGCGGCTTTGGGGACTGCGTGTCTCGGCTTCGCTGAAATCATCCTTAGTGGGGGCTGGGCAAGTTGAGAGTCTGCACACCCTGATCCACCCACCGTCGCGGCGGGTTGAAGATTGAATGAAACCTTACCGCAAACCCCGACGTGCTTGTGCGCCGCCGACCGATTCGGGATGCAAGAAAAGTGGTGGAGCGTATTAGACGCGTTTAGAACATATTGGGGGCGGGACCTTATGAGGGTGCATGATTGAGAAGGATTTCTAGAAAAGCCAATTATCTTGGATCATGGGGTAGCTCCTCTCTCGATGTACCAGTGATAGGCGATTGCACCAGCGACGGAAAAGAGTGACGCAAACACAAGCATGATCGCACGCCAGAGAACCAGTGACCAAGCGAGATCAGCCGTCAACAGAGGGAGAACCGTGGCGTAGACTAGGGCGCGCTTTCGCGCAATTGCAACACCGTGGGCAAAAATGGAACTTATTAGTCCGACACTAAAACCAAACATGTATTGATAGTGCCTCGCATGTTCATGTTGAACCCCGATGGTAAATTGTTGAGCCAGAAGCCACCAAAGCATGAAGCTGACAATGGCCGTCAGAGAAATCGCTGCGAGTTCCCGCAGACTATTTTTGATCGATTCTCTTGATGATCCCATCTTCAACCCAGATTGCCTTGAAAGTCGGTGCCGGGCTGCCAAGAGCCCCGAGCCAATCATCTTCGGGAATAAAATAGTCGTCGGCGTTAGAGGGCGTAATGGCTCCGCCGAGAGAATGTTCGGGCCATATGCGAAAGGTCGGAATGCCCGCTGCCGAGGCTTGCTCCTCCACGTGCTCGACATCCAAAACCGCGCATCCGCAGGCCTGCATAACCAAGACGGATTTTCCCTTGGGAGGTATATCTGCACGGCGTCGTTTGAGCGAGTAAGCGGCGAGCTCTGGAAGCGCACTGCCCACTTTCAATGTCCGCTGCTGGAAAGCATCGGCTAAAACTGAAAGGGTGACGTGGCTCCGAGGGTACGCAAGGGCGCTAATTACCACCGCCAGAAGAAAGGCCGTGGCGGCCAGGATGCCGCTATGCTTAGCCGTCAACTCTGCCCCTTCGGCGAAACGCCCTTGCAGCGCCGACTACGATGAGTAATAGGAGCGTGCAAGAGATCGCGATTATCAATCGCCTTGAAAGCGCTTCCGCTTGCAAATGGGCAAGTCCGGCGTTACGCGCGGCACTAACTAGATCGTTCTCCTTTTGGGACTTCGCGAGAATTTCCGCGAGTGAGAACGGTGTCCCGTCTGCGTGGAAGAGATCCTTCGTGTGATAGAATCGCGGCGGATCAACCCTAAAGTCGTTGAACTGTTTGTCCTTGGCCCACGTAAGTGCTGATTCTTCAGCAGTAGGAGGAACAAAATCAGCTGCAAGGATCTGATCAGTGACAGTCGCCACCACCTTTCCATCCGACATCAATCCGATGCCCTCACACCTCGCTGGCACGCTCCTATCTCCGTCTGAGAGACTGAGGCCCTCGAAGGTCCATATGCCGATCACCGCCCCCGAAGCTTCGGTCCTGACTAGTTTCGTTGGTAACCAGTGATTCTCGGCACTCACGCCATAGGCGCGGATCTTGGTACCGTCGGAAAGATATCCCTCAAGAACACTTTGCCCCCTTTCATAGATCTGAGACAACTTTCTCAGACCACTGAGGCCACGGCCAAGCGAAAGGCTTGGTCCGCCACAAACTTCGAGATAGCCCTCCAGGCGTCCAAGCGGATTAAGCCTAGGCGAAGCGGGTCTTATATCAGTTAACCCGTCATCATTGGCAGTCTTCTGTTCAACGCCACCGTTACTGATCGTAAGTACATGCGAATGTCCATCAGCGGAGACGCTCTCCGCCCGATAGACGTTCCGAGCGTAATCGAACGCGACCTTATAGGATTGGCCGATCGGGCTCTCGTCATATGTGCGATGCACCAGCTCTACGTATGAAATATGCCCCGCTTGGATGGCTGAGTCTATCCTCTTGACCGCTTCTATGGGGGTCTCCGCGAAGAGGAGGGCGGGAAGGCATATCGACCAAGATAGCAAGACTGCCCTGGTAGCACCCATTAGCAGCCGCAACTGCTAACCGCAGACGTCCAGATCAACCCCTCGTCCGTGACCGAATGACCGCCCTGTACAATCGAACCCGTGCAGTTATTGTGATCCCACTGATCTTTAATTTGGTACAACTCGATCTGCCATTGATCGCATCTAGTGTCCGGATATAGGACTGGATGGCAAGAGCCGTGCCATGTAGGTTGATATGAAGTTTCCAATCCGCTCAAACTACAAGTGTCCGGGTAAGGAGTTACATCCTGATCTGAGAAGCATGCAAAAGCCGCTGTCGCGAAGACAAACAGTCCTAGAATCGCAGAAGATTTGT
>CAZUCK010000024.1:0-35028 GCA_964619505.1 uncultured Fimbriimonas sp. | reverse complement strand
GGGGCAACGGGGGGTAGGGAAGTGGTTGAAAGCGCGTGGGACGGCGAAGGCTTTCTAGCAGACGTTTGCCACGCATGGGAAGACGCCATCGATGAAAAGAGGCACCCGCATACGCGCACCGTCAGGTTGCGAATTGGGTTCCCCCTCGGCAACGGAGGAGGGCTCACGCAGCTTGCCAACCTCACAAGGCTTTTTCTGGGAGGATCCGCCGGCGGCGGAGAGCAGTTCGTCCCTTGGATTCATATCGACGACCTTACAAACCTCGCGGCGTGGTGCATCGAAAACGAAGGTACGCCCGAAGTCGTCAACGGAGTGGGCCCCAGCCCCGTCCGCAACAAGGACTTCATGACCGCGCTTAGAAGGACGCTCAAGAGGCCATGGTCACCCCCTGCCCCCGCTTTCGTCATGAAAGCGATCGCTGCCTTGGTCGGCATTCAAGTGGATCCCATCTTGGAGAGTTCACGCGTTGTACCGACCGCTGCCCTCCGAGGCGGTTTCGAGTTCAAATTCACAGACCTGGACTCGGCGCTGAGGGACCTTCTCCAACCCGCCGCAAGATCACCCCGTTAGGTACAATTAAGCCGTCTCTTGACGCTCTTAGAAGTCAAAATGGAAGGCTAAGAAGCCGTCGTTCTAACTGGACCAGCATGCAAATCACCCGCGAAGATCTCAACCCCTGTACCGTCAAATTGGCCATCGTTTGCGACCCTCTGGAGGTTCAGGAAGGCTACACACGCGCCTACAAGCAACTTGCCAAGAAGGTCAAGGTGCCAGGCTTTCGACCCGGCCATGCGCCGCGCCATATCTTGGAAACCTTGCTCGACAGGGACGATCTGAACGAGTCCGCCGCCGACATCATTGTCCGAGAGGCCTACAAGGACGCCTTGGTCGCTCAGGAGTTGAAGCCTGAACCCAGTGTGCGGCCCGTCGTCGAGCTCGGCGCGCTTGACCAAGCCGAGAACAAATGCGAGTTCACGGTCAAGGTGCCGTTGCCTCCTCAAGTCGACCTGGGAGACCCCAAAGGCTTACCCGTCCAAATGCCGGAAAGCGCGGTCAGCGATGAGGAAATTCAATATCAAGTTGACGAGCTGAGGCAACGAAGGTCGACGAGAGAGCCAGTCACGGATCGCGGCGCCCAGGAGGGTGACATCTGCGTGGTCAACATCAAGGTGGAGGGCGACAAGGAAGAGGGCCGGAACTTTATGACCGTCGCCGGCCAGACATTTCCCCAACTCGATCAGATGCTGAGCGGCATGCGCGTCGAAGAAATGAAGAGCGCGAGTCTCACCTTCCCCGAGAATTTTCAAGAAAAGGACTGGGCTGGGAAGCCGATGCAGTGCCAAGTGTCGATCAACTCCATCAGCGCCGTGAAGCTGCCCGAACTCGACGAGGAGTTCGCCAAGGCTCTTAAGACCGAAAGCGTCGAAGATTTGAAGGGCCGGCTCAGAAGCGTGATGGAGGAAGCCAAGACTGAAGCGGCACGAGAAATGGTCGCAGAACAAGCACTCGATGCCCTTTTGGAAAGAAGCACGGTGAACGTTCCCGACGCCATGTGGGAAAACATTGCCGAGCGTCGCCTCATGGAGACCGCTCAGGAACTTCACGAGGCGGGCAAGTCCATGGAGGACTACGCCAAAGAGAACGGCATGTCCCCAGACGAGCTTGTTGAAGCGTGGAAACACAAGGCGAAAATTCACGTGATGCGCGCGCTCATCATTCGGGACCTCTTCGCCAAGGAGAAGATGTCACTCGCCAATGCCGATTTAAGTAAAGAGCTGATGGGAATGGCGAGCGAGTACGAAGTCAGCCCGGACGAAATGCTGAATCTTCTAAAGAAGAACGATGCGATGGAGGAGTTGCACTTCAGGGCGATTTCTAGGAAAGTTACGGATTTCCTGATTGAACATGCGACGTCTAAGGCACCAGAGGCCGAAAGGACGAAGAAGACGCTTGCCGGCGCAGGGGCTGGCAAGAAAGGAAAATAGGAGAAGACAAGGATGGGTATTCCGTACGTAATCGAACAAACGGCCAGGGGCGAGCGCAGCTACGACCTTTATTCAAGGCTCCTCAAAGATCGAATCGTCTTCCTCGGCACGCCGGTGGATGACTTTGTCGCGAACTTGATCGTCGCCCAGTTCCTCTTCCTTGAGAAAGAAGATCCTGACAAAGATATCGATTTTTACATCAACAGCCCGGGTGGCTCGGTTAGTGCAGGGCTTGCCATTTACGATGCGATGCAGATCATCAAACCGGACGTTGCGACCATCTGCGTGGGCCAGGCGGCATCCATGGGCGCCGTACTCCTTTGCGGTGGTTCGGCCAAGAAGCGATACTGCCTCAAACATTCTAGGGTCATGATTCACCAAGTTAGTGCTGGGTTTCAGGGAACTACAGCCGATATTAATGTTCAGGCCGCAGAAATCAATAGAGCGATGGATACTATCATGGAGATCATCGCAAAGCACTCCGGAAAAGATCCGGCCCAAGTGCGGAAAGACTGCGACCGGGATTACTTTATGTCGGCGGAGGAAACCGTGGCATACGGAATCGTGGACAAGGTTTTGGAATCTGGGGTTCGTTAACGACAGACGGAGATTGAATGGCTAAAACACTCGAGCGGAGAGATCAATGTTGCCTGTGCGGCAAGACCAAGGAGCAAGTCAAGAAGCTCATCGTCGGATTGCACGGGGCCGTATGCTCGGATTGCATCGATCTGTGCAACGACATCCTCCACAACGAGACTGACCGCGGCCTGCCTCAGGGTCCGTCCGTGGTGCGACCAGTCGCCACCAGCACCGAATACGCGGTTCCGAAGCCAAAGGAGATCGTCAATTTCTTGGACGGTTACGTCGTCGGCCAAGCGCACGCCAAGAAGACCCTTTCCGTCGCCGTGTACAACCACTATAAGCGAATCACCGAGCGGGATGACGATGACGGCGTTGAACTGCAGAAGAGCAACATCTTGATGGTCGGACCAACCGGCACGGGCAAGACACTCCTCGCCCAAACCCTTGCCCGCATGCTCAATGTGCCGTTTGCCATCGCGGATGCCACCGCCCTCACCGAGGCCGGCTACGTGGGTGAAGACGTCGAGAACATTCTTCTTAAGCTGTTCCAAGCCGCCGAGGGCCTCGATCCTCGCAACCCCAAGGCACTCTGCGAGCGCGGCATCATTTACGTCGACGAGATCGACAAGATCGCCCGCAAGAGCGACAACCCGTCCATCACCCGAGACGTAAGCGGCGAAGGCGTCCAGCAGGCTCTGCTCAAAATCTTGGAAGGCACAGTGGCCAACGTTCCTCCGCAGGGCGGCCGCAAGCATCCGCAGCAAGAGTACATCCAGATCGACACGACCAACATTCTGTTCATCTGTGGTGGCGCTTTCGAAGGCATCGAGGACATGATTCGACGCCGCATGAAAGAGAACGTCATGGGCTTTAGGTCCAATCCGGACCAGAAGAAGGATCAAGAGGTCAACATTCTTCGCAAAACCCTCCCCGAAGATCTTTTGAAGTTCGGCCTCATCCCCGAATTCATCGGCCGTCTGCCTGTCATCGCCACGCTGGATCCGCTCGACGAGGAAACCCTTGTGCGTATCCTCAGCGAGCCGCGCAACGCAATTCTGAAGCAATACGCCAAGTTCTTCGACCTTGACGGAGTTGAGCTGATCGTGGACCCGGCCGCTTTGGGCGAAGTGGCGCGAGAGGCTTTGAAGCGCAAGACTGGAGCACGGGCGTTGCGCGCCATCATCGAACAGCTGATGATGGACGTGATGTACGAGGTGCCAAGTAGCGAGGACGTCAAGCGCGTCGTCATCCCCAAAGGCATCATCGAAGAGAGCGTCTCGCCGGTGCTTATGACGGAAGAAGACATCCGCAAGGCCAGTTGATCAGGGATTTACGATTTTAGATGGCCGACTCCCGAGATCTGCCCTCAGTTACGCGGGGTAGTCCGTGAGCGAAACGAACCCGTAGGGTGGCCAATTCCCACATTCCTCCGAACCCGCCCCCGCATCAAAGCTTGGAGGGCAATGAGCGAAGTCGAAGACCCCGCCGACGGGCAATGGGGCGCCAGCCGAATCGGAGCGAATTGGGGAGGGGGTGTCTGATCCCCCATTCGCAAAATCGAAAAATCGGCAATTCAAAAAAGAAAGTGGCTCGGCGGACACGAAAGCCGCCGAGCCACGAATCTGCAGCCTAGTGGCTGTGGCCTTCGTCTTCCTCTTCGACTTCGGCGATGATCGCTTCCGTGGTCAGCAGGAGACCGCTGATCGACGCCGCGTTCTGCAACGCCAAGCGCACCACCTTGGTCGGGTCGACGACGCCGGCCTTGATCAGGTCCTCGAAAACCAAGGTCGAGGCGTTGAACCCGTGACCCTTTGCGCCCGTCTTGACGTTGTTCACGACGACCGACCCTTCTGCCCCCGCGTTGTCCGCGATGGTGAACAGCGGTGCTTCGATCGCCTTGCGGATGATGTTGACGCCGATTTTTTCGTCGCCTTCCAACTTAAGGCCGTCCAGAGCCTTGCCCGCTTGGATGAGGGCCACGCCGCCGCCCGGCACGATGCCTTCTTCAAGGGCCGCCCTCGTGGCGAAGATGGCGTCCTCGATGCGCGACTTCTTTTCCTTCAGGGCCGTCTCAGTCGCGGCGCCAACCTTCACAACGGCGACGCCGCCCGAGAGCTTGGCTTGCCTTTCTTGCAGCTTCTCCTTGTCGTAGGTGCTGTCCGTCTTCTCAATTTGGGTCTTAATCTGCTTGAGTCGGCCTTCGATTTTGGCCTTTTCGCCCTTGCCGCCCACGATGGTCGTGTTGTCCTTCGTGATGACGATTCGGCTGCAGGTGCCAAGCATCTCGGTCGTGACGTTCTCCAGCTTCAGGCCCAACTCTTCCGAAATGAACTGGCCGCCGCTGAGGATCGCCATGTCTTCCAGCATCGCTTTGCGTCGATCGCCAAAGCCGGGGGCTTTGACGGCCGCGATGGGCAGGTTGCCGCGGATGCGGTTCAGCACCAAGGTGGCTAGGCACTCGTTCTCGACGTCCTCCGCTACGATGACGAACGGGCGGCCCATGCGGAGCACCTTTTCGAGCATCGGGATGAGGTCCTGCACGCTGCCGATCTTCTTTTCATAGAAGAGGATCAGCGGCTCTTCGAACACGGCCTCCATTCGGGCGGGGTCGGTGATGAAGTAGGGGCTCATGAAGCCCTTGTCGAACTGCAGGCCCTCGACGATCTCGTGGGTCGTTTCGGTGGATTTGCTCTCTTCGACAGTAATGACGCCGTCTTTGCCGACCTTGTCCAGCATGGTGGCGACGAGTTCACCGACGGTCGGGTCGTTCGCGCTGATGGTGCCGACCTGCTTCATGGCGTCGTGCCCTTTGATCTTGGTGCTCGCCTTTTCTAGATCGCCGACAATGGTGTTGACGGCGAGTTCGATGCCGTGCTTGATCTGGGTGGCATTGGAGCCCGCGGCAACATTGCGGATGCCTTCTTTGAAGATGGCCTGGGCAAGGACGGTTGCGGTCGTTGTGCCGTCTCCCGCCTGGTCGTTCGTCTTGCTGGAGACTTCGCGAATGAGCTGTGCGCCCATATTTTCGAAGCGGTTTTCGACCTCAATCTCCTTCGCGATGGCGGCTCCGTCGTTGATGACGGTTGGGCTGCCGAACTTCTTTTCGAGGACGACCGTCCG
Organism: uncultured Fimbriimonas sp.; assembly: GCA_964619505.1. Classification (GTDB taxonomy): domain Bacteria; phylum Armatimonadota; class Fimbriimonadia; order Fimbriimonadales; family Fimbriimonadaceae; genus JBBQMJ01. The sequence goes on along the minus strand of CAZUCK010000024.1, from coordinate 29,341 downwards.
TCCTCGTGGGCCAAGGGTGACCTTGACCACGTTGGCGAGTTTGTCGACGCCGACTTCCAGAAGTTTGCGCGCGTCGTCCGTGTATTTGATGTCTTTGGATGCCATTGTTTTCTCTCCTTAAATGGGTTCTAGGATCGCTACGCCATCGCTAGGCGCTCCGTCCTTACTTCTTCGCGCCGGCAAGCTCCCTTGCCCCTTCCAACACGCCGAGGACGTCCTCTTGTCGCAGGATGGTGTAATCCTTTCCGCCAACGGTGACTTCGGTGCCGCCGTACTTGCCGTAAAGAACCGTGTCGCCGACTTTGACGTCCATCGGGGCCAGCTTGCCGCTGTCCAATCGCTTCCCAGGCCCAACGGCGAGCACCTTGCCGCGTTGAGGCTTCTCTTGAGCGGTGTCAGGCAGAATAATGCCGCCTGAGCTCATTTCTTCCTTAGCGGCGGCTTCGACGATGATGCGGTCATGAAGTGGTTGAAGGTTCATAGTTGTTTCCTCCCAAGGGGACTACGCCCCAGGGAAAATCGGTGATTAGCAGTATACCGGTGAGAGTGCCAATTTGGGCAAGGGGTCTGGGTTACGGGATTGCGTTTTATGAGGCCGGTGAATGAGAAAATTAGAAGTCGGAGCCGGTCAACTTCCTAGGCCGCGATGCCGCCGCTTCAATCATTCAAACGAAAAGACCACCTTCCCAGCCTTGCCCGCTTTCATCAGCTCCATAGCGTCTTGGAACTGGGTGTAGTGCATCTGGTGTGTGATGACCGGCCAGAGGTCGAGTTTTCCGCCGCTCAAAAGCTCGCCCATTTGCTCCCAAGTTTTCCAGATTCTGCGGCCCACGATGCCTTCCACATGGAGACCTTTGAAGACGACCTGGTTGATGTCGATCGACTGGTTGTTCTCGGGATAGACGCCGAGAAGGCTGAGGCGTCCGCCAGGTCGCGTATGTCGAACGGCGAGGCTGAGTTGGCTGGGATGGCCGGACATTTCAAGCGTGCCATCGAACCCACCTGGCGCTTCGGCGTGGAGTTGAGCGTCGATGTCGGGGGATCGGGGATCGAGCACCACGTCCGCCCTCATCTGTTTCGCCAACTCGATGCGGTAAGGGCTAACCTCTGTGACCACCACCTTAGCGGCACCCAAAGCTCGGCAAATATTCACCGCGAACAGCCCGATAGGCCCCATGCCCGTAATCAGGATCGTTTGCCCTTCCACGGGGCCGGCCATGGCGGTGTGCACGGCGTTTCCCAACGCGTCTTGGAAGGCGGCGATTTGTTTGGGGATGGAGCGGTCTGTGGGCCGAGCGTTGTCCTTAGGAATGACAACGTAGGGCGCAAAACCACCGTCGACATCCACGCCAAGGATGCGGGTGTTCACGCAGACGTGGCCCTGTCCCTGTTTGCACTGGAGGCATCGCCCGCAGACGATGTGTGATTCGCTGGCGACAAAGTCGCCGACTTTGCGGTCAGTGACGCCGGGGCCGACTTCCACGATGGTTCCGCAGAACTCGTGTCCGATGATCCTTGTCGGTTGGATGCGGGAGGCCGCCCAAGGATCCCAACTGTAAATGTGGAGGTCGGTGCCGCACACAGACGCGGCTTCCAGTTTGAGTTTGACGGTGCCCGGTTGGACGGTTGGTTCCGACGTTTCGATGATTTCGACGCCGGGCTCAGGTCGCACCTTTGCGATGGCTTTCACAGGTGTCCGAGTTTACACCCTTGGCTCGCGCGGTGACAGGTCAGAATCCAAGGGCGGATTGCGGACTGACGGCAGCGAGCGCGGTTTCGAGGCCCTCAGGATTTGGCAGCGGGGAGCCGCCGAGACCAATGAGCGAGCGGTGCGCTCGGCTCGTATCATCCTCTCGCACGATGACGCTGGTGAGCCGCCGGCGTATCGCTTCGGTGACGCCCGTCCAAGTGCCCCCTTCCTTGAACCGAGCGTGGACGACCACCGTATGAGCGGTCGCGGCGTAGATGAGGGCGTTGCGTTCCATCGCGGCTGCCACAGTGAAAGGCTCGCCAGGAGGCCGGGCACTGAGACGACAGCCGCGCTTTTGCCCGCTAGACATGAGCGGGCCGCACGGGAGAAGTTCGATAAAGTGCCCGCAAAGTGAGACTGCCGCTTGGTCGCAGCCGATTGCGCCCCCTGAAACAACGGTAAAACCCAACTCTTCGGCCCTTAGACCCACCAGGCTCGCAAACTTGCAGACTTCAAGCGGTACGTGGCGACTTCCCACTACGCCTAGAAAGGGGCCCTTTGGGATTTCCCCGGAACAATGCAGCGCCGGTGGTTGGCTCGTAAGATTCAGCCAACGCGAAGGATAACCGGTGGAGACGACGGTCAAGACCTTCTCCTCATTCACTTGGCACTCCGCGCGCGCCAAGAGGCCCGGAGTCTCCAAAACGAGGGCTTCGCTCCAAAGCCCTGCCGCGCGGAGGACGTGCGAGGAGTGGCCGAGCGGCTTGCCAGCCCGGCGCAATGCCCCGACCACCGATCGCCAATGGGCCCTTGGCGGATCATGCGGACGTGGCGCGCCGGGAAGATAGAGGGCGGCAATGACACTCGCTGCGGCGAGATCGGGCTCCAAATACGCGGCCGAGATAAACATGAGTGGTATTGCGATAATACCAGTACTTATCGGCTAACGGTTTAGCCCGTGAATTTATAACCGACGCCTCGGACCGTCAACAGGTGTTCGGGGTTGTTCGAGTCCCTCTCGATTCTCGTCCTTAGCCATCGAATATGAACGTCCACCGTTCGGGCGCTGACAAAGGCATCTTGTCCCCACACACGGTCCAAAAGCGTTTCGCGGGAGAAGACCTGGCCCTGGTTCCGAGCGAGAAAGTAAAGCAGCCCAAACTCCTTGGGGGACAGCGTGAGCATTTTGCCGCTCTTGGTTGCCTCGTGGGTGCGCGGGTCTATTCGCAGGTCACCGCGTTCAATGGGCTCACTTACTGCATCGCCGGAGGCTCGCCGGAGCACCGCTTTGACTCGCGCGGCCAACTCACTCAAATTGAAAGGTTTCACGACGTAATCGTCGGCCCCAAGCTCTAAGCCTTTCACCTTGTCGGTCTCCGCAGCGCGCGCCGAGATCATGATGATCGGGGTCGTGTGTTCTTGCCTTACCGATCGGCAGAATTCCAAGCCCGAACGCTGGGGCAACATAATGTCCAGAATGACCAAATCGGGTTTCAGCCGACGAAAGAGCCGCATGCCTTCCTCGGCTGAGTCCGCCGTGAAGGTGGTGTAACCTTCGCGTCGCATCCGGTTTTCGACGGTCTCGACAATGGCGGGTTCGTCATCGATGATGAGCAACTTCAAGCTGACACTTCCGGTTTGATGCACTCCATATTCTCAGCACACTCCAACAAGCCTAACAAGACTATCAAGAGAGTTGCCTGGGGTGCCAACCGGGCAGCTCTAGGTGGCGATGATTTCGACGTTTGCGCGAGGGACGATCACCTCATCTTTCCCGTCGAGGGTGGCCTTCAAGACGCGAACCTCCGTTCCTGAATCGACAACGATCAGCTGAGCGGGCAGTGCGGTGACGGTGCCCAACTTTCCGAAAAAGGGCTCTCGGATGATGCGAATCGGCGTGCCAATCTGGAGTTCAAGAACCTCCTCCGTGGCAATGCTCTTAGTGGGGACGGACGCATGGGGAACGATGATCTCTGGCCGAATGACTCCGGCTCGGATCTGCGTCGCGCCGTTGACGCTCGCCGTTTGGCCCTCCAGCGACTTCAACAACTCGAAGGTGCGTTTGGCCATCGCCAAATATCCAAAGCCCTCTGTCACCAAGATCGTGAGATTGATGTCTTCTTGGCCGGTGATGGCGACTCCTATGTCGTATCCAAGGAATCTGGTGAGGTCGCTGTCCTTCACGCCACCGGCAACGAGGGCAGTCGCTCCAATCTTAGAAGCTTTCTGAATCGCTTCAAAGGTGATGCCCTGCCCACCGATGAGGATTTTGCCTGCGTCGGTGTCCAAAATGTTCTTCGCGTCGAGCACTTCGTCCGTGTTATCCACAGCAATGCGGATGACACCCGTCCGCTCGCCTCCAACACCGAAGATGCCTTGCACCATCGCGCCTCGAGTCTCGACGACGGCGCCCTCTTGCGGGAGGACGTCGGCAACCTCTCCCTTGATGTAGGCGGCCACTTCGACGGGTATTGAAGCCTCTCGGACCAGGACGTTGCCCGTAATCTCGGATATGGAGTCAACAACCCCCGAATAGTCGCTGACCACCGTATTTTTGAATCTGCCCAAGAAGCCTTTAGTCTCAGCGATCATCTGGCCCTTTTCGATGTTGTCGCCAGGTTTCAGCGTGAAAAAGTCCTTGACTTCCTTGTGTTCCACGCCAAGTTTTTCCGAAAGCTTGATGGTCTGAAGCGGACCGGGAAGCATCGCCCGGGCAATGACCGTTGACGGCACGACGGCCTCTCCGTCTTTGACAAGGACCTCGCCCTTGATGGGCAGACGGCGGATTCGTCGGACGACGATGTCCCCGCTGACGGTCAGACCTGGCGTATATGCGTTACCCAATTTGTGGAAGTGCCTCCTGGAAATTGCGCCCGCATCGCGAGGCGCCAAGCAGAGAGTTTATCACGTTCGAGGGTTGCACTCTGAAATGAGTGTGAACGCTCCTTGTTAACTTGAGGTTAAGGGGAGTCGCGACTTGTGAGGCCCGTTTGAGGGTGAGATGTTGACGGATTGACGCAACGCAGACCAGCCGGTCTTCACTTGATCGAAAGGTCCATTTCGGAACTGTGCCCGGGAAACAGCTTCGCATCGGGATCAATCCTCATTTTCGCAAAGCAGACAGCGGTTGCCGCTTCACTGACTCCGGTTGCGATCAGCTTAAGCTTTCCATCGAAAGTGCAAACGTCGCCCACTGCAAAGACGCCGGGCAGGTTCGTCTCGTAATGTTGGTCGACAAGAATCTGGGTCTTGTCGATGTTCAAGCCCCAAGTCCTAATTGGACCCAGACTTGACTTGAATCCGACATTGACGATGAGCGCTTCCGTGGCCAGATGTTCCGTCTCTTTCGTCTGTGTGTTCTCGATCGTAATCCCGGTGAGATCCCCGTCGCCATGAAGTTCCTTGACCGTGCACCAGAGTTTCATCCCCACCCTGCTCTCTTGGACCTGTTTGACCGATTCTTCGTGCGCCTTGAATTGGTCACGTCGGTGAACCAGCGTGATTTCCTTGGCGATGGGCTCGAGGTTCAGGGCCCAGTCGAAGGCGCTGTCGCCGCCACCGACGATGACCAGCCGCTTTCCGTTGAAAGGCGATTTGGACTTGACACCGTAGAAAAGGCCCTTGCCGTGAAACTCGTCTTCGCGGTCCACTCCGATGCGCGTCGGGCTGAACGCACCCGCACCGGCTGAAATGAGGACGGTCCTGCTGGGGAGCCTTTCCCCGTTGCGGGTCGTGATCACGTATCCATCGACTTCTCGTTCCAACGTTTCGGCCGTTTCTTCCAACAACAACTCGGGCTTGAATTGAAGTGCCTGAACTGTCATCTCGCGTGCAAGGTCTTTCGCGAGCACCTTGGGAAATCCCGGCATGTCGTAGACGTACTTTTCCGGGTACAGCGCCGTGAGTTGGCCTCCGAGCTCGGGCAGGCTGTCGATGATGCGGACGGACATGCCGCGCAGCCCAGCGTAAAAAGCGGCGAAGAGGCCCACCGGCCCCCCTCCAAGGATCGTGACGTCAACTTGCTGCATGGCCATGATTTCTACGCTTCATTATGGCGGCCAGTCGAATCGGCACTGAACTCAAACCCGGGCGCCGAAGAATCACTCCAGCTCCTTCTTCCAGATGGGCACGTCTTCTTTGATCCGTTCGATGAGGAACCTGCAGCATTCGAAAGCTTCTGCTCGATGGGCGCATGCGGCAACCGTGATCACAGCGGCTTCCCCAGGCATCAACGTTCCCAATCGGTGAGCGACGGCCACATTGGCGGACCAACGCTCCGCAGCTTCCTCTGCGATGAGGCGCAGTTGCGACGTAGCCATTTCTTCATAGGCTTCGTAAGAAAGACCGGCGGTGAGCTGGTCGCCTGTCCTTGAACGCACATCACCCTCGAATACAACGACGCCGCCTAGCACTTCGCTCTTGACCGAGGCGATCATACCGACGGCATCGAGAGGCGTCGACTCCAAGGCGCACCAAACCACATTTCCCACTTCTCGATTCTGGCGCAAGCCGTCCTCCGAGTGCCGTTGGGACGTCAGGATCTCGTATCTCGTAATCTATGGCAATGATCGACCAAGCCCTCGCGTTGTCCACTCTTGACAAAATAGCCGCCTCGCCGCTTCGTGGCGCTGCATTGCGAGCGATGTCGATGAGATGTCTTTCTGAGCTGCCTGGTTATAACTGGTCTGGCATTTATCGGCTGGAAAGGGACACGCTTGTTCTCGACGAATACGTGGGTGCCGCGACTGATCACAGTCGGATCAAAGTCGGAGTTGGCGTGTGCGGAACGGCTGTCGCGGAGGATACGAATCAAGTCATTGAAGACGTGAGGGAGATCGAAAACTACCTCGCCTGCAGCTTGACGACCCGCTCCGAAATCGTGGTTCTGATCAAGAAAGCAGGAATCACCCTTGGACAAATCGACATTGACGGACACTCTGTCAAAGCGTTCGATGAAACGGACGAAACCTTCTTGGAACGTTTGGCCGCACTGCTGGCAGAAAGATGGAATTGATCGCGGAGAGCTAGCCTCCGCTCACGGGTGGAATCAGCGCTAACTCGTCTCCTGGCGAGAGCGTTTGGCTGCGCAACGCGAACGCCTTGTTGACTGCAAGGCGGCAGTAGTCGCCGCCCACTCCGCGGGCGACCAGCGCGTCCAGAACCTCGCCCGCCGTGTCACCGGCTTCGACGGTGGCTGTTGATCCGTACCGATCTTTCAGGTAAGCGAACAATCGGACTTCCCAAGTCTGCACGTTCGACAGTTTACTCTTGGCTCTCCTGTGTCACCGGTAGACTTGACCCGTGTGTCCATTCGACGTTGCAGTGGTGGGGGCGGGCCATGCGGGCATTGAGGCGGCCCTCGCTTCAGCCCGTTTAGGTCTAACGACAGCCTGCATCACGATGCGGCTCGACCGCATCGGGCACCTTCCGTGCAACTGCTCCATTGGCGGTCCAGCCAAAGGTCACATGGCAAGGGAAGTCGACGCCCTTGGCGGCCAGATGGCCGTCACCACCGATCACGCCCTCACGCACATTCGCAAAGTGGGAACGGGACGCGGGCCCACCGTTCAGACGATTCGAGCCCACGTCTGCAAGGACCTCTATCCGAGATTGATGCAGAAGACGTTGGCGGAGCAACCAAACCTGACCCTCATCGAGGCAACGGTGGAGACCGTCCTATGCGAAGGGGGCCACGTCAGGGCAATCCGGCTGGGAAGCGGCGAGGAGATCGAATGCCGAGCCGTCGTCCTGACCACCGGAACGTTTCTGAATGGCTTGTGCCATGAAGGTAAGAAGCAGACCGTTGCGGCGAGACACGGGGACCAGGCTTCAATTTCGCTGAGCGACTTCCTAAGGGACTTAGGCGTGCGACTGAGACGATTCAAGACGGGCACGACCCCTCGGGTTCGTTTTTCCAGCATCGACCGAAACGACATCGAACAAATGGAGAGCGAGTCCGATGCGGGACCCGTCTCGTTCTTGCACGATCGGACGTACCCTCTGCGCGACTTGCTTCCTTGTTGGCAAACTCATACGAACGCAGATATGCACGGCTTTATCCGCGGTCGCCTCCACGAAAGCGCCATATACGGTGGTCAAATCGAGGGAATTGGGCCACGCTATTGTCCAAGCATCGAGGATAAAGTTGTACGTTTCGCGGAGAAAGAAACTCACCCGATTTTCTTGGAGATTGAGGACTGGGGCCTTGATTCCGTCTACGTACAAGGTGTTTCCACGTCGCTCCCGGCCCAGACGCAACTCGATATGTTGCGGAAGGTAAAGGGGCTCACCAAGGTCGAAATGATCCGGCCCGGATACGCGGTCGAGTACGACATGGCGGACCCTCTGCAACTCACGCCGCATCTGATGTCGAAGCTGATGCCGGGCCTTTTTCTGGCGGGCCAGGTGAACGGAACGAGCGGCTACGAAGAGGCGGCTGGTCAGGGCATCGTCGCAGGCATCAACGCGGCGCGGTGGGCGTCCGATCAGGGCCCCGTCGACTTCACGAGAGACTCGTCGTTCATAGGCGTCATGATCGACGACCTTGTCACCAAGGGCGTCGAAGATCCCTACCGCATGCTTACGGCGAGGGCGGAGCACCGCTTGCTCCTTCGTCACGACAACGCGGATTCACGCCTCACCCCACTGAGTCGCTCGATCGGCCTCTGTGATGAAGTTCGCTGGCGCCGATTCTCGTTCAAGGAAGAGCGAATTCAACTGGGCATCGACGTGCTCCGGGCCGAAACGGTTTCGAACGCGGACGCGGCTGCCTTTGAGACTCTCGGCCTTGTCCCTCCCCGGGATCGCGTTTCTCTATTCGAACTTATGCGGCGTCCCGAGATTTCGCTGGAAAAGACCCTGGAAATCGCGTGCGCCTGTGGACGCGATCTGACTCTGAACGAGGCCCCGGCCGTCCGCGAACAGATTGAACTGGCAGGCGTTTATGCGGGCTATCTGCAGCGGCAAGATCGGCTCACCGGCCAAGCCAAGAAACTGGACGCCATGCGCATACCATCCGCGTTCGATTTTGCGGCCATGAAGGGCTTGAGCCACGAAAGCAAGGATAAGCTCTCGCGGGTTAAGCCCACGACCGTGGGTCAAGCCTCGAGGATTCCCGGTGTGCGCATGAGCGATGTCGCGCTGTTGATCGGTCACTTGAAAGCAGGGCGGTGAAGGGTCCGCCGGCGACCTATTCAGCCTCCATGTCCGCCTCGAAGACCTCTTCCAACTCATCGGCGACGTCCTCGTCCAGGGCTTTACCCATTTCCCGCATCATCTTGCGCATTTCGGCGGGGCTGTCGGGATCGCCCATCGTTTCCAACTCGTCCGCCAATTCGTCGACGCGATCGTCCTCAGTCCGGTGACGCGCGAAACGGCTTACGATCCGCTTGGCACTCGAACCTTTGCAATTGGGACACGAGGTGTCGTCGGGTTCCGCGGTCATGCCCACCAAAGCGGAATATTTCCGCTTGCAATCGGGGCACACGTATTCGTAAACGGGCACCTCTTGAGGATACATCCCCGAGGGGCCGGGCGCAAAGAAGGGCGGACGGCACGCTGGCCCATCCGCCCTTCCTCATCGCCACTGAATCAAACCCGATTAAGAACAACCTTGCCGCTGATGGGCCCGGGTGCGCCAGGGATCGGCGCGTTTGTCCATGTGGTGTCGCTCTTCACCATCGAAAAGTCCGTGGCATCGACCCAAACGGTTCCAACATTGCTGGCTGGCTGCGAGCCTTCCGTTTCTTTGACGTTGCCGGAGATCTTGAGGCAGTCTCGGTCGCCGATCTTTTCAAGGGCCACAATGCTGTACTCGGCAAGGGCGGCCACGGCTCCGGTTTTCGTGTTTGCCGGGATTTTGTATGTCCACGAATCCCCAACCTTCACGGGAGCGTCCGGTGCCTTCAGTACGCCAAGATTGGCCATTCGATAAGCGCCCGATTCAACCATGTCGCCCGTAATCGCAAGCACTTCGCCGGAGGCATTGTAAGCGATCGTGTTGTTGCCGCCTTGCTGCGGGACGTCCTGCTCTTGACCGTTCATGTTGACCTTGCTGTCAGCCTGGCTGGATTCGATTTTATAGTTGCCTTCGGCTGAAACGTCGGTCACCTTTTCCGTTATGTTCGAGGTGAATCCAGCTTGCATTCCACCAAATTCAAGATCCGCCTTGAGCTTGTACTTGAAGGTTTCCCCAACTCTTACCGTCCTCTTCATGGTGAATGTGGCCGGAGCAACTGCCGTTGGGGCGGTGGCTGGCGGAGCGGGCGCGGCGGGAGCCATAGGATCTTGGGCGAGGGACGCAGTCGTGAGGGCGGCGAAGGTGCAGACGACACCAATCAACTTGATTCTATTCATAAAACCTCTCGGGCGGAAAATTACTAGGCAATTATGGCCGGATGAGAACAGCCGACCCAATGCTACATACTTTCCGGGGATGCGTTCGGTTACGCCTATGTTCCGATTTTCCTTTTGGTTTCAACCGCCATCCTATTGGGCGGGGCTAAAGCGTTGACTCCAAAGCTCGTCACCCTAGATGCGGCCGGAACCCTTATTCGGGTCAAGTGGTCGCCGGCGTTGCTTGCGAGGAAGTGCATTGTCCAAATGTCGCTTCCGCTCGATGAAGACGCGGCGAGCGAGAGGTTTAACCGGATGCTCCGGGACCGCTGGGTCGACTATATGGCGGTAAATATGGAGCGAAGCGCAGAGGCAGGAGATCGGTTCTGGCGACAATTGTGTTCCAATTGGTTGGCCGATGTCGGCTTGTCGGAGTCATGTCTCCCGGAACTGCAGGCAGCGGTTTGGGAGAATCTCTACGGTCCACGGCAAACATTCTTCAGCCTTTTCGAAGATGTGTTGCCGGCGCTTGACCGATTGAAGGACGCAGGTGTTCACCTCGCCGTCATTTCGAACTGGGATTACTCGCTGCATCGGATTCTCAAGATGTTGGATATCGGCCATCGATTTGATTTGGTGATTGCCTCGCTTGAAGAAGGGTTCGAAAAGCCGGACCCGCGCATCTTTGAAATTGCCCTGAACCGTTTCGGCTTGGCGGCCCACGAGGCCCTCCATGTCGGAGATGATCCGGGCGACGATCATGCCGGCGCCAAAGGCGTGGGCATGCGTTCTTTGCTTATTGACCGCGAGAGGAAAGACCCGGATCCACCGTTCATTGCCAACCTCGTCGAAATCACGGAGACCCCGGCATGGACGAATTGAGGGCGTTCGACTATGTTCTGCCAGAGTCAGCTATCGCTCAGACTCCGCTGACGGTCCGAAGCGCCTCGAAACTGATCCACATCGAAAGGGCCACGGGCGAAATTTTCCATCGCCGCTTCACAGAAGTGCCAGAACTGTTGCGGGAGGGCGATTTGCTCGTCGTCAATGAGACGCGCGTGACCGCTCTCCGGCTCTTCGGGTCCAAACCAACTGGGGGCAAGTTGGAATTGCTCTTGCTGAATCGGCTTTCGCATGGCGTCTATGAGGCCCTCGCACGCCCCTCCAAGCGCCTTCAAGTGGGCACGTCGCTTAACATGGATGGAGGCCTGAAGGCGGTCGTACAAAAGGAGCTGGGCGAGGGCCGCAAGGTCGTGGCGTTCGACGAACGCTCCAACCTAGACGCAGACATTGAACGGGCGGGATATGCGCCGGTGCCTCCTTACATTCGCGCTGAATTGAAGGACAAGGATCGCTACCAGACTGTCTACGCATCGACGGGCGGTAGTGCCGCCGCACCGACGGCTGGCTTGCATTTCACCCAAGAAATCTTGGCCAGGCTGAAAACTCAAGGCGTAGACACCGCGACGGTCAACCTAGACGTCGGCCTCGACACGTTCAGGCCGATTTCGGTTGACAATGTCGACGACCACAAGATGCACGGGGAGAACTGCAGCGTTTCGGACGAGACGGCCGAAAAGGTGGCGACTTGCAAGGGCCGCATCATCGCGGTCGGCACAACGACCGTCCGTACCTTGGAAACGTTTGCGTTCGGCCACCGTCGGCTCGGCACCGGGCGCCGAATCTCGACTTTGTTCATTCGACCAGGATACGAATTTCAAATCATCGACGGCATGTTCACAAACTTCCATATGCCGAGGACGTCGATGCTCTTAATGGTCTCCGCGTTCGCCGGGGTTGACCCAATTTCAAAAGGATATGAGGCCGCGCTCAAAAATGGCTACCGTTTTTTAAGCTTTGGCGATTCAATGTTGCTCTTATGAGGGGAGAATAGGTCAATATCTAGAACCATTGATTGGACCGTCCTCCGAGGTGCCCGTGCGGAGATAAGGGAGAGGCTTGAAGACGAACGAATTTGATCCGCTGACTTACATTGAGAACGCCTTCTTGGATAGGAATCCTCCGAAGGAAGAGATCGTGGTCGATCTCGACGACAACCTCTCCATCCCCTCGATTTCAGCCTATCTTCACCGCAAGGAACAGGGGCTCGAAGAGCTGAGCGGAGGTAAGCCTGAGCTCAACGGCCACAAGTCTTCGAAGTTTCGAAAGACCGTCATGAGCGCTCCACGGCCACGCCGTGCGAAAGCCACTGTGGTTACCAAGGCCATTGATCCAGGCCTTCAGCAGGTTTGGGAGACTCTTCCTAAGAGCATTGCCTTCCTTTGCGAGTTCTATGACGATTCGGTGACCGCCACTTATTACGGAGAGTTCAAAGAGTCGCGACAAGATTTGATCGGACGGCTGTTGGACCCTGAGTTGAGCTTAGAGGAATCAAGCCGTTTGTTGGGCGTTTGCCCGGCTACGGTTCGTCGCTACACAAATCGCGGTTGGTTGGCGCACCACAGAACGAACGGGGGCCAGCGCCGGTTCCGGCTCAGCGACATCGTGAAGTTCGTTGAAGAACACGGCAGATTCCCAGAGGCCTAGACTGCACGACGAGAGATTGCGGATAGCAATGTTCTCAGACAGCGCCTTGCCAGTGCTGAACGGTGTAAGTGTCAGCATCGATCTCCTGATGAGTGAGCTTCGCAATCAGGGCCATTCGGTGCATTTGTTTACTGCGGCATCACCGAACCATAAGGATGCAGATCCGAACACCTCCCGGTTCCGCTCGATTGAGACGCCGTGGACAAAGAACTACCCGCTCGCCTTTCCTCCGTTCATTCGAATGTTGCGGAAATTTCGCAGACAGGAATTCGACATCATCCACACTCACACGCCGTTCACCATCGGCTTCGTGGGCATGCGCTGGGCTGAATCGCATGACTTACCCATCGTTTCGACGTATCACACCTTGTATGACCGATACGCGCACTACATCCCGTACCTCCCGCGTCGCTACACGAGGTTCAGGATCGCCAAGCATACGAATTTCTACTACAACAACGTGGATCACGTAATTACCCCCAGCGAAGCGTCTCTGAAATGGCTTCGACGGCACTCGGTTTCGACGCCGGTGACCGTCATCCCGACGGGCGTGTCAAGTGGAGTCATCGTCGATCGATCGGAAGCAAGACGGGAACTGGGAATCACCCCTGAACAAAAGATTTTGCTCTACGTAGGTAGGCTCGCCAAGGAAAAGAACTTCGAGGTGCTTTTTGAAGCGATGGCGAAGGTTTTCGCCGAGGATCCCAACACGCGTTTGCTGCTGGTGGGAGACGGCCCGTACCGAGACGCATGCTCTGCGCTCGTACGGTCGCTTGGGATCGGAGACAGGGTGCGGTTCGCCGGTTTCGTACCTCGAGTGGAGGTCGACCGCCACTATGCGGCAGCGGACTTGTTTGTATTCTCGTCGATTACAGAAACTCAAGGTCTTGTCGTGATCGAAGCTATGAACTTCGGGGTCCCGGCGGTGGCCGCGGTGGGCGGCGGAGCAGGGGAGAGCATCAAGGACGGATATAACGGGTTCGTGGTGCGCAATGATCCCGAGTCCCTAGCAGTGGCGGTGCTGACCGTTATGCGAGACGACTTGCTCCACGCACGTCTGTCGGAAGGGGCCCTTGAGACGGCGCGCATGTACAACCCCGCGGCAATGGCACAAAGCGTGCTTCATGTCTACCGAGACGCAATCGCCGGGAAGGCGGTGAGTCGAGGAGAAACCGCCCTTGTCTGACGTTGTCATTGAATCAAAGCCGGAAACCGGCGGTATGAAGATATTCCTTTGGACCTTGGCGAGCCTCATCGTTCTCCGAACGGCCCTCGGGTTTGTAACGTTTCCCGTCTCGATTCTTTTCGAGGCGAACCTTCTCGTAGGTTCCATCTTCCTCGGAGCTCCGATCGTCGCCCTTTTCTTCGCCGGCAAGGAGCAGTGGACGCGTCAAAAGGCCCTTACCTTTTTGTTCGGTGGGTTGTTCCTTCAGTTCGGCATCGTGCTCCTGGTTGCCTTGATTCCGGGAGTGGCCAACAGTTCCGCGATCAACCTGATCGTTGCCCTTTCGCAGGCCGGTCTACCGATTTGGACTGGAGGGCTGGGAGCACTCATAGCCACCCTGCTGAAGGACAAGAACATGATTGTGCCCATTGCCATTACATTGGCGATCTTGGACTTGTTCCTGGTGCTGACTCCAATCGGTACGGCGAACCAGGTCATGCAAAAGGCGCCCAGAGTGTTCACAAGCGTCGCGCTGAACGTCCCCAAAGTCCAATCGGTCGAAGCGCCGGTCGCAGGTGGGAAACTGGCCGTCATGGGCTATGCGGGTCCCGCGGATTTTGTGTTCCTGGGCATGTTCTTTGTCGCCCTCTTCAAGTACAAAATGCGGACCCAGGATACGCTCGTCGCTCTTGTGCCGACACTGTTCTTCTATCTCATTCTGTCTGGCATCTTTAAGGCGCCTTTGCCAGCTCTGGTGCCCATTGGCATCGTCATTCTCATTGTCAACAGGACCGAATTCCACCTTTCCAAGGACGAGCGGATCGCCACTGCGACCGTGGGCGCGATAGGCATCGCGCTTCTCATTTTTGGGATGACGCGCTCAGGACAGCTCGTTGCGCCTTTGCCTCGGGCGAACGGCCAAGTAATTCCAGCACCGAAAGGCTTGCCTGAGCGACTTTCTCAAGATCAATCCCAGTTGCCAGCCCCTCCCGTTCAAGGAAATACACAAGGTCCTCTGTAGCCAAGTTGCCACCTGCGCCAGGCGCGTATGGGCACCCGCCGAGCCCGCCGGCGCTGGAATCAAATGCCTCCACTCCCCAATCCAGCGCCGCCGCCACATTCGCGATAGCCGTTCCGCGGGTGTCGTGAAAATGGTAAGCCGTCTTGCTCTGAGGAATCACGTCAAAGAGCTGTTCGTTCAACGCATGCACTTCCTTCGGTGATGCTGCGCCGATGGTGTCCCCAATCGACACCTCGTCGACACCAAGATCGACAAGGAGTCTGGCGACCTTCACCGTTTGTTCTGGGTTGATGGGGCCCGCGTAGGGACACTCAAATGCCGTGCTGACGTAGCCGCGGATCCAGCCGTTTGGTCTCGCCACCCTGAAGGCTTCGGCGACCTCTCGAAAGACGTTGATTGATTCATCAACGGTCATGTTGATGTTCTTCTGAGTGAATGAATCGCTGGCCGCGGTGAAGAGGGCAATTCGGTCGACGCCGCATTCCAAGGCCCTTTCCAAGCCCTTGGAGTTCGGTACAAGGGCGGAAAACAAGGGACCCTGCGGCAGGAGGGGCCAAAGTTCGGCGGCATCCCCCAACTGAGGCACCCACTTGGGAGACACAAAGCTGGTGGCCTCGATCTCATTGAGGCCGGCATCAAGGAGCCTCCTGATGAAGGCCAATTTGAGCTCAGTCGGCACAAGCTTCGCTTCGTTTTGAAGACCGTCACGGGGTCCGACTTCAATGATCCGAGTCACTGCCGGCTCTCACCCCGCTTGAGAGCGACTGCACGGAAAAACCGCAAAGGTGGCGTTACGCGTCGGATCACTCAGCCGCCACCACAAGAGCCAACAACGCTCCTTCCACAACTTGATCACCCTTCTTAGCCGAGAGTTTCTTCACCGTTCCGTCGAAGGGTGCATTGAAAGGCTGTTGAGTCTTCATCGCTTCAAGAACAAGGAGCTTCTGCCCCTTCTTAACGGAGGCGCCTTCCGCTACCAGGACATCCACGATGAGGCCAGGCATTGGAGCATGCATTTCGCCTGTTGCGGCCGCTCCGACCCTTTTTCGAGGCAATTTGCGATCCAGCCGATACTGCTGACCTTTGTACGAGACGAACGTTGTTTCACCCACTCGAACGGACACGGCGGTGTAGGTTCCTTCAGGCGTCCTCACGAAGAGCCGGTCGCCAAACTGCTTGACCTCAAATCCTGAATCGGCGAGGATCATCTCTTCGCCGTCGACAAATCTCTTCAACGTTTGCCCCTGGCCTCGGAATACTTGGCAGCGGCCTCCACAAATGTCCTCAGCAAGGTCACATTGGCAGGGTCCTCGGGGCTGCGCTCTGGATGCCATTGAACCGCGACCAGCCACGGCCTATCGGTCGCTTCGACCGCTTCCACAGTGCCGTCCTTCGTTTCGGCCACAACTTTCAGACCTCGTCCGAGTCTGCCGACAGATTGGTGATGGTAGCTCTTGCCCTGAACGGGGCCGCTCGCCACTTCGGAAAGCTTGGAGTCCGCCAGGACTTGATAGTCTTCCAAAGTTCCCCCCTCGTGCAGCTCATGGCCGACCACTTCGGGTAGATGCTGAATCAGAGAGCCGCCACGCACCACATTGAGAAACTGGCACCCGTAGCAAATCCCCAACACGGGCATTTCTGGGTCGATGTGGCCGTAGAGATCGGCTTCTGATCGATACCGGGAAGGGTCCTGCAGATTCACTTCCGGGTGGTTCTTCTCGCCAAATTGGGAGGCATCGATGTCGAGCCCCCCAGGAATCAGCCAACCGTCGATCATGCGGGCAATTTCCGCCATGTCGGCGGTGGGAGGGATCATCACGGGCACCCCGCCCGCGTTGCTGACCGCCTCAGGGTAATTCCAATTCAGGGTCAATGTGCCGTGAGTCCGGGCGTTGCCCGGATCATGATTGGGCTCGACCGTAATTCCGATGATAGGCTTCACGGCTGAATGACGTTTCCGATGTTCTCGCAGGCCGTCTTGATGGCGTTGATGAAGTTTGCCGCTCCCACACCGTTTACTACGCGGTGATCGAACGTTAGGGCCAGATTGCACATCTTGCGAACCTTGACTTCGCGGCTGTCCTGGGCGAGGCCGCTGTAGATCTCGCCGATGAAGAGAGTCGCCACCGAAGGCGGTACGACGACTGGGACGGCGTCGCGCAAACCAAAGCTCTGCATGTTCGTCAGCGAGAGCGTCACTTCTTCGTTGGCCTGGTCGGTGCCTTGGCGGGCAAGCTCGATCTTCGCACGCGTGCGATCCGCGAAATCTTTCCAGCTGAGGGTGTCAGCATCCTCCGTCACGGCGATCACGAGCTCGTCGCCCGGGAGGCTGACGGCAATCCCAAGCGCGGAATGCTTGTAGGTCCGGTAGACCGAGTCGCCGATGATGGTGGTTCGGAAGGCGGGGAAGTCTTTCAGCGTTTGTGCGACGGCATAGGCGAACATGGTGAACGCCGACGGTTGGAAGCTGCCCCCACCCGCCTTGATCTTCTCTCGAAGGCCGGCAATCGGTTCCCAGTTCATCGCCACGCTGATCGTGCCGGGAACCACGAGGGCGTTTCCGCGAACCATTCGGGAATTCAAGACTCGCTGCTTCGTTGCCACGTCGACTTCGTCGTAGGTGTCCGTGCTCGTCGCCGCTTGCCTTGCCGCCGGTGCCGCGGCGCCATTTGAAAGAAACGCATCGATGTCGGCAGGCATCAGTTTGCCGCTGGCACTCGGGACGCTGGCGAGCTGATCGTCGGACAGACCCTTTTCTTTGGCATAGGCCCTGGTTCGCGGTGGGATGTTCGCGTTTCGCGATGCGGCACCTACGGCGGCGGGCTCAGCGGCGGCCGCCGGGGCCGAGGTCACCTGCGCTGGCGCACCGTGAACGGCGGCCATTTCCGTAACCCCATCTGCCACATCCATCCGTGCGACCTCGCCGCCGATCGGAAGAATGGTGTCAACGGGGGCGAGCCACTCGGTTAGGACTCCCTCGTAGGGCGACTCAACGTCCATGACCGCCTTGTCGGTCTCCATCTGGTAGATGGGCTCGTCGCGCTTGACCCTTTCGCCGGGCTGCTTCAACACGGCCACAAGTCGGGCCTCCTGGAGACCCTCACCGATTTGCGGAATTCGAACGGAAATGACAGGCATAGATGACCTGAGTTTGACACACGGGAATCGGGATTGTGGGTTTTGCGGTTTGGAGGTGTCATTCCGGCCGGAAGCGAAGCCGGAGCGGAGGAATCGGAGCCGGTGAATTCGCCGCTTCGGCTTGCGACGATCCTTCCGCTTGGGTCGGGATGACGGACACCGCCCGCCAGCTCGGGTACAATCCCTCTTCGCGCGTGGATGATGCTTCCCACTCTCCGAGCGCCAACCCCGATAAGAGAGATTTAATTACCATGGCGAAGAGAATCACCAGCAACATCAAATTGAACATTCCTGCGGGCAAGGGAACGCCTGCGCCACCCGTCGGTCCTGCGCTCGGCCAGGCGGGCATCAACATGATGGAGTTCCTCAAGAAGTTCAACGAAATGACCGCGCCTCAGATGGGCTTTGTCCTTCCCGTTGAGATCGCCGTCTACGAGGACCGCTCCTACAGTTTCGTAGTCAAGCAGCCGCTTGTCACCGAGTTGATCAAACGTGCCGCCGGAATCACCACTGGCGCCGCCAACCCCAAGACCGACAAAGCGGGCACTATCAGCAAAGCCAAACTGCGGGACGTGGCAAAAGCCAAAATGGCTGACCTCAACACGGCCGATGAAGAGATGGCGATGAGAATCGTCGCAGGCTCCGCGCGGTCGATGGGCGTTCGCGTCGAAGACTGATCCTACGAGGCGCTCCTTTAGCCCGTCATTCTGAGCCAGAGCGGACAGCGAGGCGAAGTACCTCCGCACCTGATACAGCCCGCGGATTCGCCTGCGCCCAAGAGGCACCGGATTCACTGCGCTCGTAACCGAGCGTCAGGTGCGGAGATCCTTCGCTGCGATTAGGATGACTGGTTGAAGGAAGCACGTCTGTCTGATCCCAGTCGAAATTCCAAAATCACGGTGCCCCGAGGAAGGACTTTCGTGCAAGAGCGACGAATCGATGAGACAACCTCAGTAGTCTGATTCTCGTAGGCCGATAAATGAAGATTCTCAGACGAGCGTTACTTGCGACCGCCGTGTCGTGCATCGCAGTGGCAAGCTATGCCCAAGCGGGGCCGCAAACCGGTGCCAACTTGGCCGCCCAGTGCGCCGCCGACGTCCTCAAAGATTTCGCGGGAGCAGACGGGGCCTTCATTGCAACGGGACTCGTCAAGGAAACTTATGACAAGGACGACCTTTCGTCGCTTCTGCTCTATCCCACTGACGGCGTCGTCGTGCTCACCCTCAGCGGATCACAGATCAGGCAGGCGTTCGAACGCTCCATCACCCTTTACCCCCAGGCGAATTCCAACTTCCTTCAGGTCTCGGGGTTTGAAATCACCTTCAGCAAATCGGCTCCTCCCGATCAACGCATCGTCAGTGTTACGGTGGCTAAGGCACCTTTGGAAACCGGCCGAGCGTATCAAATCGTAATGCCCGCTTCGCTTGGTCAGGGCGTGCTGGGTTATTTCAAGATCTGGGACAAGACCAAGATCACCAAGACCTTTGACGGTGCCACATTGGAGTCGGTTTTGAAGGGAAAGCCATACGTCGAAACCAGCCCGCGGTGGGCGATCCAACCTTAAGATTGCAGAGTGTAAATTTCAGATTGGAGATGATCGGATTGCGGAATTTGAACCTTGGACTGAGCCGATACCTGCGTTTTGTCGCCCTGCCGTTGGCGGTGCTCCTCGTGTGCGTCGCTTCGGCCCAACCGGCGAAGGACTCACCGAAGTACCTCTTTGACCAAACCAAAGCATGGGACCACTTGATGTGGCAATGTGACCTCGGTCCACGGCCGCCCGAGACCGATGCGCATATCAAATGCCGCGATCGGCTCAAGGACGAAATGGCCAAGTACTGCGCCAACGTTCATTTTCAGGAATTCAGCCACACCTGGTCGTCGACGGGCAAGAAGGTCACGATGTGGAACGTGATCGGGGACCAGAACTGGGAAAAGGCAAAGGTCCGCGTGGTGCTGATGGCGCATTGGGACACCCGCCCAACCTCTGACGAAGAACAGGACCCGCAGCTTAAGAAACTTCCCATCATCGGCGCGAACGACGGCGCCAGCGAAGTGGCCGTGCTCCTTGAGCTCATGCGTGTCCTCAAAGAGAAGAACAACCCCGACGTCGGTGTGATGTACGTCATGGATGACGGCGAAGATCTGGGACCAGGCGACGACGAAATGTACCTTGGGGCCATCGCGTTCGCGAACAACTTACAGACTCCAAGACCAGATTACGGAATTCTTCTCGATATGGTCGGAACCCAAGGCGTAAGGATAGCGATGGAGACGGAAGGTCTGGCGCTGTGCAAGCCCCTCATTCAATCCTTCTACCGTTACGCTCAAGAACAGGGATTCGGAAAGACGTTTCCCGGCGAAATGGGAACGGCCGTGATAGACGACCATCTGAGCGTGAACAAGGCTGGTGTCCCCATGATGGACCTCATCGATTTCGAGCACCTGGACCACTGGCACAACCAAACCGACACTGCCAAATACTGCTCGCCCGAATCCCTAGGTGAAGTCGGAAGGATGCTGGAGGCTTGGCTCACCAAGAAGTCGGCATTCCACTATCCCAAGAAGTCCCAGGAGTAATCGCCTAACCCCGTCCTCCGCCTCGGCGCGGGAGGCATGCGGGAGACGCGATAGGGTGACCGCGAGTGCCGCCGCTGGCATGATTTCAGGAGTATAACAAGCTTGTGCTAACTCCGTACGACTGGCAAGAAGGCATCGGCAACCGGGCCCAATACATCGAGGGCAAACTCGGCCAAGGCACGCCTGTGCTCGCGGTGTCGCTGAACGAAGGCATCCTGATCTTCACCTACAGACGCCAGGCGAGAAAAATCTTTGAGGTGTATGATCGCTTGATCTTTGCCGCCATCGGGCAGCAATCGGACGTTGAAGCGTTGCGTATCGGGGCGGTCGAGTTCGCGCATCAAGAAGGCTACAACCGCAGCGAGGAAGACGTCACCATTCAACGGGTGGCCACCGCGCTGAGCGGCCCCATCAAAAAGGCTTTTTCCGATTTTGGCTCGTCGCCCGTAGTCGCACGTTCCCTCTTCGGCGAGGTCGGGGCGACTTTGGATAAAGACCTGTATTACGTTCTGGACTACGATGGCGACTTCCGGACTTCGCGACGCTGCGCAGTGGTCGCTGGGTCGGAAAAGGCGGCCGAGAGTCTAGCCGAAAAGTTGAAGAATTTCGACGCAAAGACCAAGCCTGAAAAGGCGGTAGAGGAATTGAAGGTGATTTGGGCCTCAGCGCTGGAAGAGGGGGAACCCGAGCCTAGGGACCTCAGTCCGGAGGCCGTCTTGCTGGCACGGAGTTCAGAGAAAGAAGATCGGTTCAGGGTCCTGCTAAGAGAAGAGATATGAGAACCTTTCATAGCGTCGACTGAGCCAAAATGATGCCGGCGACCGAATAAGCCGTCACTCGTCGGTTTCGGGTTCTTCCGTTTCGGGCAATTTTTCGATCTTCAGGCGTAGAATCCTGCGGCCGTCGCTCTTGGCGACGGTGAACAAATGATCCGCCGCGACGACGCTCTCCCCTTCCTTTGGTTGCCTGCCGAAAAGCCCGAAGACGTAGCCGCCAATCGTGTCGAACTCCTCGCCATCCAACTCGGTGCCGATCAACTCAGTGACGTCGTCGACGTGGGTTTTGCCCGACACCAGAAACCCTTCGGGGCTTTCCACGATCTCAGGTTCTTCGACGTCGTACTCGTCTTGGATGTCGCCGACCAATTCCTCGACGATGTCCTCGATGGTGACGATTCCCGCAGTGCCGCCGAATTCGTCCTGCACAACCGCCATTTGGCTCTTGCCGGACTTCATCTCTGCCAGAAGCTCGTGCAGGTTCTTGTTCTCCGGCACAAAGAGGGCTGGCCGCATCAGGGCGCGCAAGTTCACCGCAGTGCCGTTTTGCACGGTTGCCATGAGTAAATCCTTGGCGTGGATGATGCCTTCGATCTGGTCATCGGTCTCTTCGTAAAACGGTATTCGGCTGTGGCCGGATTTGCGGATCACGCCGATGACGTCTTTGGGATCGCATTTGATGGATGCCGCATCCATGTCCACTCTCGGGGTCATCACTTCTCGGGCGACCGTGTCGGTGAACTCGAAAACGGAGTGGAGAAGCTCCTTCTCGTCGTCTTCGATCTCACCCGTCTCTTCCGCGCTTTCCATCAGGTGCTTGATCTCTTCCTCGGTCTGGTTTGCCATTGTAAAGCTGGCTTTGCCGCCGAAGCGCGCCGTCAGCAATCCTGCGACGGAGGTAACGATCACGGCAGGCCCGGTAAAGATCACAGAAAAGGTTTGAATGAATCCGTTCAGGGCGGACGCCACCCGGTGGGGATGAAGCCCCGCATAGCTTTTGGGTACGAGCTCACCAAGCACCAAGTTCAGCAAGAAAATGGGAAGCCAGACGAGGAATGCGGCGCCGAGGAACACGCCGTATCCGAACGTTGTGCTGGGCTCTCGTCCAAGTTGGCCCGAGAGCCACGGGACGAGCCCGAAGGCGGGCACGAGGGCGACAAGGAACATGCCAATGCGTGAGAGCTGGCTTCCAAAGGTGCAAGCCGCGATGTGTTTGGCCTTATTGTCGATCAGGGCTTGAATGCGTTCACTTTGCTTGGGATTCGTGTCCTTGAAGTACTTCACGTGCATTGGGCGCAAGAGGTCGATCGCGACCTCTGCGGCGACAAACAGCGCATTCAGAACGATGAGCAGGAAGATGGTGCCGACGGCGAAGAAACCGCTCGCGGGTCCTTCGGGCATTGGAGATGCTTGAGCCTGGACGCTGTTCCCCGAATGGCTCGCGAGTAGCCACAAAAGCGACATAGCACCGCCCATGGCGATCGCGACGTTCGTCTCCATCTTCTTGAGCCGGTCAAGCAGCGGTCGGTGCCGATCGTTCAGCGGGTGCCTTGAATTCATTTCGGTAGATACCCAAAAAGCAAAAGGGCGAGGACGGTGCCAAGCGCTGCGCCAAGCGTCAGCTCGAACACGCTGTGAATCTTTGCTTCCCAACGGCTCTGCGCGATGATGGCGGCGAGCATGATCGTGATGGCCGAAACGAGGAAATTGTCCGAGATGAACATCACGGAAACGGCTAGGAAGAACCCAAAGGCCGCGTGTCCACTCACAAGGCCGCCCTTCAACACCTGGCCCCTTTTCCCGAGGCCCTTTCCGACGACCACACCTAAAAAGACCAAAAACATGCCCAATAAGATGCGCTGGGCAACGGGAACCCCCGGGGAAATTGCGGCGAGGTTGCCCTTCAACCGTTCCCAGTTGTTCTCGCCAAGAATCAGCAAGCTGCCGATCAACAAAGCGATAATGGTGGTGATCAGGACGGCGCCCGCTGCGATGTCCTTGGCGAACTTCGCACGGGGATCATAGCCCGGTTGGGCGAGATCGACCACCGCCTCGATGGCGCTGTTGAACATTTCGGCGACGATCACGAGTGACACCGTGAACAGCAGCACCATGATCTCTCGCAGCCCAAAGTTCAACCAAATGCCGAGGAGCATGACGATCATGACCACATAGATGTGGAACCGCATGTGCCTCTGGGTCCGGAACGTGTGAACGAGACCGTTCCAGGCGACCTTGAAAGGATCGATGATGTTCGGCTTCTTGGCGACGCTCAAGCGAAGGCCCCGGAATTTTGGATTAGGGCAACCGCACGCGTCAGCGGCCTTGAGGCATTGCGGAAGGTACCAGCCAAGGCAAGCACGACCTTTGCGCTGCAACATCTCATCGCGCGCTCCTTGAAGCCGTGTGGTGGAGCAGCGAGTACCAATCGTGATCGGGGGCGAGACCGGCGGCAATGGCGGCGCGGTTCATTTCCGCGACCATGTGGACTCGGTCGTCCTCGTCTTCGTCATTCAATCCGCAAAGGTGCAGCGCGCCGTGGATGGCCAAATAAGCGAGTTCCTGATCGACCGGCACGCCGCGCTCGTTGGCTTGGCGTTCCGCGTAAGGAACTGAGATGGCGATGTCGCCGAGGGGCGCATGGGGAAATTCGCCGGCGGGGAAGGTGAGCACATCCGTCACTTCGTCGGCGCCTCGGTGTTGGGCGTTCAGGGCTTGAATGGCGTCGTCGGTCGTGAGCAGCACGCACACGATTTGGTTGGAAGCGCCCTGTTGGCTCAAAGCCACTGCGACGGCGCGAATGATGGTCGATGGTTCGAATCCTTGGCCGGATTCATCGACGACTGAAATTGAGCTGCTACTGGGAGGTTCCATAGGTGGGCCGCTTAGCGATTCAGCATTGAAAGGCAAGACGCGGCAGTTGGCATGAAACGAGGGTTCATGCGGGAGCGAATCCGTTGCGCGGAGGTCGTTTGCAGATCGCCCGAAGTGTTCTTGAGTTGTTTCACGGTTCTAAGCGGCGGTTGGGCCGCTTGCGAGTACAGACGGGGGGCAGCCCCGATTTGTTCTCAGTTGCTGCGCGACATACGGCGTCGCTTCATGCGCCGCCTCTTCTCGCTTGGCTTCTCGTAATGAGAATGCTCTTTGAGCTCTCGAAGCAGGCCGCTCTGCTGTAGCTTCATGTTGAAGCGCTTAAGGGCGCTGTCAATCGACTCGTTAGGTTGGACTGTGACGTAAATCAACTGGTTGGATGCCTCCGCAAGCGTTCATTATGGCTGATTTTTATTGGGCGGTGCAAATGAGGGAGCTCAGCGATGGCCCGCGGGGAAGAAAAATACGTGACAAATCTTCGCAATGCTCCGAATTGAGTGCGTCCAGATTTTCAGGTTCGAAGGAACCAGAAAATCTTGTGCAACAAAGCCGGAAATTCCCCGCCTCACAACGCTTCCATCGCCTTGGAAGGGTCACTCCACAGGGGGCAACGACGCTGGATCGACCTTCATCACATGCACCTGTAGCCAGCGCGAAAGATCGTCGACGATCGCGTGCATCACCGGGATGTCCAGCAACGAAAGCACCGTTCCCACGAGCAACCCGCCGATAATCACAGTGCCCAGCGGCTGGTAGGCGTCCAGCCCCGACTTCGGTGCGAAGGCCACCTGCGCCATGACGAACACGGTGATCAGGGAGGTCATGAGGATCGGGCGGAGCCGTTGCGGGCAGGCCTTGGCGATCGCCTCGTTCCGGGGCATGCCCTGATGACGGAAGTTCAGCATCAGGTCGATCAAGAGAATCGCGGTTACGATGTCCATGCCGCTGAGCACGATGACGCCCAGAATCGACACGGTGGAGAACGCCTGGTGGGTGAGCCAGAGCATGAAGAACACGCCGCTGAGCTCCAACGGGAGGCTGAAGATCATCTGGAGCGGCTGCAGGAAGCTGCCGAACTGGGCCACAAGGACGAAGTACATCAACACGAGGGCCAGCGCCAGGCCGAAGATCATCACCCGGAAGCTGTCCATCATCTGGGTCATGTCGCCACGGGCCTCGATGCCGTAGCCGGCGGGCCAGTTCATTTCGGCCGCCGCCTTCATCTGAAGCTGCATCGTCACGTCCATGCTGGGGCGGCCGTCCTTTCGGTAGTAGCCGCCGAAGCTGATCACTCTTCGCAACTGGTCGTGCTCGATCAGGCTGGGGTCGGAGCGCTTCTGAAGGGTCACGAGCTCAGTGAGGGGAATCTGCTGGCCGGTCGGGGAGGCGATGAACATGCCTTCCAGGTTGGAGGGGTCCATGCGTTGGTCCTCTTGATAGCGCACTTGGATGGTCATCGGACGCTCGTTCGGCTGGCGATAGAACTCCGTGGTATAGCCGCCGCGCAAGGCGTAGTAAGCCTGCTCCGCGATCTTGGCGGGGGTGAGGCCGTGGGCGGCCGCCTTGGATTGGTCGATCACGAACGAGTACGTCGGCTTGCTCATCTCCCAACTGAGGAACGGCTGCGCGATGTCGGGCTCCTTCGTACGCGGGTTAATGACCTCAGTTTTGGCGAGCTGCTGAAGCTGCTTGCCGAGCTGATCGAGGACGTCCAGATCGGGGCCGTAGACGACCAGAGCGACTGGCGCGAGGGAAGTGGCCATGAGGTCGCTGCCCATCTCCTTGAGCTGGATGCGCCGAATGCCGGGGATCTCCTTCATCGCGCGCCCCTGAATTCTGTCGATGATCTGCCACACGCTTGGTCGGCCGGAGCCCTTGTCGTTGAAGGTCAGCATGCCGCTGGCACCGTTGACCACGTTCATCGAATAGCCGGTGAAATAAGCGCCGCCCGTCATGCCTGGGCCGCCCTCCACTCCGAGCTCGATGCTGGTGCGGGGGATCCAACCCTTGTTGCCGCCTTCTTCGGCGATGATGCGCTCAAGCTGGCCGACCGCCAATTCGGTGGAGGGGAAGGACGTGCCCGGCTGCATCTCGAGTTGGAGGCTGGCCTGGCCGACGTCCGCCAGCGGCATCATTTCCGAGCCGATGAAGTTGTAGAACGTAAAGCCGATGAGGATTGTTAAGCCGATGCGCAGGAAGTTCGCCCTCGGGTTGCGGAGCATCGAGCGGACCAACCTTTCGTACCCGGATCCCGAATTTAAAAAGCTCGTCACAGATCGTCCCCTAAAGAACTCTTGAGCACAAGTTCGGGTTCGGTTTTCGGGAAGCTGCATGAAGCGGCTGCAGAGCACGGCCGTGAGGGTCATGGAGACGATGTAACTGAAGATGAGGCCGAAGATGATGGGCCAGCAGAGGCCGACGAACATGAGCTGGGTGATGCCGCCGCTCAGCATCAGAGGCACGAGGGCAATGATGAGCACGACGGTGGCGGCAAGGACGGAGCGGCGGACTTCCGTGATGCCGTCGACGGTGGCATCGCGGCGGGATTTGCCCATGCGCATGTGGCGCTCGACGGCGTGGATGTCGATGATGGCGTCATCGACGAGGCGACCAATGGCGATGAGGAGCCCGATGAGGGTGCTGGAATTCAGGCTCATTCCAAGCGGGGCCATCGCAAGAAGGGACATCGCAAGCGAGACGGGGATGGCGGTGAGGGCGATCAGGGTGCCACGCCACTCGCCGAGGAAGAAGAGCACTGCGATGCCCGTGAGGAGAATCGCGAAAATCAGCTCATGGACCATGTTCTCGAATAGGATGTCGACGAAACTGGCGTTGTTGTAGGCCGTGGTGAAGTGGATGCCGGGGTAGTCGTGCTCCAGGTCGCGGGCTGTCTTCAGGGCCGCTTCGATCGTGGTGGGGGAACTGGCGTCGGGGTTCTGGAGAATGTCGAGAGCAATGCCCTTTTCGACCTTGCCGCCCCGCATGAAGTGGTAGGAGGAGCGACTTTCGATGGTGGTGTCTCGCACGTCTGCGACGTCGCCGACGCGGACGATCTGATCGCCTAACGCTTTCACAGGATAGGCGGCGACCATGGCGGCCGTTTTGGCGAGGGTGTCCACGCGGAAGACAGGCTCGTCGTTGGCGTTGGTGACCTGTCCGGCGGGCTTGGCAACGTTGTACTGGTCGATGGCGTCGCGGACATCGAGGATGGAAAGGCCGTAAGAGTAGAGCTTGGTGCGATCGACCTTGACTTGGAGCTGCCTTCGGTATCCGCCGAACGGCGAGACTGTGTAGATGTTCTTACCGGAGGACTTAAACCGATTGATGATCTGGTTGTCGGCGAGTTCGCGCAATCGGGCCAGGTCCCAACCCTTGTCGGCGTCGCCGGTAAGGCTGAGGGTGAGGACGGGAAGGTTGAGGGGATCGACGCGGAGAATCCAGCTTGGTTTGAGGTTGGCGCCGGTGCTGGGGAGATCGGCTTGGACGACGTTGAGCAGGCTTTGGACTTCGGTTTGGGCCTTCTGCATGTCGGAGCCATACGGGTATTCGAGAACAACCATGCTGAACCCGTCCTGGCTGACGGAGCGGATGTAGCGCACCTTCGGCACATTCACCATGCGCTGCTCGATGGGGCCGGAGAAGTAGGTTTCCATCTCCTTGGCGCTGAGCCCTGGGGATTCGGTGACGATGCCGAGCATGGGGCTCTCGACGTAGGGCATGAACCTTCGCGGCATGAAGTGGCCGATGGCCAGGTAGCCCAGCATCAGCATCGACATGAAGAAAGCCGCGACGATGTAGGGGTGGTCGACAGACCATCGCACAAAGTTAAAGCCTTGCCGGTCGTCAGTCGCCAGGTTCGTCTTCAAGCGTCACCCCTCCGAATGCTGCGGATGATCTGCCTCACACTTGTGGGGGGAACTCTGTCAGGGAGCCGAACGGGTAGGGGGGGCCTCGATGATGCCTCAGCATTACGGAGGATGATTCGCGCCGACAATGTTGAGGCTATGCGGACGGTCATTTCTGCCCGCCCATGTCCATTCCGGGCATCGAATTGTCGCTGGTTTTGGCCGCCTTCTGGCCCGAGGGAGCTTGGGCGGAGACCTTGGGGAGTTCCTTTGGACCGTTCACGCCCCAAGCGACGCTTTTGACGGACGCCCCTTCTACGAGAGTTTCAAACCCGTGCGTGATCACCTGATCGCCCGTCTTCAATCCGCTATCAACCGCCGCGAAAACGCCGTCAGACACGCCTAAGGTCACCGCCGTGCGTGTCGCCAGTGTCTTGCCGCCGCGGGTTCTGGGGACGAGGTCCATGCCGCAAATCGGGCACTCACCTGGGCCGGTCTCGCTGATTTGAGGGTGCATGTTGCAGGTCCAGTCGCTTTTGGCCCCGGCTCCCGCTTTGATAGCCCACACGTATTTGCCGCCGTACGAATCCGTCTGAACTGCAATTGAGGGCACGGCGTTCACCAGGGTGGCGTCGCTGGTCTGCACGGACATGGTTGCGAACGCTCCCGGAAGCAGAATGTGGTCCGGATTTGGCAGAATTGCCTCCGCGATGAAGGTTCTTGTGGCGACGTCGGCGGTGGGGAAGACGCTTGTCAGCTTTCCTTTGAAATCCATTCCCTGGTAATGCATCACAACGGGCGAGCCTTCCGAAACGCGGGTCGCCAAAGCCTGAGGCAAGCGCGCTTGCACACGAACCTTCCTGGCGTCATGCAGCATCAGCAACCTTTGCCCGGCGGCGACGATTGCGCCTGGGGCAACGAAACGGTCGGCGACCATCGCCTCGTCGAGGGACCTTAGCTCCGTATAGCCGGCAACGATCGAGGAGCCAGTCGCTCCTTTCGCGGCCGCCTTCGCCTCAGAGGCACGCGACGCCGCTTCGGACACCGACCGTTGGATTTCTTTGTCGGCAGAAGTGACACCGGACAACGCCGATTGCTTTCGCGCCATGGCCTCACCCACCGCGGCGTCTGCGGCTACAACCCTTCCCGCAGACGCAAGAGCAGCTTGGCTCGCGGCAGCCGCATCGGCCTTGGCGCTGCTGAGCATGGCTGCAGCCGAATCGCGAGATGTGGCAGCGGCTTGGAAATCATCCTGGGAGATCGCCCCTTGGTCGTAAAGATCTCTCTTTCGTCGAAGGTTCTGGTCCGCATACACGAGACTGGCTTCCTTGTTCGCGATTTCGGCCGGTTTGGCCCTTTGCGGGGGTTTTCTCT
>CAZUCK010000023.1:633-35785 GCA_964619505.1 uncultured Fimbriimonas sp. | reverse complement strand
TGGCGGGAATGTGTAGGAATCGAACCCACCAACCCCTTGACAGGGCACATCGGTTTTGAAGACCGAGCGGCACACCAGCACCGATCCACTCCCAAGTCGTTTTACCCTTGTGGCGGGACGCGTCCCGCAAAAATGGGCGCGACGATCAGCGATCCCGCATAGCATCGGGAACGGACCCTCGAGTTCTTCAAGAACCAGTTCGATTGCGATTCGTTTCTGGGTGCAATTGTGCGGCCCAAGGTTCTGAACTCACTCTCCCTCTGAAGGGCACTTAGCCCGCTGCATCACGACACTCTCGCCACAACCTCTCGACCAACTCGCTGGCGGGCGGAGTGTCAGCGATGGCGGAGCAGCCCGTTCCGGCGTAGAGGCACATTGCCTCTATGTTTCCCTTGATTCCCAGCCGCGGCTCTGTGGACCCGTAACGCAAAATCGGGTCGCCGTCTTCGTTCACGGCGATGGCCTCGTCCTCGCCGGGGCGGCTCCCAACAGGAGGGCTCCCGGCCGCCTCCCAAGCTTCCAAGGTGCTGTTCCGCAATACGCGGTGTGCCGAATAGGGCCAACCTCCCTCGAAGCAGACGGTGAGGGACGTTGCCCCTTCGGTGGCCTCGACCAGTTTTCGCTTGTAGTCGGGATGGGCGCGGCTCTCCAGGGTCGCGGCAAAGCGCGTGCCGAGGATGGTCCCTTTGGCGCCGAGGGACAGGGCTCTTGCGATCTGGCTCCCGTGCGCGATGCCGCCCGCCGCGATCACAGGGACGCCTGCCGCCTCCTCCACGATTTGGGGCAACAGGTCCCAGAGCGACCTGTTGGACTGCACATGCCCACCCGCCTCGATTCCCTGGCAGATGAGGAAGTCCGCGCCCTGGCCGATGGCCCTCTTAACCCCCTGAGCATTGGTGACCTGAACCCCAACGCTCACGCCCGCCGCCTTGACCTTCGCCATGTGTGGCCCCGGATCTCCCCAGGAAAAGGTGACGATGGGCGCGCCCGCTTCGAGGGCGGCTTCGAGGGCGTCCGGGGGGAAAGCCAGCGCGAAGTTGACGAAGAAGGGGTTCTGCGTCAGCTTGCGAACCTGTCGGACCCGTTCTGCCGCCGCCTCCGGCTCGGTCCAAGTCAGCGCCATGGATCCCACCCCGCCACCGTTGGAGACCGCCGCCGCCAGTTCCGGCCCGGCAAATTCGCTTATCGGAGCCTGCCAGATGGGGCAGCGGAGCGAGTCGAGGATGGATTGGAACATCCTGTCACACTACCACGAGGAGCAGTCCGCATCCTGAACGTGCAAAGCGCAGTCACGGCCTTGGGAGGGGTGACTCCGCGTAGCCCGGGCCAAGGAAGAGGCCGTCACGGTGCAGACCTCCAAAATGGTTGCCCGGCCTTCAAACAGTTGGGATTTTACAGGCGTCCGCGCCATCCAGATTTACATGTACGGCGCGCCGTGATATCCTGGTCATTCCAATCAAGGAAAACGCGCCGTCAAGGTGCGCGTCTGTAGAAGGAGAGAATCCACGCGTTCGGTGAGCCTCAATCGCTCAAGCCGATTCCGTTTGGAGGAGGAGGAGAAGGAACTATGAATGTTCGAATGAATTTGGGCCGATTGCGTGGAGCGATCCAAGCGGCCTCGTTGACGATTTCCGTCTTGGGTCTTGCCGGTGCTGCCGCGGCTCAGAGGGATCCCATGCCCCGCCCCCAGATCGGCGGGATCAGGCAGCCGGTGGCGCCGGTCGTTCACAAGCACTTGCATCTGGACATCAGGCTGAATGAACTGGTTTGCCAGAAGACATCGTCCAAAGGCGGCACCGCGCCGGACCTTCCATATGTGGTCCGCATCGGCTTCCAGGGCAAGATCGTGCCCAGTCCGACGAAGCTGAACTCGTTCGTCCTGGACTCCGTGGTGGTGAATCCGGTCGGCAACACCAGCCAAGGCGATCTCGGCTACACGAGCCCGTTCGCACGGCCCGGGGGCCATTATGCAATCCGCAACGACACATCAACGTCCGATTTCGAAGTCTCCGATCCGGGCTTGATCAAGGGAGAGGCGATCTTCTTCATGGAGCAAGGCGATACGAAGGCGGAAGCTTTCCGAAAGATGTCCCACGACCTGACGGACGACCTTCGGAAGATCTTCCAGAACCTCAACATCGCCGGGAACGGCGCCGCCGTGACCGACGACGTGATCGGCAGAATGTCGTTGAACGTCGTTCGCTCCGCGTGGGCTTGGCAGATCGCGGGCCCTTTCAACGGTCTCGACAACACGAACGAGCCGGACACGTACGGGTTCTTCAACATCGTTCTGGTCTCGACCTATTCCGGCCAGACGGCGAAGCTCTTCGCCGGCCCGCCCATTCAGAACCGGCAGACCCTGCCCACGACCAACATCCAGTGGAGTCCGACATCGAAGCCTTCCAACTTCAGTCTAAACTTCCCGGATGGCAATCCGACGAACCTATACGCGACGATCCACCCCAAGGTGCGGTACATGGGTCAGAGTCAGGTCAACGGCTCCGTCACACTCCACTAAGGCTCGCAACCAAGGGAATTGAACGGCTCCGACCCGGTGGGTCGGGGCCGTTTTTTCGCAGATGAAGTTCCGAAGGAGTACAGGGGCAGAGTGCTCCGGACACCCTTTGCGCAAGCCGCCAGAATCGTCCTCTCCATGCAGGTAGCCCGTTTGGACGCCTTCTGGGGCGGGCTCGCCCGTCCTGGGGTCATAGACGCCGTATTTGCCACCCGCGCCCCCACTTTCGGCTGGATGCCTCCAGATCGCCCAATGTTTCGGCAGGCTGGCGGAACTCACGGTGGGAACCTTGGGAGCGGCTAAGCCTTCGGTTCCGGCTGCAGGGGGTTGCCCTCTTCGGAAGTCATCCGCTCGCTCTCTGAGCCGCTCTCTGAGCCGAGCGTGCAAAGCGAGAGCGGCGTCAGAAACGCCTCGTCCTGCGTCGGAAGAAACTCCATTTCCTCCAGTGCGGGATTCGTGACCAGATATGAGGGACTTATAGGCATTCTTGCTGACGAAGCCGAGCTTTGCGTTCATCTTCCACGCTTTGCCAGATTTCGCTCCAAAGACATTATGGATCACATTTGAGGTGACCGCAGCGAAATCTTCAGGAGAAACGCTCGAATCGTTGAGAAATCGCAAGCCCTTGTGCGAGGTGACCAGATAAATCGCCTCACCTGGAGCGGCTTTTGCCAGTTCGTCTCCGACCGCTTTGAGATTCGCCGCCGTGGGTTTGACCGCCGTTCGGAACTCTATGCAATTGACCTCAGAAGGATTGGTCGTCGCCCGCGCAAAATGCCACCCAACGCCGTCTTGCATGAGCCCGCTGCCGATGATCGCAGAGTAGACGCCAATCTTCTTTGCGGTTTCGTCATCGAGCGTCTTGACCGGGAAGTCGGCTTGCACAGAAGGGTTCGAGACGCCCTCCCACCAACAGCCACATTCGTGGTAGGTGAACGCCTGGCGTCACACCGGCATCGATCCGCTCCCAGATCGCTTACCCCTGCGCCAGGACTCGCTCAGCCAGAATCAGGGCGACAAAGTCGTCCACCGGCTGTGGCGGCACCTGCAGCGTGGCAGGCAACAGCCGTCGCAGGCCCCGGCGGGGAAAGTGCTCCCAGTACCGTTCTCGGGCCTGCAGCGACGTGTCCTTCTCATCCACGACCAGAATCCCCATGCTGGGCATTTGCTCACGAACCTCATGAACGATCGACTTCGACTTCGTTCCCGATCCCACAATCACCAATGAAAAGGGGTTTGCCGCGGCGGCCCGCAAAAGACTGCCCGCAAGCTCCTCACGGGACGATATTCCACGCCACAATAGGTGCAGTTCTCCGTCGGCGTCCCTGCGGACGACCGCCATGCCGCACTTTACGCTGCCTGGATCAATCGCAAGAACCGTCTTATCGCTCATTGGTAGTGGAACCGAAGTTTCAGCGGGCCCGCCGCCCGGGTGTCCCCGTCCGCCTGGGCAACGAACTTGACAACCCGCGCCTCCGACCTGATCTGTTTCACCAAGTCGAGGACGTCAGAAACGGAGTAGGAAATGATCGGTTCATTGGTGCTGGGAATCATCTTTGCCTGCCTTGCCCGCTCGTTCACGCTCGCCTGAACAAATTGGCGAACTTGTTCGACGACGTCCTTCTCGGGCAGCCGGCCATTGACCCGCACGTCGGCAATCGTTTGTCCGTCCCTGAACACAAGGGGGTTGGGGAACTGCTTGAGGCCAAGGGCGACCGCTTCACCCTTGAACTCGTTGAACGGCACATAGGCGACCAAAAGCCGATCTTCCTTTAGATTCGTGATTTGCTCAACGATCGCCGATTCCAAAATGTCGGGGGAAATCTGGTTGCCGTTGCTGTCCGCAGCCAAGAATGCGGCAATCGGCATTCCCGACCCCGTCGCCACCGCACCCCTCTCCGCCGCGACAGCTCTGGTCTGCCGCAGCAATTCATCGAGAGCCGATCGCGCCTGAACTTGCGATAGGCCCGGGTCGATTGAAAGCCGGGCAACTTCATCGTCCTTTTGGAACATGATCGGGTTATCCCGACTGTGTTGCAGGTCGAGGTTCAAAGTCCTCCGTTGCCTCTCCAAAAGCAACTGCATCTGGTCAAGTTGCCTTGCCGCGGTCTGGATATCGCGTTCAAAACCGTCCTGAACTCGCTTGAACTCCTTTGCACGGTTCTCGTAATCCGCCTTCTGCTTTTCACTGTCGGCCTTGCCTTGGGCGACCTCTTGCGAAATGATTGAGTTGTCGGCGAGCAATCGTAGGTTTTCTTTCGCCTGGGCGTCCTTTTCCTTTTGCAAAACGGTGAAGGACTGTTTCAAGCCGGTGTACGTTCCCTGCAAAGCCTTAAACGTCTTATCCAACGAGGCCAGCCTGCCCCTCTCCTCTTGAAGGTTCAGCGCCACCTGTTGATAGCTTGAGGTCAGCTTTGCAAAGCGCGTCGTCAACTGGCTCAGCTGGGCACTCGCCGCTTTGAATTTGATTTCAACGGCACCCAACGATTTCTGCATCGTTGAAAGGCGCTCCTGCGAGGAAGTCAAGCTTGATTTCACCGTCGCCAGCTGATCGGTTTTTTCCTGACGCTCCTTGTCCAACCGCTTCACGTCAGCCTGAGCACGGTCGCGTTCCGCAAGGACTTTCGAGCCTTCTTGGAGCCATTGCCGCGCATCCGGGTTGACGGCCATGATTGCACAAAGGGTCAGCACGGGAATGATGGCGCCGGCACCGACCGTCAACACTTCCGCCGTATGACGGGGGCGAAGCCCCATCAGGCTAAGACGCTTCTTGCCGAGCGTACGTCCAAGCCGGTCGGCGTAATAGGCGATGATGCCGCCCATGAACGCCAATATGAATCCAATGCCGATTAGGTTCAATCCGTTGTTCCTACAAGTTCCTTCGCCACATTATTACGCCCGAAGACAGCAATCCGATCACCAACGGCGTGAAACTGGCCAGATACGGGGGTATGACCCCGCCCTTAGCGTACACGTTCAAGAAGTTCGTCAGCGTCACATAACTGAAGATCATCACGATGGCAAGTGCAAAGCCAGAGTCCGTGACGGTTCGCTGATTTCGAATCCCCAGCGGAGCGCCCAAGAGCCCGTAAATGATCGCGGCGAGGGGCAAAGCCATCTTGTTCCAGTAAACGAATTCCCAGTTTCGAATTTGGTCCGGCTTAATGTTCTTATCGAATTGGTGAAACTGGATGTAACGCCGAAGTTGCGCCATGCTGAAACTGTCGAACTGGTCACCGGTGCCTGCCGTGATGAGGTCAGCAGGACTGACACTCAGTTTTGGCACTTCTCCGGGCCACGCCTGATCGTGGATGTCCAGAACCCTGCTGCCGTTTGCGGTAATCATCTTTGCCCCGCCGATGATGCGCCAGCCTCCCAAACCCTGCTGAAACGCCTTGTCGTCGTACTGAAGTTCGTTGATGTAGAGCCAACTCGTGGGGTTGCCCCCATTGTCATACGAGACGACGTTGGCGCACTTCAACGTGCGGTTGTGGAGGTCGAAATCCCGCGCCGAAAGAAGAGCCGCCATCTTTCCCCCGCGGTTGATGGACTGCAGCACGGGCTGGTTGAACCGTACATTCAGCGTCCTTTGGATGTCGCCTTTGATTTCGAGGACTTTCAAAGAGGCCGTGGGAACGATTGCCTCGTTGACGAAGAAGGCGGCAATCGCCACCGCGAGCGATAAGCCGGCGACGGGCATCATCATTCGCATGATGCTGACCCCAGCTGCCCTCAACGCGGTGATCTCGCTGTCCGAGCTCAGCCTGCCGAAACCAAGCAAACCGGCCAACAGCATCGCCATAGGAAAGGTCTTGACCATGACCCCTGGAAGAAACAAGGTCATCAGTTCGGCAATGGTCGCAGGTGAGATGCCGCTTACGATGTATTCAGAAGCGCTCAGAAGAAAGGTGCTCGCGACGATCAAACTGGTGAACATGGCGACGCCGAACGCCCACGGCCCGACCAGTTCTGAAATGATCAACCGATCAACGTGTTTCATGGCTTATGAGTGACCGTAGTCCTCTTCGTCCCGTCCCTCATACCAACCCGTTCCGAACTGCTGTCCCAAGTAGTGCTTTCGAACGTGCTCGTCGGCGGCTATTTCAGCGCCGGTACCCTGAGCGATAATCTGCCCGTCGATCAGAATGTAATTGCGATCCGTGATGCGAAGCGTAGCAGCGACGTTGTGATCGGTGATCAAAATGCCGATCCCAGCGTTCTTCAACTTGAAGATGATCTCTTGGATCTCCTCGATGGTCACCGGGTCGATGCCGGTGAATGGCTCGTCGAGCAAGATGAATTTGGGCTCACTGGCGAGCGCTCGGGCGATTTCAACCCGACGCCTCTCTCCTCCCGAAAGAACGTTCGCTTGCTGTTGCAAAAGCTTCGTTATGTGTAACTCTTCGGCTAGCTCCTTAACCTTTGCCGTTATGTCGGCGGTGCTCAAACCTTCGACAAGTTCCAAAACCAGCTTGAGGTTGTCCTCAACGGTCAGTTTGCGAAAGACACTCGCTTCTTGCGGCAAGTAACCAACGCCTGCTTTCGCGCGCTTGTACATTGGCCATTCCGTCACAACCTCATCGTCGAACATGACCGTTCCGCCGTTCGGTCGAACAAGACCGGTGGTCATGTAAAAGGTGGTCGTCTTGCCCGCACCGTTTGGCCCAAGCAAGCCCACAATCTCGCCTTGCGAGATTTCGAAACTGACGCCGCGGACGACCCGGCGTTTCTTGTAGTCCTTAACCAGGTCTTTGGCGACGATTTTCAAGGAGCGCCACCCTTCTCTTTGAACTTCATGACACCCGGATCACCTTCGGCATCCATGCCCACCGGCTGGCCGTTGGCATCAAGCGTGATGACCGCCCTGGATGCTCGAATGTCGCCTGCAATGACGGGATCATTTCCTAGGAGGGTCACGTTTCCCACAAGGGTGATCGTCGCCGGGTCCGTCATCTTATCGATGTCCAATCGATCCGAGTGGGAGGTGATGCGTGTGATGCCTTTGACATCCTTCCTTGTCATTTCAACGGCCACGGGACCCCTTAAAGTCGCCCTGCCCAATCCCGTCGTCGGCGTGATCCTCGCGTTGCCCGATGAGCCAGTCGCATGCATCGTCTCGCTCGTTTGCAGTGAACGGCTGTCAATGACCACGCCCCCTTCAAGGTGGATCACCATCTGATCGCCCTCCGACGTGATGTTCGCCTTTGAACTGTCCGTGTCGACGATTTGCTTGGGGCGACGCACAGTCACGTGGACGCCGCCCGTCAAGGTTGCCTTCTGAAGAGAGAGTGTCGAACCGATTCTCTTGGCGTCACCTTCGATGCTTCGGGATGTCACCGCTATGCCCAAATTGGTCCACGTTCCGCTCAGTTTGTTACCCATCGCCCTGAAATGGAGCGTGTCGGGACTCGTCAACCTGGTCGACCAGTTGTCGATGTTGGCCAGGGTCATCTCGCCGGACTTGTCCGAAAATTTGATCTTTTGGCCAAACGCTGTTGCGACGAACGCCATACAGGCGAGGGCCATGAGAAGTCTGAGCTGTTTCATGTCTTCGAATAAAGTTCCGGCGTCGCTATGTGCCTCAGGTCAGGAGAACACCATAGCTCCTTCATGGTTCCCAGGGTGTACCCGGTCTCATCAAACCTTACATTCCCTTTGGCTTTCAAAATCTGAATCCTCGCGTCCCACTCGACCTGATCACAACGCATGATGACGGTCGGATTCTCCGCCCGAACGACCACGTTGCCCGACAGAGTCAAGACGCCCGTACCCTTCTCCGCGTGTCCCTTTTCCGCCGAAAACTTGCTCGCCTGCTTGTCATCCTTGAAAATCGTTCCATCGACCGTGTCCATGTCTCCACCCTGATCATGCCCGCCTTCCATTACTTCGAGGTCCGCGCTCTTCCAATTGACCGACCATGCCTGCTGACGTGTGGGCGCAAGCGTGTAATTCTTGAGGTCACCAGGTCCAAAATGGACAACCTGCGAAATCTTCGGTGGATCATTCGGCGTCTCAGCTTGCCTGGAGGGCCTGGATTTGTCCCCGCAACCCGCCGCCAGAATCAGAAGACCTAAGGGGACAGCAAAGGCAATCCGGATGGCCCGTTCCTCCTTGCAAAACGTCCTTGATGCTGCCCGGCCAGTTGACCGCAGGCAGCGGCGATTTCATGGCCGCGCTCCACCCGCTCAGTGACGTTGACTCCGCGAGATTCAAGTTCCCTGCGGAACGCCCGCACCCGGTCCTTCCCAGGACGCTCGAAACCCTGCTCCGTATCCACCCAGTTGAACGGAATAAGATTCACTACGCTCGGGACTCCCTTCACCAATCTTGCCAGTTCAGCCGCCTGCATGGGCGTATCCGTTAACTCCCGGATCAACAGGTACTCGATCGTGATCTTTCGACCCGTCGCCTTCTGATATCCCTTCATCGCCCCAATGACCTCCCTGACCGGCCATTTGTTGTTGACAGGCATCAGCTTGTCACGCACTTCATCGAAGGGTGAGTGCAGGGAAAGCGCGAGGTGGATGGGCAACTTTTCCTTGGCAAGCTCTCGAATCTGTGGAGCAATTCCAACCGTGCTGACCGTCATGTGCCGATAACTTAGACCCACCTCGTCATGCAGCAGACGAAGAGCCTTGCGAACGTTGGGCAGATTCAGCAGAGGTTCACCCATGCCCATGAACACAACATGACTGATCCTGCGCTCAGAGAGCCGCTGAAGCATCAGGTACTGTCCCACGATCTCACCTGCGGTTAAGTTGCGGTCGAAGCCGCCAAGACCCGTCGCGCAGAACTTGCAGCCCATTGGACAACCCACCTGGCTCGAGATGCAGCAACTTACGCGGTTGGCATAGGGAAGGAGGACACATTCGAACACTTGACCGTCACCGTTGTGAACGAGCAACTTGTCAACTTCGTCCGTCGATCGCTTGTGAGCCGCCACCTGCAATGGCTGCAACTGGAAACGCGCAGCCAAATCCTTCCTCAAAGCAAGAGGAAGATCGTTCATCTCGTCAAAATCGCCGATCGCCCGGCAGTAAAGGTGGCCAGCAAGTTGCTTCGCACGCAAGCGTGCATCCGACCGGGGCGCCAACATCAGCTCAAGCTCTTTGCGATCCATCCCGACTAGGCTCGGAACCGTTGGCTTCACTTGAGGAGTGTACCTTTGAGGCTGCTTGCCCCTCGTGCCCATCCGTATGAAGGTTCCAATAGGCATCCATACGCCCGATTCCAAGAGTTCCATTTCGTCGGGCCCATAATGTGCAGGAATGTCTACCGCTCCCGCGCTTGTCGAGAAAGCCCTCGAACGGTTGTGTCGAATGCCAGGCTTTGTGGAGCGTCCGAGCCAACGACATTTGGCTCTCCTCATTTCCGATCTCATCGATACTTCAAGCACGGGGGCATTTGAAGCGCCGACCGGCCTCGGAAAATCACTCGCCATCCTCATACCCGCGATCGCTCACGGTCTCGCTGAGGGCAAGCGCACCGTCGTCGGCACGTACACAAACGTTCTCGCCGAACAGTACTGGCGGCAAGACTTGCCGCTCGCGTTGAGCCTGTTCGACGGCACCGAATCTCTGAAGACCCAATTCTTGATCGGCAGACAAAAATACGCTTGCCTTGCCGCCGTGGAGCAGCACGATCACGAACTCTTCGACAAGGTGCGAAGGCGTGAACTGTTGGGCATCGAAACCGAATTTCGCTCTAAGGATCTCGCTTCAAGAGGCAGATTCTCGCTCACGTGGCAGGCCATCGCAACCCCCGCCGTCTGCCTGGGACGCCTATGCGCCCATTACGATCGATGCTTCTATTACCAAGCGAGGAAGGCCGCCCAAACGGCACAGCTGATCATCACGAATCACAGCGTCATCATCCAAAATGCGCTGTTGTCGCAAGCCACAGAGGACGATGCTTCCCTGTTGGGGGATTTCGACTTCCTCGTGCTTGATGAAGCGCACGATTTTCCGCAAGCGGCAACGAGTGGACTCGAGTTCGAGCTAAGCGAAACGAAGCTGTCCGCCATTGCCGGCCTAGCTTCAAGCCTTCAACGCAACCTTTCGCCGATGGCGTTCTCGGAAACGCCCTTGATTGAGCGCCTCAGCGAGGATTATCGAACCGGGCTTGACGGAATCGCCAAGCGACTCATGGCTTTGGATGCTCCTGGTAGCGCCGTGCTCGTCGCAAGCCCGGCAGAAATCGAAACTCACCCTGCGGTCTTGCAACGGCTCGACCGGGACGCCTTGGAGTCACTGAAACTTATCGCGGAACATTCTGCGATGATCACCGATAAATATACGGCCAACCTTCGCGCAATAGTGGCAAGTTGGACCGAGACACAACCCTCTCGGGTATGGCAAGCGCAGGAGGCATCACACAACTATCTCGCTTATCTGGACGCCTTTGCCGTGAGCTGTCGCAGGCTGCCGACGCCGGAGGGTGTCGCGGTCACCCACGTAGGTGCCGGATTCAGCCAACCGTTCGTGCGCCAGGAGATCATCGACCTTGAAGAGCCCCTTATGGATTTGATTTGGCACAAGACGCCCTGGGTTTGTGTGTCCGCGACCCTCGCTCTGGACGGCGAGTTCGATTTCTACAAGCGAACGACAGGGGCAGACCCCTCTTTCACAGAAATCCTTCCGTCGCCCTTCGACTTTGAACACCAGGCTGCCGCATACATCCCAAAAATCGACGTCATCCCGGACCCGGCGACGGCCAGGCGGGAGGGCACCGAAGAAGCGTATTACCGAGCGTTGGCGCGAGAACTTGAGGAAATCATCGTCACCCTCGATGGAAGAACCTTGGCCCTGTTTCACAGCAGGAAGGAAATGGAAGCGGTCGCCTCGATGATGCGTCTCCCTCAGCATCTGCCGCTCTTAGTTCAGCCCAAAACGGGAGCTCCAGCTACGGGAGAGAATTTTGTTAGCCACATCGAATCGTCGTTGTTTGCCCTCCGATCCTTCTGGACGGGCTTCGACGCCGCCGGCGAGACGTGCTCTTGCGTCGCCTTGGTCCGCGTACCTTTTGAGGTGCCGGTCGATCCGCCGCAGCTCGCGAGGGCGGCTTGGATGTCCTCAAAGGGACTGGACCCATTTAAGGAATATTCCTTGCCCCAAGCCAAAATGTTGATGCGTCAGGGTGCAGGCAGACTCATTCGGCGAGGCGAAGACCGGGGAATAGTCGCATTGTTGGATCCGCGATTGCGTACGAAAAGGTATGGCGAGGAAATTGTTTCAAACCTGCCCGCGGCAATGCGGATATTCGACGATTTTCGGGATGCTGCAGGGTGGCTGAATCTTGGACCCGTTACCTTTGATGCCAAAAGTTAGTCAAATTTGCTAAAAAAAAAACACCCTTAAACCGAACTATTTGGAGTTCGTTGGAAGTTGGGATACTTTTTTAAGATATTGTAGAGATCAAGCGCCTATCGAGGAGATGCGAGAAACAAAATGCCGGTTTGCACTTGGTGCGGAATAGAGAGCAAGTCTGATCTGGTCTGCGATTGGTGCAAGCGCCCACTCGCACTCAGCGCAATGCGTCGCCCAGCCTCGGGCAGGTCCGCCGTAGATCTGCTCAAGGAAGGTGACGACGAAAAGGGCGGCCTCTCCAAGCGTGGCGTGCAGGCGTTGATCGTAGCTGCTGTGTGCATAGTCATCATGGCTGCTTGGTTGCTCGGGTCGCGATCATCTGAACCCTCGGCGACTGCCGCCCCGCAAGAGTTTTCAGCAACGAGAGAGACGGCAGCTAAGACTCCTGCGCCCTCGACTGCGCCCGCTCCAAAGCCTGCGTTTATCCCCGAACCTCCAAACCGCCGAAATGAGTCGATCGCCTTCAAAGCTGAGGAATCTTCGGGCGGAGGAGGACGCGCCTCATTGCCTTCCGCTCCTTTGGCTGTTCAAATCGTGCGTGAGGAGGACGATCTTGCGCCGACCAGCGGCCCAGCCGTGAGGCTGACGGGGGGCCTCATCAGGTCGACCGGTGGCAGGAAGGGCATCTCCGTGGGCAGGATATCCATAACAAATTCGACCGACAGCAGCGTTCAAGATTTTCGTCTGGAGGCCGTCATCAACGGCCGCACCTACCCGCTGCAACCTTTTGAAGGCACGCTGGATCGGCCCAAGTCATTCAGCTCCAAGCTCATACGTTCAGGCGAACGACTCACGGTGCCCGTGATCGTCAATGGCTACAACGGCGGACGAAAGCAGGTAATTGTTCCCGCGAGAATCGTGCTCAGCGGATGGCTCGCGTCAGGTCCCGGCATTGTGAAAGACGAGCTACTGACGCCTTAACTTAAGTCATCAGGGTTGAGGCCGACCAGTTCGGGCAGAACAAAGAGACCGTCCTTCCGGACCAGCTTGCCATCCATGTAAATCTCTCCACCTCCGTATTCGGGGCGCTGAATGCAGACAATGTCCCAGTGGATCGCAGACTTGTTTCCGTTCCCTCCGGGCCCCTCATAGGCATTCCCAGGCGTCAGGTGGAATGACCCAGCAATTTTCTCATCAAACAAGGTGTCCCGCATCGGGTGGAGCACTTGCGGGTTGAACCCAATCGCCCACTCTCCAAAGCGGCGGCCGCCTTCGTCGGTGTCCAAGATGCCGTTCATTTTTGCCGTGTTGGAACCTGCGTCTGCGTCAACGATCACACCGTCCTTCACGACAAGGCGAATGTCTTTGAACTCCGTCCCCTGGTAAAGAGACACCGTGTTGTACTGGATCGTCCCATTCA
The DNA here is from genome assembly GCA_964619505.1 of uncultured Fimbriimonas sp. Lineage (GTDB taxonomy): Bacteria > Armatimonadota > Fimbriimonadia > Fimbriimonadales > Fimbriimonadaceae > JBBQMJ01. The sequence goes on along the minus strand of CAZUCK010000023.1, from coordinate 22,545 downwards.
TGGAACCTGGTACGGGGCACGAAAAGCATTCGCCGTCTGGAATATTGCACTCGCCCGAACACGGTACGGACCCAATGTCCTTGATCGAAAACGAAAGGTCGGTTCCGGGACCCTTGATCTCAACGAGGTCCGTCCGATCCATGAGTTCCTTCAAAGGAAGAGCCGCCCTAGCCATCTTCGAATAGTCGACCGTGCAGACATCGAAATAAAACTGCTCGAATGCCGGCGTCGACATTCCAGCCTGCTGAGCCATGGCCGATGTTGGCCAACGGGTGACCGCCCATTTCGTTTTGGGTATGCGCGTCTCAAACACGACGGGGGTCGAATAAACCCGTTGCCACATCGCCATCGTTGGGGCAGGGATGTCGCCCAATTCGGCATAGTTCTCGGTCCCGCGAAGCGCGATGTAAGCCGTCATATGCTCCATCTCGTGCTTTTCAATGTCGGCATGGATGGCCGCATTCGCCTCCGTCATACCCAGCATCAATTGCCGCCTGATGAGATTGCTCTCAAAACGGACGGCCACCTTTGCGCCACGCCCTTGGCAAACCCTGACAAATTCCGCGACGGCCTCTTCCGGAATGTCGAATGTGTGAATCAGCACGCTGTCGTTAGACGTTAGCCTCGTTGCGTGACAGGCAAAAACTTCGGCGAGCTTGGTGATGCGGGGGTCAACCATGTCCGAGGAGGATACCTAGACAAAATGAAATGGGCGCGGCCCAAGGGCCGCACCCATAACTTACTCTTGTGACGTCGAGATTACTTGGTGGTCGGAGCGGCGGCCTTATCACCGGCCTTGCCCATCTTGTCTCCAGCCTTGGCATCTCCAGCCTTAGCGTCTCCCATCTTGGCGTCTCCAGCCTTGGCATCTCCAGCCTTGGCGTCGGCAGCCGGAGCAGCCGCAGCATCCTTGGCGTCGCCAGCCTTGGCGTCGGTAGCCGGAGCCGGAGCCGGTGCAGCCTTGGCGTCGCCACCCGGGGCAGCGCCCTCAGCAGGCTTATCGCCACTGCAACCAACCATGAACGCCGAAATGAACGCTGCTGAAACCAGCAATCCTAATACCTTCTTCATAACCACCTCCTGAAGTGGAGCGAGTCGAACCCGCTTATTCCCGTTCCGGGAACTTGCGGGCATATTACCACCACTTCGCAACAAATCCAAAGGGTTTTGCGAGATTGAAACATCATTCCTGGGTCGCCAGGGTGCTCGGAGCTAGGGCGGGGGGAACCAACACCTGGTCAAGCCTCCACTTCCGAACGGGAATAAAGCCCCACTCATGCGCAGATTCGCGTTGGAAGACGAGCGAGACGTCGTCGATCTTTTGATCAAAATTCATTCCCAGAAACGAGGCCCTGACCCGCACCGGACCAGTTATTCGAGCCGTATCCTCGCTGACCACCGCCTTCTCGTCCGAAACGGTGATGTCGGGGTGGCTGTTCTTGATGAAGTCTGCAACCTGCCTGTTGCCCGGTTCGTCCGTGTTGACCTTAAATCGGTCCGTAAGCTTATCCATGACCCCGCCTGGCCGCCCCTCGCGGCTGGCTTGAACGGCTTCATCCAGAGCCCTTCGTATCAGAGCCTGGTCAGAAGGGCCAAAGATGTTCACAGAAACATACTTCCAAACGAACAACGCCAAGACCAATGCAACGAGAACGCCGAATACAAGATTCTTGTTCATCAACGGATTTGCCTATGCTCATTAGACGGAAGCTGCGACAACTTTTACATCGTCGGCGATCTGAATCTTCAATGCATCGAGGGAATCGAAAGAAACTTCGTCCCGGATTCGCTTGTGAAACCGCAACAGCAACGGAGCGCCATAAATGTCATGGCCCGGATAGTCCAGCAGATACGCCTCAATCGTACGCTCCTTCCCTTGGACGGTGGGCCGATACCCTATGCTGATCGCAGCTTTGAACTCACCGAAGGGCGTAATGCATTTGCCGCCATAGATCCCATCTGCCGGTGTCACTTGATCAAAGGATCGGGCAAGGTTGGCGGTTGGGAATCCCAGCTGTCTTCCCAAACGCGCTCCGGGAACGACGATTCCAGGCAACTCGAAGGGCCGCCCGAGCCATTTGGCCGCAAGTTCTACGTGGCCTGCCTCAATGGCGCTCCTAATCTCGCTCGAGCTGACCCGTCGACCGGCAATCTCAAACGGGGGAACGACGACCGTCTCGATTCTTGCTTGCAACCACACCGGCGAGCCCACGCGGCCCTTGCCAAACGCGAAATCATGGCCCACCACCAAACTGGCAGCCTTAAGCCTTCCAATGAGGACTTCCCTGAAAAAGGTTTCGGCAGGCGTTTCACTCAACGTCCTGTCGAAAGCAAGCACGAGGGTCATCGCGGCGCCCAGCCTCTCAAAAACAGCCAGGTTCTCATCGAGCGATGCAATCGCCTTGGGCACCCGTGTCGGGTTCAGAATTGCCGCCGGATGGCGGTCAAAAGTGACGACGATGCAAGGTTGCTCCATTTCGGCCGCGCGCCCAACCGCAGTCCGAACCACTTCCTGATGCCCAAGGTGGACGCCGTCAAAGGTGCCGACGCAAAGGACCGCACCCGGCCACTGAGCGTTCAGCAGTTCGACTCCAAAGTGGACCTGCATCGGACTTCATTCTACCGGCTTGAACTCGGAGCGCTTGCCGATTTTCCGCGTCAACAGAGAAAGAGACACGATCTGAATGCAGCCTGTCACCAGCAACATCCCTGGCTCTTCCCAAACCAAGGACCATGAATAAAGCTGGTGAAGGCGGACGATGGGAATTTCAGTTCCAGGGCCAAGCTCCAACGCCATGAACATCAGCCCCAGATACACCACAGGCAAAGTCATGTTCAAAGGGACGTCGAATGAACATTGCCCAAGCAAATCGGGCACCAACATCGACACCAGAAAGAACAGCATGGATGCGATCGCGGGCGGGCTCAACACTCCGAAGATCGAAAATGAGTTGAAGGCGCCCTCATGCCATAGCCTGAGGAGGGAAACGGTTGCGCAAATTAGATAAAGGAGGCCGGCACACTCAAGTGAAAAGCTGATCCGCTTCAACATGAAGAAACCGCAACTATGACTTGCGCCTCACTCGGGAATATCCTCGGGGCGAACTTGGGAGGCACTACGATTCTCTTCCAGAATCTGTTCGTAAATCTCTTTTCGATGAACGGTCACATCCTTGGGTGCGCGAATGCCAAGGCGAACCTGTTCGCCTCGCACTTCCAACACAACCACTTCGATGCCATCACCAATGATGATGCTTTGATGGACCTTTCTTGTGAGTACCAGCATCCTCTATCCGCCCTCCGTAGCCGGTGGCGAGGTGCGAGCAATCCCACGAAACTGCGCCTATTAGGCCGCCGCGTCCTCACTCACCCGGTTCGCCTCTTGGAACACCCGGTGCTTCATAGTATACGCCGCGTCTTCAAGCACAACTTGCGCTGCAGCTTTTGTTACTGCATTTATGATGATTGGAGCCGTTAAATTGATCGTCATACCCTGAGGGTTGCCAGGAGGGATTGCGACGGTGGTGAACACCATGCGCGGGGTCTCCTCAGTCAGGCCAAGGTCTTGCGCCACGTCTTCTGTCATATCGGGTGCGTAATCCGACTTGTACTCGGCAGGATCAACGACCAGAAAAGCAAGAGCCGGCTGGTCGATACTCTGGAGCCACCGAAACGGGCCGTCTGGCTTGTTGTTGACCAGTACAAAACGTTGGCATTCGGTGAATCCGATGATGCCGTCTTCAAAAGTGACGATGTCCTCATCGTCGAATTCAATGGTCGAGAATCGTGTTCCGTTTATTTGCATGAGCTTAGACCTTCAGAAAATCCATGAGACTCAAGTGCATCCCGGCGTTCGCTACGCTGAGTGCTCCCTGATAAGCGGTCATGGCCGCCTGATACTTGGAAATCGCAGCCGCGGCGTCGACGTCCTGAACGCTGGAAATATTGCTCGTCAAGTCGTCGCTGCGTCGGGCATTCTGCGACGTCATGGCGGCCACGGTCTGGAGCCGGGAGCCAATGTCCCCCCTCAGAATCTGGGTCGCCTGGTAGGAATTCGTCATATCGCTGACGCTGACGTTCGAAAGCGCCGTCGTATTGCCGCTGACCAGGTTGTTCTTCAATGCCTCCAACTGCGAATAGGCCGTCGTGAAAAGCGTCGATGCATCCGTTGTGGACGTGATCTGCTCGTTCGGTCCCACCTCTGACTTAATGGAGTTGGTGTCGCCGTTGAATGTAAGCGTGTTGCCCGTAACCGTAAATGCTTGTGTTGTGTTCTTTTGGCCGCCAAAAATGTATTGGCCACCTGGACCCTGCGTGTTCGCCAAATCCACGAGCCTCGCTTGGAGCGACGTGATCTGGGCAGCCAGACCCTGCATTCCCGCCGAGTCAGTCGGGGCGTTGGCTCCGCTTAAGGCGATTGTATAAGCCGAATTCAGCAAAGTGCCGACGTCATTCAGGGCGCCGTCCGAAGTGCTGAGCGTCCCCTTCGCCGTTTGCAGGTTGCTCGTGTACTGGGTGATGCTCGCCTGAAGCGACTGCATCTTGAGCACGCTGGTCGTTCCATACGGGTCATCGCTCGGCGTATTGATCCTCTTGCCCGTCAAAAGAGCCTGCTGCGAGTCAGCCATCCGCTGGTTCGCCGCGTCAATGGCGCTTTGATAGGAATCGAATTGGTAGGTGGTGCTAATCCTCATGGTCAATAACCCCGCTCAATTACTTGATAAGTCCTAATAAATCTTGGGTCGTTTGGTCGCAAACGCTCAGGGCCCTCGCGGCGGCCTCATAACTTCTCTGAAATCGCAGCATGTTCGCCATCTCGTCGTCCAGAGAAACACCGCTCACGCTCTGAATCTGATTCGTGATCTGCGTCGCGACTGCCGTCTTTGTCGTCAACGCGCTTTGCGCGAAAGACGAGTCGGTTCCGATCTTTCCTATCACGCTCGTGAAGTAGTCGGACATGGTCTGATTTCCCAAACCGGCGATCGTTGAGTTCCTGAGGTTAGAAAGACTGAGGGCCAACGAACCGTCGCCCGGATTGCCCGTCGTTCCCGCGGAAATGGCCAACGCACTCGCCTTGACCGCAGGGTCGAGATCAAAATCGGACGCACCCGTTTGTGGGGCGGGAGGGGTCGAGTCGTTGAAGAAGTTCACCCCCGTGTTCCCCAACGCGTTCGTTCCCGACTTGCTAAGCGCATTTACCTGCGTTCGCAGCGTATTTGCCAGCGTGTCGAGTTGCGATTGGTAACCGGCTGTCGCGTTCATCGCTTGGAACAGGCCTGCCAACTGCCCGCTCCGCACGCTGTAAGTTCCGTTGGCGTCAGACACGGTCGAGGTGGCCGGATCGAAATTGGTGGGATAGGAATGGCTTCCGCCGGAATCCACCAGGGTGAACTGGCTCGAATAAACGGCGAGGCTGCCGTCCGACATTTGAACCGTGTTGATGTTGATCTGCGAACTTAGGTCCTGAAGGGCCTGATCTCGCTGGTCGAGAAGCTGGTTCGGTTGCTCGCCTGCGGCAACGGCTGATCGAATCTTCGCATTCAAATCCGCAATCGTCTGGGTGTCTTTATTGATGCTCTGAACGACTGCGGTCGCGTTGCTCGTCTGTTGCGCACCAAGGTTCGCAAGATCGCTGTAAGCCCCGCGGACTTTATCGGCAAGGGTTTGGCCGGCCTGCTGGACCTGCGTCAGCAGAGACTGCTGATTGGGGTTTGCCGCAAGCGCGGACCATGCGTTGAAGAAAGTGTCCAAGGCGTTCGAGATTCCGGCACCGGTCGTCTCATTCACCACCGATTCCACCTGCTTTAGGTTGCCCGCATAGGAAGTGGCCGATCCAAGATCCGAAGACGACGTGAGCTGACGGGCGGCCAGAAACGCATCTTGGATTCTATTTACCGACGACACGCCGACACCCTGTCCCAAAGCCTTCAGTGTGCTGAGGCTGTAAAACGAGGTCGGGACCACCTGATTGAAATTGACCGCTTCCCGCGTGTAACCGGGCGTGTTGACGTTCGTGATGTTGTTTCCCGTCACGTCCAACGCCTGCTGGAATGCCCGCAGCGCGCTTGAAGCGATATCGATGCCTTGAAATGGGCTTGGCATGGCTTTCCTTCGGTTTAGGCGGCTTCGTTCAGAAGCACCGCAGTACCTTCAAGTCTGGTGTAAGGGCCCTCAGCATCCACCGCCGCCTTGGCGATCAACGTCAACGTGCCGTTGATGTAAGTCATCTCGTTTTCGATCAGAGTACGGTTCTTGGCGACGACCCCCTGAACATTCCGAGCGGCGACCGTGACGCGATTTGCAAGACCCTGGAGTTGCTGTGCTTCGGCTTTCTCAAGCACGCGCACCAAGCCTCGAAGAGTGGGTTCGGTCTCCAACTCCTCGGCCAGCGTTCGGGCGCACGTCACAGCGTTCTCGTCCAAGACTTGAAGTCTCGTCATCAGCGCGTCCAGCTCGGGTTGGATTCTCTCCACTCGGGCGACATCGCGCAGGGTGAGGGCGGCTGTCTGCTCGTACAACGAGCGCAAGAGTCGCTCCGAAGTTCCAAGCCAGTCCCACCAAAGGGTTTGCAGTTCTCGTGTTTTCATAGTTGCTCCGTCTTTCAAGGCGTCAGCCTTCGATGTTGATGTGGGCCCCTTGGCCCAGTTTCACGTTGGCGGCTTCCTGCCGCATCACGTCCTTTGAAAATTGCCGATACAAAATCGTTCCGATCCCGAAGCTGCCGGATTTGCTCGCAGACTCCGCAAGCTTCTCATCCAGCATGTCTTGGTAAATTTCTCCGCCATAACTCTTTCCAAGGCTGACCTTGTTCACACCCTTGCGCATTTCCTTCAGCAAGTCCTTCACGAACACCGCCTCGATGTTGTTGGCTGCGTCTTTCAACTTTGCCAACTTGGGAGTCACTTGGCTGGCGATCTTCAGGCCCGTTCCAATGTCGCTTAGGTTCATTGCAATTCAATCCTCGCCTTCAATGCACCTTGCTGCCGCAAACCTTGAAGAATCGAAATGATGTCGGTGGGCTTCAGCTCCAAGAGCTGCAAAATCTTCGCCAAATCGGCAACCGTCGTGTTAGGCGCCATAAGAGCGATCTTGCTCGTTTCTTGGCCCGCCGTCACCGACGTCTGTGTCGCCGTCTGTGTCGTTCCAAGCGAAAACGGCGCGGGTTGGCTGATCAACGGCGTTTCCTCGATCTTCACGTTGAGGCTGCCGTGGGCGATCGCCGCCGGTCCAAGTCGCACGTTTCCGCCGATGATGATCGTTCCCGTACGCTCGTTGATGATGACCTTTGCCTCAACGTCGGCATAAACCTTGACGTGCTCGATCTTGCTCATGGCCTCGACGGGCGTCATGCCTGCCGGCAAGGTCAAAGCGATCGTCCCTCCGTCGATGGCCACCGGCAACATCGTTGGGAATGCGTCGGCCAAGCGGTTCGCGACGCGCTGCGCGGTCGTCAAATCCTCCTGATCAAGCTCCAAGTACATCGAATTGCCACTGAAGACAAGCTTGGTAGGAACGGCCGCTTCGACGATGCCTCCGTCCGGAATCCTGCCTACGTTCACGTGGTTGCTTTGGACCGAATTGCCACCACGGCCCGCGTTGAAACCGCCAATGCTGACCGCACCCTCTGCCACCACATAAGCTTTGTCGTGACTTCCTGCGGCATACAAAGGAGTCTGCAAAAGGGTCCCGCCCTGAAGGCTCTTCGCATCGCCTATCGATGAAACACGAACGTCCACCGGACTGCCCGGCTGGGCAAACGGCGGCAACGAACACGTCACCGTCACCAACGCCACGTTCTTCGAGTCAATGGCTTTAGGGTCGACTTGCGTTCCCCAATCCGCGAACATGTTCGCAATGAGGGTCTGAGTCATAGGCGTCTTACTCGTATCCCCGGTGCCTGCGAGGCCAATGACAAGACCAAAACCAGTGAGCTGGTTGCTTCGGATGCCCCGGAAATGGGCGACATCCTTGATGCGAACCTCGACGCCCTGTTCCTCGCCTTTGGCGATCTTCAGACGTTCGATTTGCTGCGGGGACGGCCCGAAGGTCGTCCTGCCTACTGCACTTGCGGCAACCGTGTCAGCCTTGGCCGGCATTTGCCCGAAGGCGACCGCGCATGGCAAGAAAATCGCTAAGATTGTTATTGAATATCTGTTCATATCAACTCTAGAAAAGCCAGGAAAGGAGTCTCGTCAGAATGCCCTGTCGCTGCCGATCGGCAATCTGTCCTTTGCCGTCCGTCGTCACTTCAGCGTTTGCGATCTTTTCACTGAGAACCGTGTTGTTTGGCTGCACGTCCTCTCGCCTCACAAGCCCAGTCAGCGACACGAGTTGCGTGTCTTTGTTCACCTTCACATAGCGTGTGCCCTTGATCACGAGGTTGCCGTTCGGCAACACGTTGATCACAACCGCGGTCATCTTCGCAGTGAGGGAACCGGTCTGGGTTGTCGTACCTTGGCCGGATGTTGAAGACGCGGCTCCCACGCCGAGCGCCCGGAAGAGGCCCCCGATGATCGGAATATTGGGCTGAGAAACGTTCGTCGTATCCGTCTTCGCCGTGGCGGTGGTCGCGGCCCAACTTGCGCTCGTATTTTCGCTGATCACGATGGTGAGCACGTCACCGACTCGGTGTGCCGTTCGATCCACGAGTGGGTTCACATAGTTCCCCGGCCACAGAGAGCCAGGATTATCATCCGAGACCTGGGCAAAGGCGGCCGTCGCCAATGTCAACAATCCCAACGCTAAGAGAATCCTTTTCACATTTTCACCTCGACCCGGTCGGATCCAACGACGGTGCCCGTGAGGACAGAACCCGTGTCGGCGACCACGGTCACCGCTTGTCCCATGAAGCCGCCGTTGCGACTCTTGCCATTGACTTCAACGACCGCTCCACCGGATCTCAAGACGATCTTCACCGCCTGCCCTGCGGTGACACCTTGCGAGGGCCCGTCCGGTTTTAGGATCACATTCCGCGCATTGATCCGCTTGCCGTCCACTAGCACCGCCACCGTGACGGTGGTTGAGGTTCGATTGACGGCGCAGTTTTCAACGGTCAAATCAACCTTTCCCATCGGGGCGCTGAAATCCAAACTCTGCTGGTCGCACTTGAAAGTGGCCCCTGGCATCTTGGATTCAGCGGCGGACATCGCGGCCTGTACGAACTGATCCGAAGGGATCGTCTGCGCCTTGCGGTGAAGCTTTGCTCCCACAGGCATATTCAAAGTGACCGAAGTCGGTTTGTATCCCGCCTGGACGAGCCTCGTCTCAACCGAGAGCCTGTCAAGACCACGGGTGACCCCGAACACAGGAGAGTCCCCGATCTCTAGGGTGTCGAGCTGCTTGCACAGCTTTGCGTCGCCCTCGATTGTGGCGATCTCGCCGAGAAGAATCTTGTCGCCGGCGACTTCGGAATTTGCGGCAACGGAAATCTGAGCCGTCCCCGGCTCAACCTGCTTTCCCTGAGGGGCGCGGTAAGGAGCCACAGCTCGCTTGGCCATGACCGCGTCCGCTGTTGGGTTCGGCTCACCGCTCATGCGGATGACTCCTGCCGTTCCAACTCCTGGTTCGGAAAGTTTTGGCCGGTCCGCCGCAATCTGGAATTGTCCGTCGGGGATCAAAGCGGCCTCCAGCGGGAAAATGGCTAAGACGAGCTTGCCCAGTGCCACTTTGGACCCATGGACATCGCCCACGACGTTGCCTTCCAAATCGGCGGAAATAACCTCGACGCCGAGGGGGATCCGGATTTCCGGCAGCAAGCTGACGCCTGACTGTCCAAGAAGGCCGCCGCTCACTGTAAGGTGCGCTTTCTTAGCGTAAACCGCCCTGCCTTCCCGGGCGAATCGGAGCAACCCCTGCCCATCGACGCGAACGTCGATCGAATTGTTGCCAGTCGTCATCACCGTGCTGAGAAGAATTCCTATCATGTGTTTACCGTTAAGCCTTAGCGTTTCAGTCCGTTGATCGTGCTGAGCATCTCATCGGCGGTCTGAATCGCCTTCGAATTGATTTCGTAGGAGCGTTGGGCGGTGATCATTCGCACCATCTCATCGACCACCTGCACGTTCGAACCTTCCAAGAAGCCCGTCTGAAGGCTCCCGCTGCCGTTATCGCCGGGATTCCCAACCTTGGGATCGCCGCTTGCGCCACCTGCCATGAATAAGTTCTGCCCAATGCGAGTCAGTCCACCGGGGTTTGTGAAGGTTGCCAATGTAATCTGGCCGAGCGTTTGAGGTTCGCTTGTGCCGGGCAAAATCGCCGAAACCGTGCCGTTCGGGGCAATGGAAAGTGATGTGGCTCCTTCAGGAATGGTGATCTCAGGCTGAACGTGGTAGCCGTCGCTCGTCACCAACAGTCCGTTGGCGTCGCGCTTAAAACTTCCGTCCCTCGTGTATGCCGTGCTTCCGTCGACGCGCTGTACCTGGAAGAATCCCTCACCTTGAATCGCCAAGTCGAAGGGGTTGCCCGTGTTGTTCAGCGGGCCCTGGGCGGTGCTCACAGAACTGGCCGAGAAACGGGATCCCAAACCAACTTGCAATGCAAGAGGGGCCGAGACGGAGGTGCCGCTGGACGCGCCCGAAGAGCGGAAGGTCTGATAGACCATGTCCTGGAACTCCGCACGCTGGGATTTGAATCCCGTCGTGTTCACGTTGGCCAGGTTGTTTGAAATGGTGTCTAGGTTCAGTTGCTGCGCCACCATTCCGGTGGCCGCCGTGGTCAGTGATCTAATCATTTGGCGCTGATAGCTCCTCGCTCTCACGCCTTCCGTAGTCTTCTTACGTCGCCCAGTCCGTGGCGCCGCTTCTTTGCCCCCTCACCCCTAAAGGCGCAGGTCCGGCAATCCGTCTTAAGACTTCGTCGAAAGGCTTTGAATCAGTCGTTGCGAAAGGTCGTCCTGTTGCTGGACCGCCTTTTGCGATAGTTCGTAGGCGCGGCCGATTTGGATCATTTCGATCATCGCTTCGACCGGGTTGACATTGGAGCCCTCGAGGGCTTGCGGCTTGATGATCGCTCCCTCAAAGGGAACGGCATCGTCCGAAGTGTAGAGATTGCCACCCTCTTTGGAGAAGGTGCCGTCGAAAATGGCTAGCGTGCCGACCGAATTGGCGTCGACCGAAATCTGTCCGTTTCCGTCAATGCTGACCGAGCCTTGCGGAATCTCGATTGGACGCTGGGTGGAATCGAGGACGGGGAATCCGTTCGTCGTGACAAGCTGCCGCTGTTCGTTCAACTCGAACGCACCGTCTCGCGTATATCGGATGCCCTGCGGTGTCTGAACGGCGAACATGCCTTTCGTGCCGTCCACGGCAACGTCCAAGGGCCTTCCCGTCGATTGGATGGGACCCTGCTCCATCACCGTGAATTCATTGCCCGTCGAATTGGGGCCTGAACCCAGCGTGCCGAGGCTCTCCCCCTGCCCATTCGCAGCCACCATCTCGCGCTGAAGCGAGTCCGTGAACGAGACGCCGTCCCTCTTGAAGCCTGTGGTGGAAATGTTGGCGAGGTTATTCGCCGTCACATCCATCCACTTCTGAGTGGCGACCATTCCCGATACCGTGCTGTAGATTCCGCGGTTCATCCCACCATCAGATCGGCACGCAACTTTACCGGGCTTAGGGCAAAAACCTCACAATCGACTTTAGGTTTGGGGGCACACATTCAAAAGCGAGCGCTTGCCAAGCGGAAAATTAAGCGATCCGAGACCCGCTCAGTTGCTCCAACAGCCACAAAGCGCAGCCGAGCTTGCTGCGCTTACCGCTCGCGACGCTCTTGCCGTCCGCGTAGATCAACGTCAGTTCATTCTCGTCCGAGTCGAATCCGATCTCAGCCCTCGAAATATCGTTGACCGCAATCGCAAACAGACCCTTCGCCTTGATCTTCTCCGCCGCCGTCGCCGTGCCCGAATCGGGTTCGGCGGCGAATCCAACAACCTTGGCCCCACCCTTGGCGAGTTCGGCGATGATGTCCGGATTTGGGACGAGCCGCAACTCAAGGTCATCCGCAGAACGGCGCATCTTTCCCTTCCGGCGCTCTGCAGGACGGTAATCCGCAACCGCCGCCGCCCCGATGATCAAATCGCAACCATTTGCGGCCTCGCGACATGCCTCAAGCATCTCCGCAGCCGTTCGTACCCGCCGCAGCGCCACCCCGTAAGGCACCGCCTCTGAACTGGGGCCGGACACCACGTGAACCTCGGCTCCCATCATTTGAGCGCCGCGAGCAAGGGCAAACCCCATCTTTCCGCTTGATCGGTTCGTCAAATATCGAACGTCGTCGATCGGCTCCTGAGTCGGACCGCTTGTGATCAGCACCCGCTTTCCCGCAAGCAGGGTTCGCCGCTCGATGACTGGCCGCACCGCCTCCACAATGCGCTCAATCGAGGCAAGCTTGCCCTGTCCCGACTCCCCGCAAGCGACATCTCCCTCCGCAGGCTCCACGATCACGGCGGCCCTTGCGGCCAAAAGCTTTAGGGAGCCGCGTGTCGCCTCGTGAAGGTACATGGCCGGGTTCATCGCCGGAGCGACGACCAACGATCCCGTAAAGGCGGTGGCCAGCGTGGACAGCATGTCGTCCGCGACCCCATGCGCCAATTTTGAAATCGTGTTGGCCGTCGCGGGCGCGACAGCGATGACATCCGCTTGCCTGGCCCAGTCGATATGCGCCATACGGCCAGCAACCGGCTCTTCAAAAACGTCGGTGAGGCAAGGCTGTCCAGTCAAAGCCTCAAACAACGCTGGCGTGACGAATTTCTGGGCCGAGTCAGTCAAGCAGACGCGAACAGTCCACCCCTGTCGCATCATCTCACGCGCCAGATCTGCTGCCCGGTAGGCGGCCACCGACCCACTCACCCCAAGCACCACGTTAGGCACTCGTCACACCCCGTACACCAACTCCTGGAGCCGCATCACCGCTTTGTCTACGGAATCGTTGACGACCTTATGCTGATAGTGCCTCGAGAGCTCGATCTCGGCCCTCGCATGCCTGAGCCTGCGTCGAATCGCCTCCGCCTCGTCCGTTCCGCGTTCCGTGATCCTCCGCACAAGTTCCTCGTCGCTGGGCGGCATGATGAAGACGCTCATCGCGTCAGGGCGGAGATCCATCACCGTCAAAGCCCCTTGCACGTCAATCTTCAATACGGCGATCTTGCCCTCTGCAAGGAGGGATTCCATGTCCGTCAGAGGCGTCGCATAGAAATTGCCAAACACCTCCTTGTATTCAAGGAAAGCGCCCATTTCGATCATCTTCTCAAACGCATCCATGCTGACGAAATGGTAGTCGATGCCGTTGACTTCACCCGGTCTCGGTTCCCGGGTCGTGTAGGCGATCACGCGTGTCACGGATGGGTTCGCGCTCGCCCAATTGGCAATGATCGTATCTTTTCCAACTCCGCTGGGACCGCTCAAAATGACGAGTATGCCCGTATCCATCACCTCGTCACCATCCTGATGAGCCGCTCCGCAACCCGCATGGGATCGTGCCGGACGAAGTCCGACTCGCTCATGAAGTTCCCCGTCACAGGGCGAAATCCCATCGCTCGAATCCGATCAAAATCCGCCTCCACCAAGAACTGCTTTGACTCCCGATACTTCTCAATCGCCATCTCGCTTGGCACCCCCGTATTGACCATCACGTAATCAAAGATTCGCGTCTCCACATTCACCTGCACCGCCGTCACGTGCTCGCTCGCCGTAAACGAATCACTCTCCCCAGGCTGTGTCATCACGTTGCAAATGTACACCTTCGGAACCTTGGTCTCCCTTAAAGCCTGCGCGATGCCCGGAATGAGCATGTTGGGAATCACACTCGTGTACACACTGCCCGGACCAATGCAAATCAAGTCCGCGTCTCGAATCGCGTCCAAGGCGGGCTGGTGCGGCATCACGCTCGCAGGCTCCAGAAAGATTCTTCGAATGAGCTTCCCCGCCTCCACGATTGCCGTCTCGCCGCAAATCTCAGTCCCGTCCTCCAGAAGGGCCCTCAAATGCACATGGTCGAGCGTCGAAGGCACCACCCGCCCGCGGATCGCAAGGACGTCGGATGCGATTTCAACCGCCTTCTCAAAGTCGCCTTGCGCCTGATCCATAAGCGCTGCAATGAGCAAGTTCCCCATCGAGTGACCGCTCAAGGTGCCACTGTCCTTCTTGAAACGGTGCTGAAACAAATCCGTCATTGCGGTTTCCGCGTCAGCCAAAGCGACAAGACAGTTCCTGATGTCGCCTGGAGGAATCATCCCCTTGTCCTTCACCAACCGCCCCGAACTCCCGCCGTCGTCCGTAACCGTCACGATGGCCGTGATGTTGCTTGAATGCTGCTTGAGGCCCCTAAGCAAGGTGCTGAGACCCGTGCCGCCACCGATCGCCACGATATGAGGCCCCCGCGCCAACTGCTGCCGGCGCACGTAAACGTCCACCATGCCCGATTTGATTCCGGGATTCAAGGTCTCCATTAGGTGCCGCAAACCCCGTCGTAGGCCGATGAAGATCAACAGGAAGCTGAGGAGCAATAGGGCGAGACCCAGGAAGTGCGTCGGCACCTCGAGATCGTCCGACGGAAGCACCATGCTGAGAAAACGGCGCGCGAGCTTCGCCGTCCAACCGAGCATCGGCTCGATGGCCTGTTTGAAGCTTAAAGCGGCGCCCAAAAGGAAGCAGAGCAGCCCGAGAAGGGTGACTCCAACCGCCTTGCTCAACCCCACCGTAGGGGCGATCATCCTTCGGAACCGATATCGGTTTATCATTCTTTGTCGTCGGGGAGGAACACGCCCAACACGCCGCTCACAAGCGAAATCAAAAGACTCGCCACAAAGGCAGCCAGGAACGCCTGAAACCCACTTCCAACGACCTTGAAACCCAATTCAAACGACGCCGAGATCATCAAAACAATGGCGTTGATGACGAGGGAAAAAAGGCCGAGGGTGATGCACGTCAAAGGAAGCGTGATCAGCTTGAGAAACCCGCCGACGGTGGCGTTTAGGAAGCTGAGAATCGCCACGCCCACGAACAACTTCCCGGTGGACGTGGGGCTGGAAACGTCGACCTGGAAACCAAGTCCCAACGCCTCGCAGATCAAGGAGGCCACGACGACCGAGACCGCAAGCAATATCCAGCGCAGCAGCATCTTTCGCATGATTTGTTCATTGTAGCCAAAGGAGAAGTTGAGGGGAGCCGGGAGCATGTGATCAGAGCACGGATCCTTCAGCGAGCCTCCCCCACGCCCAAAGCTCGACTTGGGCAATACTTCCGATGTGGCCGCTCGCACGCCCATGCTTAAGCAGTATTTCGACGCCAAGGAAGACCATCCCGGCGTCATCCTCGCCATGCGCGTTGGCGACTTCTATGAGTTCTATGGCGAAGACGCCGAAATCGCCGCCGGGGCGCTCGAAATCACCCTTACTGGCCGGGAAGACGCTACAAACGGCCGCATTCCCATGGCCGGAGTGCCCTTCCATTCCGTCGAGAAATACCTCGCACGTCTGGTTCAAAAGGGGTTCAAAGTGGCCCTTTGTGACCAGTTGGAAAATCCGAAAGAAGCCAAAGGGCTCGTCAAGCGCGGGGTGACCCGTGTGCTCACCCCCGGCACCCTCATGGAAGATTCGATGCTGCGCCCAGCGCAGAACAATTTCCTCGCCGCCATCTGCGTTCAAAACGGCCGCGCCGGCCTTGCGACCTTGGACCCAAGCACTGGCGAGTTCGCGGTCACCGAAGTGATCGGGGAGCAGATCCAGGAACGCCTTCTTCAAGAACTTGCGAGAATCAAACCTAACGAGCTGCTCGTGGGCCAAGACGCCGAGGAATATGGCCTTTTGGCTGAAACGACCCTCGGCAGCGCCGTCTCCAAGCTCTCTGAACCCTCGCAAGACAAAGCGGTGCGCAAGCTGCTCGCCCAGTTTTCGGTGGCAAACCTCCAGGGCTTCGGGGTCGAGGATAAGCCGAGCGCGCAAATCGCCGCCTCCATGATCCTCACTTACGCCGAAAAGAACCACTTGCCCCTCGGCCACGTGGATTCCATTTCCACCTACTCCGTAGACGGTTTCATGCGCCTGGACCCCGCCACGCGCCGCTCGTGGGAACTTACGGCGAATTTGGCGGACGGCTGCTAGCGGTTAACGCTCCTGGAAGTGCTGGATGAGTCGGTGACTCCCATGGGCACGCGGCTCCTGCGCAAATGGATCGAACAGCCGCTGCTGGAGGCCGACGCCATTGGAGCAAGGCATGATGCCGTCGAGCGTTTCGTCGGCCAGGCCATGCCCCGTGGCGACATCCGCGATGGCCTCAAGAAGCTCTCCGACCTGGAGCGCCTCGCCTCCCGCACGGCAGCCGGATTCGCGGGGCCGCGCGACCTCGCGGCCCTACGCACTTCTTTGGGCGCCCTGCCCGATCTGGCGGAGCCCCTGCGCAAAGTCGGCCTCGCCCGCATCCAAGAGCTTCGTGAAATGATCGGCGACCACTCCGAAGTGCTTCAACTGCTGACCAAAGCCCTTGTGAGCGAGCCGCCTCATTCGATCAGGGATGGAGGCATCATCAAACCCGGTTTCGATCCGGAACTCGACAAACTGCGCGAGTTCGGCAAAAACGGTAAAGGCTACATCGCCGGACTTGAACAAAAGGAACGAGAACGCACTGGTCTTACCACCCTGAAAGTGGGTTTCAACTCCGTGTTCGGCTACTTCCTGGAAGTGCCCAAGGCGCAGATTGCCAAGGTCCCTGCCGATTACATCCGCAAGCAGACCACCGCCAACGCCGAGCGCTACATCACGGCCGAACTGAAAGAGCACGAATCGCTCGTTTTGGGTTCGGAGGAGAAAGCATTCGCCGTCGAAGCCGAACTTTTCGCAAGGCTTCGCCAGCAGGTCGCCGAGCGGTGTAAGGTGATCCTCCAGACAGCCCGCGCCATCGCCGAATTGGACGTCCTCGCCACATTTGCGGAGGTCGCCGTGCGCAAAGGCTACACAAAACCGCAGATCGTCGAAGAAGACGTCATTGAAATCCACGGCGGCCGTCACGCCGTGGTGGAGGCCAACGCCCCAAATTTCGTGCCCAACGACCTGAGCCTGGGCGAAAAGCAGCGTGTCATCATCCTCACCGGCCCCAACATGAGTGGCAAGTCCACCTACCTGCGCCAGACCGCCCTCATCGTTCTGCTCGCCCAAATCGGGGCCTTCGTGCCCGCCAAAACCTGCCGCATAGGGCTGTGCGACCGGATCTTCGCTCGAATCGGGGCAAAAGATGAGCTTGCACTCGGGCAAAGCACCTTCATGGTTGAAATGGTCGAAAGCGCGAACATCCTGAACCACGCCGCCGCCCGCTCCTTGGTGATCCTGGATGAGGTCGGGCGCGGAACCTCGACCTACGACGGCCTCGCCATCGCCTGGGCGATGATCGAGCAGCTGGCGGCCATCGGCGCGAAGACGATGTTCTCGACCCACTACCATCAGCTCAACTCCCTTGCCGAGCAGCTGCCCACCGTGGGCAATTTCCGGGTGGCCGTCGAGGAATTTGGCGACGAGATTGTGTGGACCCACCGGGTGCTTCCCGGCGGCACCGACCGGTCCTACGGAATCCACGTAGCCCGCATGGCGGGGGTTCCCGGAGCGGTGCTCCTCCGCTCGGCCGAGATTCTCGCCGAACTGGAGGGCCAAGACGCCGCGCCGACGGTCTCCGTGCAAGGGGTGCAGAAGCTGCAGATGACGCTATTCGAAATGGAGCAACCCGCCGTCGTAAAAGCGCTGCAAGCGCTCGACGTCAACTCCATCACCCCCATGGACGCCCTGAAGCTCATCGACGCCTGGAAGCAAGAGCTGGGCAAGTAGCTGGCCCAGCGTCATCCCGACCGGAGCGATGCCCGATTTGAGCCCGCCCGGAGATCCAGCTTCTGCCGAATCTGTTGCACAATGCAAACCATGCGCGGACGGCTGGCGGCAATCGTAGGATCGGCGCAGTTTGGCTTG
This sequence comes from uncultured Fimbriimonas sp., assembly GCA_964619505.1. Classification (GTDB taxonomy): domain Bacteria; phylum Armatimonadota; class Fimbriimonadia; order Fimbriimonadales; family Fimbriimonadaceae; genus JBBQMJ01. Next base: position 4,601 of record CAZUCK010000023.1, on the reverse strand, counting down.
ATCGTCGTGATCGTGCTCCTCTCCACCTTGCTCACGGTGTTCGCAGGCTCCCACCAAGACGCCTCCGGCCAAAACGTCAACAACTTCCTGAACGCGGGCACCCTCATGCAGGTCGCCACCGAGACAAGCACCTTCGCCATCATGGCCGTCGGGGCGACGATGGTGATCATCACGGCCGGCATCGACCTTTCCGTCGGCTCCATCTACGCGCTCTGCGGGGTGCTCATGGCGATCATCTTAAGGAGCCAAAACCTGCAGGGCACAGAAGCCGTCGGCGTCGGCCTGGCGGTTTGTCTGGGCGTCGGACTCCTCTGCGGGCTCCTCAACGGCGCCATGGTGTGGGGACTGAAGGTCCACCCGTTCATCATCACCCTGGGCACCATGTGGATCTTCCGGGGCGTCTCGTTCGTGAAGAGCCACGGCGAAAGCATCCTCGTCCCAAACGCCCTCACCAACGTCGCCAAAGCGAGCCTCGGACTCCAAAAAGGGCTTTACCCCGTCCCCTTGCTGACCATGCTTACCACCGCCGTCGTGGGCTGGATCTATCTCACAAAGACGGTCGCGGGGCGGCACGTTTTCGCGGTCGGCGGCAATCCCGTCGCCAGCATGTACTCGGGCGTCAAGGTGAACCGCGTTCTCATCGGCGTCTATGCCCTTTGCGGACTGACGGCCGGCATCGCCGCCTTCGTAGGCAACAGTTACTTCGGATCGTCTTCGTCGGCGGACGCCACGGGTTACGAGCTGTACGTCATCGCGAGCGCGGTGGTTGGCGGGGTGAGCCTGACCGGGGGCAAGGGCAGCGCCATCAGCGCCCTTCTCGGCGCGCTGCTGATCGTGCTGATGCGCCAGTCGATCAGGCTGCTGCATTACGACGCGAATTACGAATGGATCATCATAGGAAGCGCGATCATCATTGCGGTCGTGCTGGATCGGCTGAGCGGCTCGCTGGGCGCCAGACGGCTTACGAAACAGAGGAGTTGAGGGCTATGAAGTTGAGAACGACGTTGTTTGCATTCGGCATGGCGGCGATCCTTGGGATCTCGGGTTGCAGCGGAGGCGAAAAGGCCGCAACCACAACACCCACAAAGACGGGGACCAAGTTCGCCAAAAAGGAGATGAAGATCGCGCTCATCGCCAAGAGCTCGACCAACCCAGTGTTTCTCTCCGCCCGAACGGGCGCGGAGGCGGCCGCAAAAGACCTCTCCGCCAAGACCGGCATCAAAATTTCCATCGACTGGCGCACCCCGCCCACCGAAGACGGCCAAGTGCAGGCCCAGAACATCGCCCAATCGGTCAATGAAGGGGATGACGCGGTCATCTTGAGCTGCTCCGATGCGGGCAAGGTCACGGGCGCCATCAATGACGCAGCCGACAAGGGTGTGCCCGTCATGACGTTCGACAGCGATGCTCCTCAATCCAAACGCTTCGCCTTCTACGGCGCGGACAACGAAGACGCGGGCCATCAAGTGATGGCCGAAATCGCGAAGCTCACGAACGGCAAAGCCAACGTCGCCATCTTGGGAGGAAACCAGAACGCTCCCAACCTGCAGCTTCGTGTGAAGGGTGCGCAAGACGAGGCTAAGAAGTATCCCGGCCTAAAAGTGGTGGGCGCGTTCTATCACAACGAGACGCCGGAGGATGGCGCCAACGAGGTCAGCAAGGACATGAAAGCAAACCCGGAGATCAACGCCTGGGCGATGATCGGCGCGTGGCCCCTATTCACACAGACGTTCTTGAACGAACTCGACCCCGCCAAGGTGAAGGTCGTGGCCGTCGACGCCCTGCCCGTGGAGTTGCCGTATATCGACAAGGGCATCGCCCCCGTTCTGCTCGCACAACCAACCTACACTTGGGGCTATTTCTCGGTGCAAACGATCGTGGAAAAGCTGGTTGATGGCAAGGAGCCTCCGGTCGTGAACAAGATGGCCCTGGTCCGAGTGACGAAGGACAACCTCGGCGACTGGGCCAGGCAGTTGCAAGACTGGGGCTTCACGGGGATCGACGAGAAGTATCTTAAGATGCCTTCGAAGAAGTGAATCGCCAAAGGGATGACTCGATCGCCGTTGAAGTTTGCGGCATCACGAAGGGATTTCCCGGCGTGGTCGCTCTCGACGATGTCTCGCTGAGGATCAATCATGGCGACTGCCACGCACTCATCGGTGAAAACGGGGCGGGTAAGAGCACATTAGGCAAGGTGCTCGCCGGCCTGGTCCACCCCGACAAGGGCGAAATCCTGCTGTTCGGCAAGCCGGTCAAGTTTTCCGGTCCGTTGGAGGCCTCGGCTGCCGGCGTAAGCATCGTGCACCAGGAGCTGGTGTTCTGCGAGAATCTGTCCGTCGAGGAGAACCTGCTGCTCCATCGGCTCCCTTCGAAGGGCCCTTTTCTTGACCGAGCTAAGATGCGCGATCAAGCCACAACTTGGCTGGCCAAGATAGGCGCCGACATCGACCCGGCAGCCAACGTCGGAAAGCTCCCTTTGGGCAAACAACAACTCGTCCAAATCGCCGGAGCGCTGGGGCTCGGGGCAAAAATCGTGATCTTCGATGAACCCACGAGCAGCCTAACCCAACCGGAAGCGGAAACCCTCTTCACTCAGATCGAGCAGTTGAAGGCGGAGGGGGTGACCTGCATCTACGTTTCCCACCGAATGGAGGAGATCTTCCGCCTGTGCGACGCCGTCAGCGTGTTGCGCGACGGCCGTCACGTGGCGACGAAACTCATCGGGGAAATCGATCGAGAGGGCCTTGTCCGCCTGATGGTCGGAAGGGACATCCGGCCCTCCACGGCAGTCAAGACCGCTCTGGGTGAGCCGCTCATCCAGGTCGAAAACCTCTCCAGTCCCGGCAAGTTTGAAAACGTCAGTTTCGAAGTCAAGGCGGGCGAGATCGTCGGACTTGCCGGCCTCGTTGGCAGCGGAAGAACGGAGATCGCGGAAGCGCTGTTCGGCATCGACCGAAACGCCTACGGCACGGTGAAGCTCAAGGGCAAAAAAGTCAAGCCCGAAAACCCTTCTCAGATGATGAAGGAAGGTCTCGGCCTGGTTCCTGAAGATCGCAAACGGCTCGGCCTGGTCCTCACCATGAACTCGCGTGAGAACATAACCCTGCCGACCCTTAGTGATACGGCCACGTTAAGTTTCGTCAGGTCAAATGACGAGCGGGCCGTCGCTGCGAAGTATTTCGAACTCCTCAACGTGAAAGCGCCCACCACGGAGGCGGGCACCCTAGGGCTGTCCGGAGGCAACCAGCAAAAGCTGGTGCTTGCGAAGTGGCTTGCTGCGAACTGCGACATCTTGGTCCTCGACGAGCCCACACGCGGCGTAGACGTTGGAGCCAAAGCGGAAATCTACGAACTCATGCGGAGCCTCGCAAAAGCGGGCAGGGCCATCCTTATGATTTCGAGCGAACTTCAAGAAGTGATCACCCTCTCAAACCGCATCCTCGCCATCCGGGCGGGCAAGGTCGCGGGTGAAGTTCCGGCGAACCTCGCGACAGAAGAAGATCTACTCCGCTTGATGACCGGAGTTGCCGCCGTCACGTAGGGGTAGCCTTTCGACGTGGTACGCCTAACCTTCCGCTCGATCGAAGTTCACAAGCGGTATCCGATCACGATCAGTCGCGGAACCCAAGCCTCAAGCCAAAACCTCTTTGTACTCGCCTCCGACGGCGAGCATACGGGCATCGGCGAACTGTCGCCAGCCATCAGCTCGAAGTGGACCGCAGACAGCGGTCAAGCCCAGCTCTCTGCCTTCGCCGCCACTCTCAAAAGCGAATTTTCGATTCACGAAGCTTACGCAGGAATGCGAAGGGCGAACATTGACCCACCCGCCATGGCGGCGCTGGATGTCGCACTCTGGGACCTCTTTGCCAAGCGCTGTGGACAACCCTTGCACAAAGTGTTCGGCCTCGCCAAGCCACACGCGCCCACGAGCGTCACGATCGGCATCAACCCCGTCGAAATCATCCGTC